>JBDUCS010000165.1:0-8588 GCA_040003335.1 Gemmatimonadaceae bacterium | reverse complement strand
TACTCGCGCACCGTGAGCGTGCGGATGTCGCCGTGGCCGCGGCGGTCGAGGTCGCCGGAGCTGGCGTGATGGAGCGCGTGATCGCGGCGCCAGAGGCCAAACGGGGTGAGCGACATGACGCCGGTGATCGCGCCGACGATCTCGTTGGCGCGCCGCGACGGGAAGAACGAGTTGTGCGCGCAGTCGTGCATCAACACGAAGGTGCGTAGCAGAAATGCGCCACCGAACGGCGCCAGGGCGAGCGTGAGGAAGTACGAGACACCGAGGCTGAAATACATGGCGATGAGAATCGCGAACAGCGGAATCAACGTGACGACGAGCTGCGCAATCGGCCGCCAGACCTGGCCCGTGTGGTACCTGGCGGCGATCTCGCGCCAGGCGCGCGCAGCGCGTTTCTCCTGGAGCGCGGTCGCTTGGATGCCGGGGTCGGCGATGGTGGCGGGATTGGCCATGCGTTCTTTCCTCATGAAATGCGCAACGACGGCATCGGAATAGTGGATTACTGCGCTCGTGCTAGCGGCGCGCTTTCGGCCGGGCCCGCGCGGCAGGCGGACGCTTGGCGGCGCCTCGCGACCGGCTCGGCGCTTCGATGATCCATTCGAGCAGGTCGCCGGGTTGCACGCCGAGCGCGGCACAGAGCTTGTCGAGCGTGTCGGCGGTAAAGCGCCCGAAGCGCTGCTCGGGGTCGGCGAGCCGGTAGGCGGTCGGCACGGTGAGTCCCGTCTCGCGGGCAAGACGATACGGCGTCCAGCCCTTGCGGGCCAAAACGTCGGCGAGTCGCAGACGAATCACGGCGTCGCTCGAAAAAAGAACGGTGAGGCCGGGCCAGGCTGCGCCCCGTGCCGGTGTACCGCGGGTCACCTACTACCACCGAATACTAACGTGTCCCGATACCCTCGGCAATGTGCCGGCGCGCAAATACCACGACGCGATACTATAGGTAAACGCGAGTACAGCACGTATTATTAGTGCACGCGTACACGCCGCCGGAGCCGAGCGCGAGCGCGATCCTCGAGGTGTAGAAGGTGACGATGACGAGTCCCCAGGTGATCCAGCTCTGCGTGAAGCTGTCGCGCGACAGTGACGCCGGCGTACGCGAGATCAGCCGCCGCTGTCTCAGCTCTTACAGCGAGTTCACCGGCATGAAGTACGCGCGGCTCACCTCCCAGGACGTCGAGCGCATGACCGTCGCCGCCCAAGTCGCCAAAGGCGGCGCCGATCGCGGTCGCGCCCGCCTCCTCGGCGATGGCGTCTTGATGATCCAGCAACTGCTGACGAGTTAGACCGAGGAATCGAGGATCGTGGCTCGTTCACGATTCTAGCCGTACGTCATCTCCGGATACAGCAGCCCGACGGCGCCGAAAAAGATCGGGTGGAAGACGGCGTCGAAGAGCCGCCATGCCACGAACATCCCGATGAATCCGATCGCGGGCGTGCTCCAGATGAAATCCTGGTAGCGCTCGGCGGCCGTCTTGCTCAACACCAGCGGGACGGCGCCGCTTCCATCGAGCGGTGGGAGCGGAATGAGATTGAAGGCGGCCAGCACCACGTTCACGGAGAAGAAGCCCCCGAGCATCGTGCCGGCCGCCGACCAGGCGCTCCCCGCGTCGCTCGCCGTGATGTGGCCGAAGCTGATCTGCTGCGGCGCGTGGAAAACGCCCAGCAGCATGCCGGCACGGATGAGGAGCGCGGCCACAAGCGCGATCAGGAGATTGCCCGCGGGACCGGCGAGGGCCATGAGGGCGGCGCGGTTCGGATGCCGGCGCGCCCACCTCGGATCGTACGGCGCACTGGCGTAGCCGATCGGCCAGTGCGCGATCAACGACGTCAGGATCGGGAGCACCACCATGCCGAACGGCTCGCGCCTGATGTGTGGTCGCGGATCGAGCGACACCTGGCCGCCGTGATATGCCGTGAGATCACCGCCGCGCATGGCGGCCCAGGCGTGCGCCGCCTCGTGCAGCGTCGTCGACAAGAGGAAGACTGCGTAGTACACGATCGCGTCGGTGAGCTCGGCCATCAACGACTCCGGCGTGCGGCGCCCCACGGAGATGCGAGAGCGCCCCGCGTCCGTGCCGGCTCGCGAGGCGCTTTCGATCAATCAAGAGACGCGCGGCACGCCGCGCAACCGCGTCACTCGCTCTTGCGCTTCGCCTTGCCGAACGGGCTGCGCGCCACCGTCGCCGCGGCCGCGGCGAAGAAGGACGCCTTCATCGCCATCGGCGGCATGGTCGTTTGCGCGTAGGTCGGCACGGCGTGCTCCAGCGTTCCGGCGACCTGCTGTAGTGCCTCATCGCTGCCGGCGTACGCGCCGATCTTTTTCGCCGTGCGCTCGAGCACCTCGCGCGCCCGCTGAAAGTCGCCGTCTCGATTCGCCTCCGTCGCCTCGGCCCGCGCCCGCGCGGCGTACAGCGTCGCCACCTCACGGTCCACCTCGACATCGCGCGGCTGCCGGTCGTTCTCGTCGTGGCCGGCGTAGGTCCAGACGAGATCCGCGCGCTCGCCATCCGCGCCGGCGCCATCACCGCGCAACGACACGCGCGCGCTCGACGTGCGGCCCGATTCGCCACGCGCGAACTGCACGCGGACGATGACCGCCATCTCCTGCTGCGAGACGAGATCGCCCAGCTCGACGATCAGTGACGCACCGCCCGACGCGGGGTGGTGCCGGAAGCGGTTCACCGGCTCGGCATCCGCGCCTTCTGGGAGAGCGATCTCGAGTATCGCGCGACGCATCGTCACCTCGAGCGCCTCGCCGAGCTCGCCGGTGACGATTCCGGGAATCTGCTCCGCGCCTTCGATAGAGTAGAAGTTGCCGCCGCCCTCGTGCGCCATGTCGCGGAGGAGCCGCTCGTCGAAATCGGCGCCGACGCCGAAGGTCGATGTCACCACGCCGCGGCGCCGCAGCTCCGCCGCGTGCATCGCCAGCTCATCGCGGTCCGTGATGCCGTGATTGGCCAAGCCGTCCGTGAGAAGGAGGCACCGGCTCACCGCCTCCTCACGCAGATGGTCGGCCACCTGCTCGCAGCCGCGGAGCCAGCCGGCGCCCAAGTCCGTGCCGCCGCGCGGGCCGATCTCCGAGAGCGCGCTGAGCGCGCGCCGCTTCGCCGACGGCGTGGCGAAGTCGGATCGCGACAGTACATCGATCTCCGTGTCGTATGCGACCAACGAGAAGCGGTCGGCCGGACGCAACAGGCCGAGCGCCTGCTCGACCGCGTCGCGGGCGAGAGTGAACTTGCGCGCATCGCCCATCGACCCCGATCGGTCGAGCACGAGCGCGACGTTCACGGGGAGGCGCGTCGTCCGCGGCGCCGCGGCCGGCGCGCCGACGCGCGCCAGGATGTAACGCGCGCTGCTGGCGCCGGCGCGGATGAGGGAGCGGTCGGTGCGAATGGAGAGCGACATGGTCAGGCATCCTCGGAAAAGAGATGGCGAGCGAACTCGAGCAACCGCTCCACCAGCCGGTTCTGCTCGCGGGACAACGGACGACGCAAATGCAGCTCGACGTCGGCGGCGAACGTGACCCGCTCCCAGGTGGAACGCGCGGCCGGCGCCGGTCCGAACGTCTCGGGCTCCGTGTGCACGCTCGCCGATCCCGTGGCGGCGGGCGCCTGGAGCATCTCAGAAGACGCCGCCGGGGAGACTTCCAGCACAGAGCCCACCGGTTCGTTGGCTTTCCACGGAGGCACCGGGAGCGGAGTCGGGCTCTGTTGCGGCACTGTCGGCCAGCTGGCGGGAGGCGCTTTGCGAGCCGTCAGGGCGGGATGTCCGCCGAGCACATGCCGGATGTAGTCGCCGGCGGAACTCTTCCGCGTGTCGGCGACCTGTTCCAAGGCGCCGCTCAACTCGCTCGCCGTCAGTCCTTCGAGCCGCTTCCGGATCTCGGCCAGTGGGAGATGCTGAGCCTGGAGGCGCTTGATCAGCAGGAGACGGTCAACGTGTCCGCGATCGTACCGCGCGCCGGGCCCGCGGCTGCCGGCCGACGGCAGCAGTCCCTGCTGCACGTAGTAGCGCACCGTCCGCGCCGTCACGCCGGCGGCGGCGGCGAGCTCGTTGATGTCGAAGGAATCGGGGTCAGAAGACATTAGGCCAGTATAAACAGTGTGACGTTATGCTGTCAATACCGGTCAATGGCCGAAAAAGAACAAAAAAGAAGACTGATTACCGGTACCAGCCGGTAATAGTCTTCTCTTTTTTCTCTTTGTTGGGTGTGCGTCAGGGCTTTAGAGCGTACACCGCGTTGTAGTCGACCACATACAGAATCGGACCCTGTACCGGGTCGTTCACCAGCACCGGATTGCGGACGCGGCCCGATGCGCCGGAGACCGTGCCTTTCCAGATCTCCGCGCCGGTGGCGAGTGACAGCAGGTGGAGTCCGTCCTGCGCCGCCACCACCAGCGTGTTGCTGGGGAGCGCCGCGGCGAGCGTCGTCGTCGAGTAGTAGGTGCCTTCGGGGATGGGCGTCGTGCCGCAGCTTCCACCCTGGGTCGTCGCACCCCAGTGCGCGTCGGCACCGCTCAAGGCGCCGGAGGTCCAGCGCGCGCTCCCCGTCGCTGCGTCATACGCTTCGACACGGGACGAGGTGCCAATGATCACCAGGCCGTTGGCGATCACCGGCGCCTGCTCGCCCGGTCCCGACACCGTCTTCGACCAGATGACGCGCAAATCCGACTGCGCGCGCGCGACGAGCGTGTTGTTGTTCTCCACCAGGTACACGCGCTGCGCGTCGGCGCTGATTCGGCTGTACGGCGTCGTCGCCGCCGAGCCCGCCGCGGCGCCCGCCGCCGCCGAGAAGGCGAAGACGCCCGAGGAGAAGGGCAACGTCGTCGTCGTCTTTCCGGGATGATAGTCCGGCGCGAAGAAGACGGTGCCGTTCGCCAGCGCCAGGCCGCCCGCCGTGTTCGACGCCGATCCGCGGCACGTCGCGAACGAATTTTGTTTCCAGATCGAACCACCTGTCGCGTTCAGCGATCCGACGTACACGCCCGGCCCGTCGATCTGCACGTCGTTCGCGAGATACAGCCCCGACGCGTCCGATAGCGTCTCGCCCCACGAGTCGACGCCCAAGTTCACCGTCGCCGACCCGCTCGTGATGTCGACGTAGCGAATGCCGTCGTCGTTCATCACGAAGCGATTGCCCCACACGGCGCCCCAATTTCCGAAATCGGCGTCGGTTCCCATGTTGTACGTCCACACCTTCGCCCCGGCGAGCGACACTTTGTCAACCGCGGGCGAAAGACCGTACCCGTAACCCGACGCCAGCGCCATCTGCAGGAAAACGCCATCGCCCGTCGCCAGCGCGTTGGTCACGTTCAAGAGCGCGTGACCGGCGACGCCGGCCGGCTGGTAGCGCCACACGACGCGCAGCGCGCCGGGCATGCTCGCCTGCGCGGAGGCCGACGTGCGCGCCGCATCATGTCCGTACGTCGGCCAATCATCGCGAACGGTGGACCAGGCGCTCGTCTCGCTGAAGGTGACGCTAGGGCTCACGCCGGTGACCGCCGCCGTGACGCTGCTCGTGCCCGGCGTGGAGCCGAGGGTGAGAGTCGTCTGCGCGGTGCCGGTCGCATCCGTTGTCGCGCTCGCGGCGCCGAGTATGCCGCCGCCGGTGAGCGTCCACGTGATGATCGCGCCGCTCACCGGATTGCCGCCCACATCGGTCACCTTGGCCACGAGCGGTTGGCCGAGTGCGGAGCCGACGATCCCCGTCTGTGCGTCGCCGCTCGTCTTGACCAGTCGCGCCGGCGGTCCCGCGATGACGGCGAGTACCGCTTGCGCCGACTTACCGTCGCTCGCCGCGGTGATCGTGACGCTGCCGAGCGCGACGCCGGTGACGACCCCTCCGCTCGTGACCGTCGCCTTGGATTCATCGGACGACGTGAAGGTGACCGACTGGCCGGTGATCACCGCGCCCGATCCGTCCTTCGCTTGCACGGTGAGCGCGAGCGTTGCGCCGACCTGCACCGAGCCGGATGCGGGGCTGATCTCGAGCGTGATCAGGGCGGGAGCTTTCGTGGAGTCGCCACAACTGGCGAGGAGCGCGACCGCGACGAGACACTCGGCGGAAGCGCGCAGAAAACGGGTGGGGATGCGCATCGCCTTCAGGACTAGCACCGCCGGCACGCCGTCACCGTGATCGGCCTCACATCAAATCGCGTGCCCTCTCCTGGCGCCGGCTCGTCTTCAACGGTAGCTAATAGTGAAACATTCCATCTGAGAAACTTAATGCCGATCATTCGACAGGCGCGCGGCCTTGCCGCGCTCTCGATGCTCGTCGCGCTCGCCGCGTGCGCTGGCGATGGCACGGGCCCCCGTTCCGCGACGTTCGACGCGACACGCGCCCAGGCCGATGTGGAGGCGGTGCAGGCCGCGTTCGCCGCCCCAGCCGTGCGGAGCTTTGCCGCAATGGGCGCGCGGTTCGGCGCCGATGGCGGATTCTCGGCGTCCGTCGCTGGCACGAGGTTGCTCGGCGGCGTCGCGGCGGTGACGGCGGGCGGCGACCACCGCGAGCTGACGCGCGCGGCCATCGCGATCGCCGGTGCCACGCTACGCTCGGCGGCGAGCATTCCTGCCGCGGCGCGCGGCAAGACGTTTGTCTATGACGCGAGCGCGCAGCAGTACGTCGTGTCGGCGCGCGCCGGCGCGCCGGCGGACGGCGCGCGGTTCATTCTATACGCGATCGATCCGCTGACCCAGGCGCCCGTGATGGCGAGCGAGGTCGGCTATGCCGATGTGATCGACCTCGCGCCGTCGGGACCGCTGTCGGTCGGACTGCGGCTGGTGGTCGTCGGGAGCGGTACGACGTATCTCGACTACACGATCGCGGGAACGGCGACGTCGCTCTCCGCGGCAACGATCGCCGTCGCCGGGTTCGTCACCGATGGGACGACGCGCGTGAACTTCAGCGTGACCGCGACGGCGGCCGTCGTCGCGCAGCAAACGGCGGTGAAGGTGGCCTTCAGCTACACCGTGCCGTCGCGCTCACTCACCGTCACCGGGGCGGCGCAGGAAGTGGTGAGCGGCGCCACCGCCGCGTCGCAGATCGAGCTCACGATACAGAGCGGCGGCTCGACGGTGCGCTACGTATTCGTCGGGACGGGCGACACGCTCGATGTGACGGTGTCGGTGAACGGCTCGCTGTTCGCGCACATCACCGGCACGTTCGAAGCGCCCACGATCACGGGTGCCGGCGGTCACACGCTGACGGCCGGGGAGACCGCCGCGCTCGGCAAGCTGCTCGCACTGGCGAGCGACGCGTTCGCCTTCCTCGACCACCTGTTCGCCCCTGTCGGCGCGATCGGCATCTAGCCGACGCCGATCGCGATGCCGCCCCGCCGCCGCGCCGTGGTGTTCGCCGCGATCGCCGTCGTCGTGATGGCCGCGGCATCGCGTCGCGCCGGAGCGCAGATCAAGATCGCCGAGCCGCCGGGCCGGCGCTGCGTCCCGGTGGAGACGCCGGCGCAGTTCCCCGCGCTCGTGCACGTGATCGACCTCCCGGGCCTGCGCAACTCGGTCGGCAAGTTGCCGGCAGGGAGCGCGATCTTCGCCGCGTCGTTCAACACCAGCGGATTCGCCGAGTTGCCCGTGGCGGTGAGCAGTAGCTTCACAGCCGACCTGACGGAGTCTATGGCGACGGCGCTGATGAACGCCATGCGGGACCAACCGGCGGGCGCGTGGACGCTCCTGGTCCGCATCGAGTCGGCGGCGCCGCTCCGCATCGAGATCGACCGCAGCACCTACTGCCACGCCGCGCTCGCCGACGGCGTGCCCGAGATCGACGCGTGGCTCAACGCGCGCGTCGTCGGCGCGAAGCGGCTCAACGCGTGGCAGCTCACGGTCGAGGTGCAGCTCGACTCGGTGGGGCACGCCATCTCGGCCAAGGTCCTTGGTCCGCCGCCCTACCCATCGCTCGACGGCATCGACGCCGCGGTCGCCCGGAACACGATCTTCTACGCGCCGTGGCAGGATGGCCGCTACGTCGCGCGCGTCGATACTCTGACGTTTGGCAAGGGACCTCTTCCGCCGGCGCCGCGAACTCCCTGAGGGCTCACAGCGTCAGCTCCCACATCTGGCCGACGAGGCGGTGGCCGAAGCTGTGGTGTTTCTCCTGGGCCGTGAGCTGGAAGCCGGCCGCTTCGTAGATGCGGCGCGCCGCGTGGAGCACGTCGTTCGTCCAGAGCACGATCCGGCGGTAGCCGGCGCGGCGCGCGAAGCAAACGCACTCGTCCACGAGACGCGTTCCGAGCCCGAGCCCGCGCGCCGACGGCTCGACGAGAAGAAGCCGCAGCTGCGCGACGCGCGCCGACTTCGCGACGAGAAAGATGCAGCCGATGATGTCGCCGTCGCGCTCGGCGACCCAGCACCGCTCGCGCTTCGGATCGAAGTGCTGGATGAACTTCGCGGCGATCTCGGCGACCAGCGCCTCGAAGCGCTCGTCCCATCCGTACTGCGCGGCGTACAGCGCGCCGTGCCGGTGGATGATCCAACCCATGTCGCCTGGTCTATGTGCGCGGAGCACGTAGGACGCCTCCGACGACGCTCGATCGTGTGCCGCGGGCGCGAGCAGCGACTCGACTGCCTGCATGGCG
>JBDUCS010000164.1:0-8612 GCA_040003335.1 Gemmatimonadaceae bacterium | reverse complement strand
GAACTTGCTCGGAGAATCGAACGCAGTCCGATTTGCCGGGAGAGATCTCATGTTCGCCGTGAATTCAGGATGCGCAGGTTTTTGCTCGCGTGAGGCGGAGGCGGCGCGCGCAATGCTGACCGCTCCGATTCTCGTCGCGAGCGATACGACTCACGGCGCGGACGCCGCCATACGCACCGCGCGCGCGTTAGCCGCCGTCGCGGGTGCGCCCGTGTCGGTCGTCTCCGTGCTTCACTCGCTCCCATTCGTCGCTGGCGGGATGGCGATGAGCACGCCCGAAGTCTGCATGCCGCTCGACCCGAGCGTCGAGGCGGCGCTCCGCGGCGAGCGCCGATCGCGAGTGCAGGAACAGCTCCGGCGGCTCGGCGCCCCGGACGACTGGCGCGTCGACATCCGTGTCGGTGCACCGGCGTCGGAGATTGCCGACGCGGCACGCGAGCTGGGCGCCGGTTTGCTGGTGGTCGGTCTCACGCCCCACACACTGCTGGATCGCTTCCTCGGCCGCGAGAACGCACTGGCGATCGTGCGTGCCTCGCCGGTGCCCGTGCTGGCCGTGGCCGCCGAGCTCGGCACGGCGCCGCGACGGATTGTCGTCGGCGTGGACTTCACGCCGGCGAGCTTGAGCGCCGCGCACGCCGCGTTCGCGTTCGCTGGCTCTCGCGCGATGGTGCAACTCCTCCACGTGCGCGAGTCGGGCGAGCGCGCGACGGAAGTCTTCGCGGAATGGTACGCGAAGTACCAGAGCGCGCTCGACGGCGACTTCGCGCTGTTGGAGTCGCAGATCGAGGTGCCATCCGGGATCCTCGTCGAGCACGCCACGCTCGACGGCCGCGTCGCGCGAAAGCTGCTCGAGCGCGCCGAACAATGGGACGCGGAGTTGGTGGTAGTGACCGCGCACGGCGGTGGATTTCTGCGGCGGCTCGTTGTCGGTAGCGTCACATCGGAGATCATCCGGCGGGCCACGCGGCCGGTACTCGTCGTACCAGCGTCTACCGCGCGACTGCACGCGGGCGAACACCGCACGGTCGTCGCCTTCTGATCGGATCCCGTGTGAGGGAATGCCCCACACGGATGTCGGTGGAGGCCGGACGAACGTCGTCTCCTCCCCGACATTCGTGACGGATGGCCGAGCATAGCTTCGACATTTCCAACGCACTGAGCCACTTCATCGTGAGACACGACACGATGTCCGATACCTCTACCTTGTTAGCCAGCCGCGGCTCGCGCCGCGCGTTTCTCCGCAGCAGCGCCGCGACGGTGCTCGCCGGCAGCGCGCTCGCCGCATGCAAGCCAACGCTGTCGGAGCAGAAGAAAGAGGGCGTCTCGCAGGCGCCTCCGGCGGCGAAGGTGGGTCCAGACAGCGATCACTCCGGCGGGACGATGGCGGCGCACCCAGCCGTCTCCGCCCAGACGACGGCTGCCGATCAGATGGACGCGATGCACGAGGCCGGCATCAAGGCCTTCCCCGCCAAGACGCAGGGGAAGGGCAATCAGCTGATGGCGCCCGCGATGGATGGCAAGACGAAGGTGTTCGCGCTCACGGCGAAGGTCATCAAGTGGGAGACCGCACCCGGCACGATCGTAGATGCGTGGGCGTACAACGGGCAGGTGCCTGGCCCGCAGATCCGCGTGAAAGAAGGCGAGCGCGTGCGCATCGTGCTGAAGAACGAACTGCCGGAATCCACGGCGATTCACTTTCACGGCCTGATGGTGCCGAACGACCAGGACGGCGTTCCGTTCATCACGCAGCCACTGGTCAAGTCCGGAGCGTCGTACACGTACGAGTTCACGGTGCCCAACTCGGGCTCGCACATGTACCACTCGCACCACAACTCAACCAAGCAGGTCGGCATGGGGCTGCTCGGCGCGTTCATCGTCGAGCCCAAGACGGTGCGCGCGGTAGAGCGGGCCGACCTCGACTACGTCATGATCCTGAACGATGCCGCGCACGGCTACACGCTCAACGGCAAGGGATTCCCGGCGACGGAGCCCATCGTAGCGAAGTTGGGCCAGCGCGTACGCGTGCGATTCATGAACGAAGGGATCATGATCCATCCGATGCACTTGCACGGCATGCCAATGCTCGTGATCAGCAAGGATGGCTGGCCACAGCCCGCGCCGTGGATGTGCGATACGCTGAACATCGCGCCGGGCGAGCGCTGGGACGTGATCGTGCACTGCACCAATCCCGGAACGTGGGCATTCCACTGTCACATTCTGCCGCACGCGGAATCCGAGCATGGCATGTTCGGAATGGTGACGGCACTGATCGTCCAGAGGTAGCGCACGCTCACGCGCCATAGGACCGCGATGTCCTCATCGGCCCCAACGGCGATGCGCGATGGCGCGACGAGCGACGGCTCGCTCTGGCGCGGCATCCTCGCCGCACCGCTCTGGCTCAAGATCATCGGGGCCAACGTGATCGTCGTCGCCAGCGCGGTGATCGGCACGCGCATGGCCGCGCACGGCGGGGCGAGCGAACGCGCGCTCGTCGGCGGCATGCTCGCCGCGCTGCCGCTGAGCGTCGCGATCAACGTCGCGCTCGTGCTGATCGCGCTCCGGCCGCTTCGCACGCTCGAGGAGACGGCCGAGCGTGTGTGGCGCGGAGATGTCGCTGCGCGCGTTCCGCGATCGCTGCTCGCCGACCGCGATATGGCACGCGTTGGCCACACGCTCAATCTCCTCGTGGAGGCGCTGACCGACGACCGCGCGCGATCGCGGCGTCTGGCGGCGCACGTCATACGGCAATCCGAGCTCGACCAGTCGCGTATCGCCCGCGACCTCCACGAATCGGCGGCGCAGCGGCTCGCGGCACATGTGCTGCAGATTGCGGTGATCGCCCGCGAGACGAACGAGCCGGCGACGCGCGACCGGCTCGATGAGCTGCGCGTCACGGCGGGCGAGACGCTGGAGCAGCTGCGCGCAATGGCCGAGACGATGTACCCGCAGGTGCTCGATGATCTCGGGCTCCCGGCGGCGATCGAGCGGCTGGCCCGCCTGGCGCGGAAGCGCTACCAGTGCCCGGTGCGCACGACGTTCGAGGTGCACGAGCCGTTGCCGGTGGATACGGCTTCCGTGCTGTACAGCGTCGTGCAGGACGCGATGAGCGCCGCGATGCAATTCGGGAAGGCGACCCGCGTGCACGTCTCGCTGACGACACGGGAGGGTCACGCGGAGCTCGTCGTTCAGCACGACGGCGTGGTACCGAGCGATACGCCGGGATCGTTCGCCGTGCGGCAACGCATGGCGCTCGCCGACGGCCGCTACGAGGCGAGCCAGTCCGCGGAGGCGGGAACGCGTATCTTTGCCTCGGTGCGACTCGCTCCACCGGTCGGGGACGTCGTGCTCACCACACGGAACTCGCTGCGCGCGAGCGAACCGCCGGCGAGCGAGGTGCCGCGATGATCGATGATGTGATTCACGTGATGCTCGTCGACGATCACGCGATCGTCCGGACCGGCCTCAAGGCGGTGCTAGGCCTCGCGCGTGACATTGCTGTGATCGGGGAGGCGTCGAACGGCGTGGAGGCCGTGGCGATGGCGGCGCGGCTCAAGCCCGACGTCGTGGTAATGGACCTGACGATGCCCGGCGGCGATGGCGTCAGCGCGACGAAGGCGATCGTCGAGCTCCCGTGCGCGCCCAAGGTGTTGGTGCTGACGATGCACGCCGAAGAGGAGTATCTCCTACCCGCGCTCAAGGCGGGGGCGACCGGCTATCTCGTCAAGAGCGCCGCCGACCGCGAGCTCACCGATGCGGTGCGCGCCGTGGTTCGTGGCGAGATGTACGTGCAACAGAACGCCGGCCGCGTGCTGGCGCGCGGTGTGATGACGAAGGATCCGGCCGCCGATGAGCGAGCGCGCTTCGACAAGCTCACCGAGCGCGAGCGGAGCGTGCTCGTGCTCATCGCGCGCGGTTACTCCGCGCCGGAAATCGGCGAGCGGCTGTCGATCAGCCCCAAGACGGTCGACACGTACAAGCAGCGCATCAATGAAAAGCTCGCCATCGCGCATCGCGCCGACTACGTGCGCCTGGCGCTACGGCTCGGCCTCCTCACCGAAGAAGCGAACTGAGGAGGGGCGATGCTCGACGCCGTCTCCTCCGCCGTGTTCGCGATCTCCGTCGACGCGATCGTCTGCACCGATGCGAGCCAGCGGATCATCCTCTTCAACGCCGGCGCCGAACACATTTTCGGGTACGCAGCGTCGGAAGTGCTCGGTCGTCCGCTCGAGATGCTGTTGCCGGAGTACGCGAGGCCGGGCCACCAGCACCAGGTGGAAGACTTTGGAGAAGCGCCCGTCGTCGCGCGGCGGATGGGTGAGCGCGGCGAGATCGCGGGCCGGCGAAAGAGCGGCGAGATCTTTCCCGCCGAAGCGTCGATCTCGCACGTCGACATCAACGGGAACCGGGTGTACACCGCCGTCCTCCGCGACATGTCCGAACGCCGCCAGGCGGAAATCGAGCGCGCGAGCCTGCTCGACGCGGAGCGCGCGGCACGGTCGACGGCTGAGGCCGCGACGCGGGCGCGCGATGTCGTGCTGGCGGTCGTGTCACACGATCTCCGAAACCCGCTCAGCACGATCGGAATGTGCGCGGGCGCGCTCGAGCACGACGGAGCGTCGGAGGAGACACGCCAGGAGTTGCTGTCGACGATCCGGCAGGCGGCTGAGTGGATGAACCGGCTGATTCAGGACCTGCTGGACGTCGGGAGCATCGAGGCCGGGCACCTCGCGCTCGAGCTCGGCGCGGAGCACGCCGAGGATCTGATCGCGCGCGCCACGGCGCTCTTCGAGCCGATCGCGCTCGAGGCCGGGCTCACATTCGAGGCGCACGTCGAGGACCATCTGCCCGAGCTCCGCATCGATGCGGAGCGCGTGATGCAGGTGCTCGCCAATCTCGTGATGAACGCGTGCAAATTCACGGATCGCGGCGGGCGCGTGACGCTACGCGTGTCGCGGGCGGCGGCGGGCGGCGCGCTGTTTTCCGTGGAGGACACCGGTTGTGGCATCGCGGCGGACGCGTTGCCCTACGTCTTCGAGAGCTTCTGGCAAAACCGCCAGCGCAGCACCAAGCGCGGAACCGGTCTCGGGCTGGCCATCGCGCACGGGATCGTCGAGGCGCATGGCGGAACGATCGAAGCGTCGAGCGCGGTGGGTCGCGGCTCGGTTTTCTCATTCACGCTTCCGGCGTAGATCCGGCGTATATCAGGCGCGCCGCACCGAAAACGACTGCAGCACTGAAGCAGCACTGAAGTAGCACTGACGAAAAACGCCGCTCGGGTGAGAGCGGCGTTTTTCGTGGTCGGCGATCGCGCGGCGCTACGGCACCAACGGCCTCGTCCGCTTGCCCCACGTGGGCGGCGGCGGCTCTGCGACCAACCGGTCGATCGGCTTCTCCTTCAACATCCGGAGCGCCTCGGACACCGCGCGCTCGAGCTGTGGATCGTGTCCGGCGATCACTTCCTTCGGCGAGTTCTCGATGTCGATATCGGGCGCGGTGCCTTCGTTCTCGACCGCCCACTTGCCATCGCGCCCGAAGAAGCCGCCGCGCGGCGCGATCATCGAGCCGCCGTCGATGAAAGGCGGCGTGTCGGCGGTGTGCACGAGACCGCCCCACGTCCGCTTGCCGACGAGCGTGCCGACCTTGCGGCGCTTGAACATGTACGGCATGAGGTCGCCGCCCGAGCCGGCCATCTCGTTCACGATCATCACCTTCGGACCCCAGATGCCGGCTGACGGGCTGGTGAACGGCATGCGGTCCGCCACCGCATTGTTGAAGTAGCCGTCGAAGTCGCGCTGGAGGACGTCGATGATGTAGTCGGCCGCCGAGCCGCCGCCGTTGTAGCGCTCATCGATCACCGCGCCCTTTTTGTCCTGCTGCGCGAAGTAGTAGCGGTTGAAGCTGCTGTAGCCCGGCTGCGCGGTGTTCGGCACGTACACGTAGGCGAGCTGGCCGCGCGAGAGCGAATCGACGAGATGGCGGTTGTGCTCGACCCACGCGCGCGAGCGCAGCCCCTGCTCGCTGGCAATGGGGATCACGGTCTGCTGACGCGCGCCTTCCATCGACGGACGGCTGTTGAGGGTCAGCACCGTCTGCCGATTCGCGGTGCCGTCGAGCAAACGGTGGATGTTGTCGGGCGCGCGCAGCTCGACGCCGTTCACCGCGAGGACGTAGTCGCCGGCCTTGGCTGTGATGCCGGGTCCGGCGAGCGGGGCGCGCAGCTCCGGATTCCAAGTCTCCGCATCGTAAATGCGGGCGATCTTGTAGCGCCCGCTCTCGACGGTGAAGTCGGCGCCGAGGAGGCCGACCGTGGACTGCGGCACCTCGGGCATGTCGCCGCCGCGGACGTACGAGTGCCCGATGGCGATCTCGGCGCCCATCATGTCGAGGAGATAGTTGAGATCGGCGCGGTGTGCGATGTACGGGAGGAGCGCGCCGTACATCTCTTTCATCTTCGGCCAATCGGAGCCGTGCGAGTTCTTCACGTAGAGATAGTCGCGCTGGTTGCGCCATCCCTCGTCGAAGATCTGCTTGAACTCCGCCTTGGCGTCGACCTGGACGCGCAGCTGCGCCGTGAGCTTGCCTGCCGCGGCGGCCGGCGCCGCCTTGTCGGCGTCGACGAGGAAGAGGGCGCTCTGCTGGCCGGGCGTGCGATAGAGGAGCTTTTTGCCGTCGCCACTGACGACGTACTGCGCGACGCCCGTCGCGAACGGCGCCGCCTTGCGCTCCTTCAACTGATAGCGGTGCAGCGTGCCGCCGGGCGGCGGCGCCTCGGCGGTGCCGGTGGCGGGGAGCGCTTCAATGAAAAAGACGGTGCCGGCGGCGCCGGCGCGCAGCTGCAGGTAGTCGCGGATCGCGACGTTGGGCACCGCGATGATGCGCTGCTGCAGCCCATCGAAGTCGATGCGCATCGGACGCGAGCTGGCCGCGGGAGTGCGCGTGCTGTCGGAGCGCGCCACGCGTGTGCTGTCCGGCCGGGTGCGCGCGCTGTCGCCGCGCGGCGGTATGACCGGCGCAGCGCCGGGCGCGCGCGGTGGCGCGCCGGCGAGCGCGGCTTCCTCGTCGCTCTCCGGCAACAGCGGCGAGGGCTCGCTCTTCGACAGGATCGCCATGTACAGCGCGCGCACGGGCTGATGCTCGTACGAGGACATGTCGAGCCATTGCGAGCTGAGCGCGAAATTCGTCGACGCGAGGAACCAAAGATACTTGCCGCTGGCGTCCCAGGCCGGCCACGTCGCGTCGGCGAGACCGTCGGTGATCTGCTTGCTGTCGCCCGTCTCGACGTTGTAGGCGAAGATCGCGTGGTACATCGACGGAAGCCGCTTGGCGTAGGCGACCCACTTTGAGTCGGGGCTCCACGACGGATTGAGCGTGCGCTCGGGGACCAGCCACGCGTCGCCGCCGATCGTCTTCGCGGCGCCGCTCGCCACGTCGACGACCCAGAGCCGGAGATGCGTGTCGCTGAGCACGATGCGCTTGCCGTCGGGCGACCAGCTCGGCGTGTAGTAGTGGCTGGGCTCCGGAAGCGCGATTTCGCGCGGCGGCGTGATGCCGTCCTGCGACTCGATCATCAGCTTGTACTCGCCGGACTTGTCGCTGAAGTACGAGATGAACTTGCCATCGGGCGACCAGGCCGGATCGCGCTCGGCGCTGCCGCTCGAGTTGGTCATGTTGCGCGCGTCGCCCTTTTCGGCGGGGATCGTGAAGATCTCGCCGCGCGCTTCGACCGCGGCGCGCTTGCCCGTGGGCGAGAGGGCGAGCGCCGTGACGCGGTTGCCGACCTCCTTCCACTGCGTGCGCATCCAGGGGAAGTCGCCGGCGGCGGTGATCGGCACGACGTGCTCGCGATCGCTCTTCGGGTCGAGCTCGTGCACATAACCGGCCTGCTCGTAGACGAGTGCGCCGGCGCCCGCGTCGAGCGTCTTTACATCGAAATCGGTGTACTTCGTCGCCTGCGCGAGCTTCTTGGACTTGGTGTCGTACGACCAGACGTTGGAGACGCCGTCGCGGTCGGAGAGAAAGTAGACGACGTCGCCGACCCAGACGGGATCCATGTCCTTGGAGTCGGTCCATGGCGGCGACGTCGTCTCGTACGACGCGAGATCGAGAATCCAGATCGCCCGGTTCTGGCCGCCGCGATAGTTGCGGCGCTCCTCGTCCCACGAGTTGTTCATTCGGTACGCGAGGCGCTTGCCGTCGGGCGAGATCTTTCCCTGGTAGGCGCGCGGCATCGCCATCGGCATTTCGATACCGCCGGCCGCCGGCACGGTGAAGAAACGCGGCACACCGGAAGGCGCGTCGGACGCGCGCGTGGTGGAGAAGACGATCGACTTGCCATCGGGCGTCCATCCCTGCACCGCGTCGGGGCCGGGGTGCCAGGTGAGGCGGCGTGCCTCGCCCCCTTCGACCGCGACGACGTAGACATCCATGTTGCCGGCGTACTCGGCGCTGAACGCGACCCACTTGCCGTCGGGTGAGAGCTTGGGACTGTCCGTTTGCCCCTGAAAGGTCGTCAACTGGCGAGCGATCCCGCCGGCGCGGTCGACGACCCAGATGTTGTTGGCGTAGGCGAACGCGATGTGTGTGGCGCTGACCGACGGCGCGCGCAGCATGCG
>JBDUCS010000163.1:0-8621 GCA_040003335.1 Gemmatimonadaceae bacterium | reverse complement strand
GACTGAGTCCGAGAGTTGTTACACGGTCTGATCGGTGGTTGCGCCTCCCCGCGCGCCGCGCTATGAGTTGCGTGTGGAGGGCAAATGCTCAGCCTTCGGCTCCGTTCGATCGAGACGGTGCCCCTCGCCAATTTCCAACCGACGGTGCTCGGCAGGGCGGTCTACACCGCGCTGAGTGTCGCGCTGCACGCGACGCTCGTGCTCGGGGCCGTGGCGCTGAACGATCGCGCGAAGGAGATCGCCGAGGCATCGGCACTGATCCACAATCCGAGCTATCTCGCGCCGCCAAACCGGCATCTCACCTCGATCGGTACCGTCGAGCGCGTGCACTTCGTGCGCACCGATCAATCCGAGGGCGTGCCGGCGGTGAGCGACCGCGCGCGTCCAGCGCCGGCGGCGACAAAAATACCGTTCACGGTGTCGAATGAGCAGACGTCGAGCAGCCCGGCCGCGACGACCGAGTCGGAGGCCGGCGTCGACTCCGTTTATTCGGTGCTCGACGTGGACAGCGCGGCGCGCCGCTATCCGTGGAGCGCCGCCCCGGTTTATCCGCGCGCGCTATTGGAGAAGGGGATCGAGGGCGCGGTGGTCGCCGAATACGTCGTGGACTCGACCGGGGTCGCGGACACGGCATCCTTCCATGTGTTCAACAGCACGCACGCGGACTTCACCGATGCGGTGCGCACGGCGCTCCCCAACATGCGCTTCGCGCCCGCGAAGATTGGCGCGCTCGCCGTGCGGTTGCTCGTGCAGCAAACCTTCACCTTTCGCGTGCAGCCGAGCGCGACGGCGAGGGACACGGCTGTCCACTCGACTGCGGGCCCGCGATCAGCGCCGCCGCCGAGCCCGCCAAGAGGCTAGGTCCGCCCGCTCAATCGCCCCTCTCCCGCTCAAGCGCCGCCGCAAGGCGCGCCCGCGCATCGGCCGGCATGTCGATCTGCCGCAGCTTGATGCGCACGGCCTTCAGCGCGTTCCCCTCGAACTCGAATTCACGCGCGCAGGCCGCGCACACCTCGAGGTGAGCCCGCACCTGCGCCATCTCTTCCGCGTTCAGCTCGCGGTCGAGATAGTCGTCGAGGCGGCGGAGGGCTTCCTCGCAGGTCAGGCGGTTGATTTCCGTCATGCGCGCTCCCTTCTGATCGATGTGACCCTTCGGCGGCGGCTATAAGGCCGCCCTCGTCCGAAAGGTTCCACCCGGCATAACGACGCCTGGCGGACGCGATTGGTGCGTTGGCGGAAATCAGCTAGGGGCGAGGCAGCGTGTGCCGTACCGTCGTGGCCGTACCCTTGCGCCAGTGTCTCGCGGTTGCTCTCGGAGCGCTCCCACTATGCCGACTGCCGGCGATCCACAGCCTGCCCACGCCTCCTTCGATTCGTTGCTCCACCCGCTGCTCGACGCGGCGTACGGGGCGGCGCTCAATCTCACGCGCCACCGTGCCGACGCCGAAGACCTGGTGCAGGACGCGGCGCTGAACGCCTATCGCGGATTCGCCCGCTTCGAGCACGGCTCGAACTTCAAGGCGTGGTTTTTTCGCATCCTCTACAACGCCTTTCTCGCCAGGCGTCGCGGGCGGCGTGTCGAGCATGGGACGGTCGAGCTTTCCGAGGCGACAGAGCTCTCCGTGATGTCGCTACGCGCCGACGCGCCGCGCCCCTCCGCCGGCGCCGATCCGGCCGGTGAGGCGATCGGCCGCATGCAGTCGGCGGAGGTCGCCGCCGCGCTGCAGGAGCTGCCCGACGATTATCGCGTCGTGGCGACGATGTACTTCATTGAGGACTTCTCTTATCAGGCGATCGCCGACATGCTCGACATCCCGGTCGGCACCGTCCGCTCGCGTCTGCACCGCGGCCGCAAGCTCCTCGAGCAGCGCCTCGGGCAGCTCGCCGCCGACCACGGCATCGCGACCTCGCCCGTGCCGGAGCGGTCCGACGCGCTCACTCGTTAGGCAACGCCGCGAGGCCGTCGGGCTGCCCGAGCGCCAGCAACCGCTTGCGGTACGAGCGGCTGACGGTGAGCCGCTGCCCACCGTGAAGAATCACGATCAGGGCGCCGGCATACCACGGCTGGATCTCCTGGATGCAGTCGACGTTGACGATTGCCGAGCGATGCACGCGCAGAAAGCGGGACGGGTCGAGCCGCTTTTCCAGCGCCCGCATGCTCTCGTGCAGCAGATGCGCCGCGCCGGTGACGTGGAGGCGCACGTAGTTGTCCGCGGCCTCCACCCACTGTACGTCCGCGGTCTTGACGATCACGATGCGGCCGTCGTTCTGCACGAGGAGCCGGTCGGAGTAGCGACGCCGCTCGGTCAGCGCCTGGAGCATCGCCGCCGCTTCCGGCGCGAGCCCCGCCTGGCCGCCGCGCTGCTGGAGGAGCGACTTCGCGCGCTGCAGCGCCCGCTCGAACCGCGCGCGGTCGAACGGCTTGAGGAGATAGTCCACCGCGTGCACGTCGAACGCCGCGAGCGCGTACTGGTCGTACGCCGTGACGAAGATCGTCGTCGGCATCGTGTCGAGTCCCACCTGCTCGATCACGCCGAAGCCGTCGAGCTCGGGCATCTGGATGTCGAGAAAGACGAGCGACGGTGTGAGCGACGCGATGGCCTGTACCGCGTCGCGCCCGTTGGACGCCTCGCCCACCACCGTGACGTCGGGATCGCCGCGCAGCAGGGTTCGAATCCCCTTGCGAGCGATCGACTCGTCGTCGACGATGAGGGCGCGTATCACCATGGAGCGCGAATGTCGCCCCCGCATCCGGCGCCCGCAACCATTCGCCAGCGAGCGCGATGACCCTGCCAACGCCCGCCCCATCGCCGACGAGCCCGACACGAGCCGTGTGGTGGCGGTGGTCCTCCTACGCCGCGCTCTGGACGACGATCGCCGCGCTCTTCGCCGCGCTCTCGGCGCTCGTCTACCTGCTGATGAGCAGCTACGGGCACGGACGCGCCGGCGGCCCGCCGCCGATCGGCGAGTGGGCCGCGAGCTTCGCGACGATGCTCGCCGACTGGTACCTCTGGGCGTTCCTCGCGCCGCTCGTCATGTGGCTCGGGAGCCGCATCTCGTTCGCGCGCTTTCCGCGCGTCGTCGTCATCGTCGCCCACTTGCTGCTTGGTGTGACGATCGCATTCGGCAAGGTGTCGCTGCGCTATTGGATCGGCCGCGCCGTACCATGGCTCCCCACGCTGCCGTGGCCGAGCATCCTCGACACGCTCCCGACCAACGTGCTCGTGTACTGGTCGATTCTGGGCGTGAGCTACGCGATCGAGTACTACTCGCGATTCCGCGAGCGGGAGGTGCGCGCCGCGCATCTCGAGTCGCGATTGGCACGCGCGCAGCTCGACGTGTTGCGCATGCAGCTCGATCCGCACTTTCTCTTCAATACGCTGCACACCATCTCCGTGCTCGTGCGCGAGCACGAGAACGATACCGCCGACCGCATGATCGCCCGCTTGAGCGAGCTCCTCCGTCTTTCGATCGACAACGAGGCGATGCAGGAGGTGCCGCTGGCGCGCGAGCTGGAGATCCTCGCCTGCTATCTCGACATCCAGCAAACGCGCTTCCAGGAGCGGCTCGCGGTCGGTCTCGACATCGACCCCGCGGCGCGCGACGGGATGGTGCCGACGCTGCTGCTGCAGCCGTTGGTGGAGAACGCGATCCGTCACGGCATCGCCCACCGCGACACCGGCGGCCGCGTCGACGTCGCCGCCGCGCGCGACGGCGACCGGCTGCGCATCACGATCCGCGACGACGGCCAGGGCATCTCCGAGCAGGCGGTGGCGGGCGCGACCGGCGTCGGCATTCCCAACACCCGCGCACGACTGGAAAAGCTCTACGGCGACCGGCACCGCTTCGAGCTGCGCAACGATCCGGCCGGCGGCGTCGCCGTGACGATGGAGATCCCGTGGCGCACAAAGGCGGACAAGCGCATCACGCCCCGCTGAGCGGGAACCAATTTCACCGGACCGTGCTTCTCACTCGGTCAGGCCTTCGTGGAGGATCTGGTGGTGCTCCTGGCGTTTCTCGGTGGTGTGCTCGCGATAACCAGCCCGTGCGTGTTGCCGATCGCGCCCTTTGTCTTTGCGCGCGCCGGCCGCCCGTTCGCGCGCGCGACGGCGCCGATGCTCGCCGGGCTCGGTCTCATGTTCGCCGCCGTCGTCTCGGTGGCAACCGCGAGCGCGACGTGGATCGCCAGCGCCAACGATGTGGGCCGGATGCTCGCGCTGGTGGTGATGGCGCTCGTCGGCCTGAGCCTCCTCGCGCCCCGAGTCGCCGAGCTCGCCGCGCGGCCGCTCGTCGCCGCCGGCGCGCGTCTCGAACGGTGGGGCGCGCGCTCGAGGTCGACCGCATCACGAGAAGTGCTCGGCAACATCGTCATCGGCGCCGCGGTCGGGCTGTTGTGGGCGCCGTGCGCCGGCCCGATTCTTGGTCTCATCATCGGCACCGCCGCGCTCGGCGGCTCGGAGGTTCGTGTGACTGCACTCGCGTTCTCGTTCGCCGCCGGATCCATCGTCGCGCTCGCGCTTGCCATGGCCGCGAGCGGCCGCCTGCTCGCGCGTCTTCGCCCCTCGCTGGCCGCCGAGCGCTGGGTACGGCGCTCGCTCGGCGCGCTCACGTTGGCCGGCGTGCTCGTGATCGCCACCGGCTGGGACCGCTCGCTCTTCGCCATCGGCGACGTCGTCCCGACGACGCGCGCCGAGCAGGCACTGGTGCGTGCGTTCGGCGGCGAGCGGAAGCCGACGGGCGCGGCGCTCGACATCGGACTGCCGGTGGAATCCGTGCGACGCGTTCCGCTCGAGGATCGCGGCGCGTTTCCCGATTTCACCGGCGGGAGCGCCTGGATCAACTCGGCGCCGCTCACCCCTGACGCGCTCAAGGGAAAGGTGGTCGTCGTCTGGTTCTGGACGTTCCAGTGCTACAACTGTCTCAACGCGCTGCCGCACATCAAGGCGCTCGAGGCGAAGTACCGCGACAAGGGGTTGGTGGTAGTCGGCATCCACACGCCGGAGTTGCCGCGCGAGCGCGTCGAGTCGAACGTGCGGAACGCGGTCAAGGATCTTGGCATCGTCTTTCCCGTGGTGATCGACGACAAGTACGCGATCTGGAACCGGTGGAACAACCAGTACTGGCCGGCGGCGTACTACGTCGACAAGACGGGACGCGTGCGCTTTCATCACTTCGGCGAGGGGAGCTACGACGAGCAGGATACCGTCGTGGCGCAGCTCCTCGCCGACGCGGCGACCGTCTCAGCGACGCCTTAACCAGTCGTGAGCGATCCGGGCATGACTCGCGCGACGTACATCTATAAAATGGTCGGCTGATGCCGGATCAGCATTCTGTGTGGCCCTATGGCACAACTGCGACGAACGTCGCCTCGGAGGTGGGATGACCGCTGGAGATGTCGCCGAAGGAGTGAACGCGCCGGTCGCGCCGGTTGCTCCGGTCGCGCCAGCCGGAGAGAGCCACGTCGTCTTCCGGCATCACTGGATCGTGCGCGTCACGCACTGGGTGAACGCGCTCGCGATCACGCTGATGGTCGGGAGCGGACTGCAGATCTTCAACGCGTACCCGGCGTTCGCGCGGAAGGGCGACACATTTTGCTGCTATCCGTTCGAGCATAAGCCGATTCCGCACTGGGCGACCTTCGGCGGGTGGCTGGCCGGGGGTCGGCATTGGCACTTCGCGATGATGTGGGTGCTGATCGTGAACGGCCTGATCTATCTCGGCTTCATCTATTTGCACGGCGAGTGGCGCGACCTGGTGCCGCGCAAGAACGACCCGCGCGATGCGTGGGAGATGATCAAGTTCTACCTGTTCGTGCGCAAAGATCATCCGCGTGGCGGCAAGCACAACGCCATGCAGAAGGGGACCTACTTCCTGCTGCCGATCGTCGCCGCCGTGCTCGTGCTGAGCGGGCTGGCGATCTGGAAGCCGGTGCAGCTCGGATTTCTGACGACCCTATTCGGCGGCTACGTGTGGGCGCGGTACTGGCACTTCGTGGCGATGAGCGTGCTCGTGCTCTTGTCCGTGGTCCACGTCTTCATGGTGTTCGCGGTGGATCCGTACTCGATGCGCTCGATGCTGACGGGCCGGTACAACGAGACAAACTCGCCCGAGGCGCGAAACGCGCGGCCGTTTTACCATCTCTGGCCGCGTCGCGCGCGGCCGACGACGGAGACGCGATGAGCGACGAGACGAAGCGAGACGTGACGCGCTCGCCGCTGGACCGGCGCCGCTTTCTCGAGCTCGGTGGCCTGTCGCTGACGGCGTTTCTCGCCGCGTGCGGCTCCGACGGACCGCAGTGGGCGCAAGGTCTGCTGGCGTTCGCTGAGAAGAAGAACGAGTCCGTCGAGCAACTCCTGCTGAAGGGCGGCGCGCGGCGGTACGCGAAGCGGACGGCGAAGGACGCCGGGGACAAGTTCCCGAGCTACTTCATCTCCGACGCGGTGCCGGTGTGGAACGAGTCGGAGCAGGGGAAGTGGATGCTGCAGCTCGCCGGCGCGGTGAAGAAGCCGATGTCGCTGTCGCTCGACGATCTCCTCAAGCTGCCCAGCGTCACCCAACGCGTCGACCACTTCTGCGTCGAGGGGTGGAACGCGGTGGCGCGATGGACCGGCGTGCGGCTGAGCACACTGGCGCAGCTCGCCGAGCCGACGGCGGACGCGACCTTCGTCGACTTTCGGAGCTTCGACAACGACTACCACGAGAGCTGGGACATGGGGAGCGCCATGCACCCGCAGACGATCGTCGCCTATGGGCTCGATGGGCAGATGCTGGGCCCGATGCACGGCGCGCCGGCACGCGTGCACTCGCCGGTGAAGTTGGGGTATAAGAACACGAAGTACCTGACGCGCATCGTCTTCATGCCAGCGCGGAACGGCGGGTACTGGTCGGATCAAGGATACGAGTGGTTTGGCGGTACGTGATGATGGGGAAAAACGAAAGCACAAACAACTTGGAGAACAACATGACTCGAAACATTATCCGCACGGCAGGCGCGCTCGCGGTGGCGCTGGGTGCGGTTACGCTGTTGGCGACGCGCGGTGGCGCCAGTGCGGCGACGATGCTGCCGGCGCCGGCGTTCGACGACGCGCTGGCGACGACGAAGGGCGGATCGATGGCCGTCTTCTCAGGCGGGTGCTTCTGGGGCGTGCAGGCCGTCTTCCAGCACGTGAAGGGCGTGACGAGCGCCGTGTCCGGCTATGCGGGCGGCGAGGTGAGCACGGCCAACTACGACCGCGTGAGCGACGGCAATACCGGCCACGCTGAATCGGTGCGCGTGACGTTCGATACGTCGGAAGTGACGTATGGCCAGCTCCTCAAGATCTTCTTCTCCGTCGCGCACGACCCGACGCAGCTCAACTTCCAGGGCCCAGACCACGGCACGCAGTACCGCTCGGAAATCTGGTACACGACGCCGCAACAGAAGACGATCGCCGAGTCATACATCGCGCAGCTGACGAAGTCGAAGGCGTTCTCGGCGCCGATCGTCACCAAGCTCGAGCCGTTGTCGAATTTCTTCCCGGCCGAGGCGTATCACCAGGATTACTTCACGCAGCACCCGAACCAGCCGTACATCGTCTACAACGACGCGCCGAAGGTGGCCGCCTTGAAGAAGATGATGCCGGAGCTCTGGCGCGATCCGCCGGTGCTCGTCGGCATGGCCAAGTAACGAGGAGATGTCATGACGCATAGATTCGCATTTACCGCGGCCGCGGCGCTCGCGCTCGCCGGCATCCCCGCTGCCGGTGTCGGCGCGCAGGAGATGGCGAAGCCGGCCGCGTCGGCGACGCAATACAGGAAGCCGAGCGACGCCGATCTCAAGAAGCGGTTGACGTCGATGCAGTACGACGTGACGCAGCGCGCGGCGACGGAGCCGCCGTTCCACAACGAGTATTGGGACAACCATGCGGCCGGCATTTACGTCGACGTGGTGACGGGCGCGCCGCTTTTCAGCTCGACCGACAAGTTCGAGTCCGGCACTGGGTGGCCGAGCTTCACGAAGCCGCTCGAGCCAAAGAACGTGCTTCTCAAGTCCGACACGCAGTTCGGCATGGTGCGCAACGAAGTGCGCTCCGTCACCGCTGACTCGCATCTGGGCCACCTTTTCGACGACGGTCCGGCGCCGTCGGGTAATCGCTACTGCATGAATTCGGCGGCGATGCGATTCGTGCCGGTGGCGAAGATGGAAGCCGAGGGGTACGGTCGATACTTGCCGCTGTTCGCGAAGAAATAGACGAGCGCATCGAACGACCCATCTCCGAATGACGAAAATGGCGAGGAAGCTCTCTCGCCATTTTCGTTTTTCGCAAATTCGTCTTGACTATTCGATGGCGTTTGGATCGCCGAGCATTCGCGAGAGCGCGTCGAGCGCGGCCGTCACATCGTTGGCGTCGATCGCCTCGAACAGGCGCTGCGCGGCGTCGGGAAGCGGCGCGTCGCCGGCCGTCTCGCCCTGCGGTCCATAGATCGACTCGCCTTTTCGCGCGCGGCCACCGGTGCGCGCGTCGAGGAGCGCTCGCGCGGCGGGGAGATCGCTCGAGCGGAGCGCGGTCGAGAGCGAGAGAGAGTCGCTGCGCGGCGACGACGCCCTGCTGCGCGACGAGCGACGGATCGGCTGCGCCGAT
>JBDUCS010000418.1:0-2579 GCA_040003335.1 Gemmatimonadaceae bacterium | reverse complement strand
TCGACCGCTTTTCCCCACCCCTCGCGACGCGCATCGTCGAGCTCGCCCGCATCGCCAGTGGTGACCGCGTGCTCGATGTCGGCACCGGCACCGGCATCGTCGCCCGCGCCGCTGCCCGCGCGGCCGCCCCGCGTGGCGAGGTGCTGGGCGTGGACCTCTCGACGCGGATGATTCACGCGGCCACGCAATCGGCCGCGAGCGATGACGCCGCCGCGCGCGCGACGATCGCCGAGATGGACGCGGAGCATCTCACATTCCAAGATCGCTCATTCGATGTGGTCACTTCGTTGTTCGCGCTGCTGCACTTTCCGAATCCCCTCGCCGCGCTTCGCGAGCAGCATCGCGTGCTCGTGCCCGGCGGGCGGATGGTGCTCGCCGTTGGGAGCCGGCCGCCGGTGATGTCGCTGCGCGGGCTGGCGCACCGCATTGCGCACGTGCCCAAGCTCGTCGCGCAGTGGCGCGGCCGGCGACTCGTGGCGCCGATGCTGCTCGACGAGCTGGTCGAGCGGCGCTTTCCCGAGCGGAGCGCGCCGGAGCAGTCCGCGCTCGCCGATGCGAGCCGCTCGCGCGTGGGCGGCGTCGTGCGCCTCATTCGCGACGCCGGCTTCGTTCGCGTCCGCACGCGGTGGGAAGGATACGAGGCCATCATCGCACGGCCGGAGGAGTTCTGGGAGATCCAGCGCACCTTTTCGAGCATCGCGCGCAAGCGGCTCGAGGGGCGAGCGGCGCACGAGATCGCGGCCTTGCGCGACGAGCTGATCGAGCGCTGCAACGCCGCTCCGCCTGGCCGAACACTCGTCTATCCGTTCGCCGCGTTCTACGTCTCGGCCGAGCGCGATGGCTGAGCACATGGCAGCGCCCGCGATGCAGCGCGATGCGGCGGGGTTGGCCTGCCGCGCCTCGTTCGCGATGGTGGACGGCATCGCCTGCTTCGACTCGCCCGATCCCTTCTACGATCGCTACGCCGACGTCCACGGCCCGTTCCGGCCGAGGATCCGGGCGAGGTAGGCCAGCGTCGCGAAGCCGATCACTTGCGTGATCACCTCGCCGCTCAACAGGACGCCAAAGCTTCGAACCGTGCGCCGCACCGCGCCCCGCTTGTCACGGGCTCATGAGGGACGACAACTTCATAGCGGGCCGGCCGTGTGGCCGACCCCGCCGTTGGGCGACGGTCGCATGACGAGTAGTAAGGGTAGGCGTGCCGTTTGCGTTCGCTGCCACTCGCACGGCGCGTGCCGTGTTCGAGCTCCGCCGTGCGTCGCCGTTCCGGCACCGTACTGCACCTTTGGTTTCTTCATATCGCGCTCGGACAGGCGCAGGATCCTTGAAGTGAATCGTTCTGATCAGTCTCGCGTCGCGCTCGTCGGCCTCGGCAACGCCGGCTTCACGCTCCATCTGCCGGCGCTCGCGGGAATGTCCGGGGTCGAGGTCGTCGGCGCGTGCGACCCCGACACGGCTCGACGCTCTCGCGCGGAGAGCACGTTCCGCGTACCCGTCTTCGACGACTTCGATGTCATGCTAGAGCGCGGACGGCCGAACCTCATCGTAATCGGAACGCCGCCCGACAGCCATGCCGACTATTGCCTGCGCAGTCTTGCCGCGGGCGCGAACGTGATTTGCGAAAAGCCCTTCGTCTCCAGCCTCGACGAAGCGGATCGCGTGATCGCCGCCGCCGATGCCGCGGGCCTTCACGTCGCGCTCAACCACGAGTTTCGCGAGATGCCGATCTTCCGCGCCATACGCGATGCGGCGCGTGCGAAAGGAGACGTCGTTTTCGCGCAAGCGTGGCAGCTGATGGATCTGCCGCCGTGGGCAGAGCCCGGGTGGCGCGGTCAGATGCTCAAGCGCACGCTGTACGAGGCGGGCGTGCACCTGGTGGATTTTCTCATGGCGCTCTTCGGCGAAAAGCCCGTGGCAGTGACGGCGACGACATCCACCTGTGGCGTGCGCGAAGGCGACACCGACGCGGTGGCGCTCGCGACGCTCGAGTTCTCGCGTGGGCGATTGGCGCAGATCGTACAGAATCGCCTCTGCAAGGGCGAGACACAGTACTTCGAGGTGCGCGCCGAGACGCCGGGCGAGTCGCTGCGCGCATCGTTCGGCGGTCGGGCGCGACTGACAGCGGGGCTCCATCGCAGCACCCGCCCGCATTTTCGCCTGGACTATGGCGTCGCCGGCCTCGCGTGGGCCGAAGTCGGAAACCAGCGGCGATTTCTCGCCCGCAATCCGGCCGATCCCGGAATGATCGCGACGCGCTTCGTCTTCGAGAAGACGATCGCCGCGTTTCGGGACGGGGGCGAGCCGCCTGCCAGCGCGCGCGTCGGACGCGATGTGCTCGAGGTGATCGCCGCCTGCTACCACTCGGCGTCCACGGGGCGGCGCATCGAGCTGGGAGCGGCCGCGTCCCTTGCCCTCTCCGACCTGCGTTTGGCTGCCGGCCCGGCGACGTGATGACGGAGGGCTCGCCGCGAGTCGCCATCGTCGGCGCGGGTCTGATGGGTCGCTGGCACGCCGATGCCGCGACGCGCGCGGGCGCCCGAATCGTCGCGGTGATCGATCACGACCACGGCCGGGCCAGC
>JBDUCS010000162.1:0-8634 GCA_040003335.1 Gemmatimonadaceae bacterium | reverse complement strand
GCAGATAGAGATTGTGCGGCATGACGGTCGCGCCGAGGATGCCGATGGCGATGTAGAGCTTCTTGGGGTCGGAGACAATCGAGAGATCGGGAATGAAGCCGCGCGCGACCGCGGGGAAGTCGGGGTGCGACTTGATGATCTCGAACAGGAAGCAGAGACCGACCGTCGCCACGAGCGCGATCACGAGCGCCTCGAGGAGCCGAAATCCCTTGCCCTGAAGGAAGAGGACGATCAACACGTCGAGCGAAGTGATCGCGACGCCCCAGGCGATGGGAATGTTGAACAGGAGGTTGAGCGCGATCGCCGATCCGATCACCTCGGCGAGGTCGCACGCGGCGATGGCGATCTCGCAGAGAAACCAGAGGAAGATCGAGACCGGCCGCGAGTAGTGGTCGCGGCACGCCTGCGCGAGATCGCGTCCGGTGACGATGCCGAGCTTGGCGGCGAGCCCCTGCAGCAGCACCGCCATCAAGTTGGAGAGCAGCACGACACTGAGCAGCGTGTAGCCGAAGGCGGACCCGCCGGCGATGTCGGTGGCCCAGTTGCCGGGATCCATGTAGCCGACGGCGACGAGATACCCCGGGCCGGCGAAGGCGAATGCTTTGCGCAGCCACCCGCCGGAGATCGGGATGCTCCGGTACGCCTCGACGAGACTCGGCGTCACGCGCGCCCGCCGCCAGCCGTGCTCCTGTTTACCGGCGCCCGTCAGATCGGGGGGCGGCATGCGCAGCGCCATAAATTATTTCGCCTCACCAAGCTTAAAGTTTAGGTGAGACTAACTTACTCGGACGATGCGCGCGTGTCCAGAGGAGAACCGGATGTCACGCGTTCCCGACGATCTCCAGGAATTGGCGCAGGATCCGCTCGGTGAGTCCCCAGATCACGTGATCCTCGTACGCGAAGGACGACACCCGCCGCGGACCACCGCCGACCTCGAGCTCGACGTCTTTGGACGCCACGGGGTCCTGGAGCGCCGAGACGCGCACCCAAAATGCGTCCGCGACCTCACGGCTCAACACGAGCGGCACGTCGCGCTCCAGTACTGCGACGAACGGCGTGATCACGAGCGGCGGGAGACGCGGCGTGCGCGGATGGACATCGTCGAGCGCGCCGAGCACGCGGCCGGATACCTCGAGGTCGATCGCCGTCTCTTCCCACGTCTCGCGCACCGCCGTGCGCTCGAGCGACGCGTCTCCGGGCTCCTGTCGCCCGCCGGGCAGCGCGACGTGGCCGCTCCAGGGGTCGCCCTCAAACGTCGCGCGCTTGATCATCAGGAGCTCGAGTGCGCCCGCTGCCGAAAGACGAAGGATCAGCGCGACCGCGGCCCGCTTCGTCGGCATCTCCGATTCCTCCTCGCGTCGCACGCGCGCGCGCAGCACCTGCGCCAACCGCCGCACCATCGGATGCGACGCGACCGCCGGCTCTCGATCCGTCACTCCTCGACGTCCCCTCCGGCGCCGACCCACCCGCGAATCCCGTCGGCGAGCGATACGACGTCCATGTAGCCCATCTGCTGCAGCTGATCCGCGGCGAGTGCGGAGCGGTTGCCGCGCGCGCAATACACGATCGCGCGCCGCTCTTTCGGCAGCTGCGACTCGATCTGCTCCGCGAGCGTTCCGATCGGCGCGTGTAGCGCGCCGGGAATCCGGAAAAGGCTCCATTCGTTCGGCTCGCGCACGTCGACGAACACGGTGTCTGGCCGATCCGCACGCTCGGCGACCGCATCACGCGGCGCGATCTCCTGCACGCGCGTCTTCGCATCGGCGACGGATTGCTCGTACGTCGGATCGCTCATGGAGAACCTCGGTTGGCAGATGTCACTCTGACGTCTGACCTCTGTCCACTGACTTCTACCGTAACGTCGACTCCGAGTGGAATCGTCCACTGATCGGCGACGTGGCCGATCGGCGCGTTCATGAAGCACGGACCGTCGACTGCAGCGGCGGCCCCGCGCATCACTTCGTCCAACATCGCGGCGTCATCGGCGCTCTCCGTTCGCTCGGTGAACTGGCCGAAGATGAGGCCTCGGCATTTCGCGAGTACGCCGGCGAGCCGGAGCTGCGTCAACATGCGGTCGATGCGGTATGTCGGTTCGTTCACGTCCTCGAAAAACAAGATAGCGCCCGCCGGGTCGAGCGCGTACGGCGTACCGACGAGCGACGCGACGAGCGCGAGGTTGCCGCCGGCGATGCGACCGCGCGCCGACCCGCCGGCGAGCGCACGCGCGTTCGGCGCGGTGCCGCACGGGTCGCTGCCGCGCGTCACGGCGCGCTCGAGCGACGCGCGAGAGAAGTCACTGAGCGCGCCGCGGCCGGTCGGTCCATGGTACGTCACGAGCCGCGCCCGCGCCCAGATGGCACAGTGAAGAGCGGTGATGTCGGAGTAGCCGACGATCGTCTTCGGGTGCGCGCGCAGCGCGTCGTAGTCGATCGCATCGAGAATGCGCGCGCTGCCGTATCCACCGCGCACGCACCAGATCGCATCGATTCGCGGATCGCGGATGGCGGCGTTGACATCGGCCGCGCGCTCGGCGTCCGTGCCGGCGACATAGCCGTGATGCGCGCGGAGGTGGGCGCCGGGCATCGGCTCCCAGCCGAGCGCGCGCGTGTTTGCGATCGCGCGCTCGACGTCGGCCTCATCGCGCAGGGGTCCTGCCGGCGCGACCAGTGCGACGCGGGCACCGGCGGCGAGCGGCGGCGGGACGATCGGAGTTCGGTCCACGGTGGGCGGGGTGAAGGTCGCGTGCGGGTACGGCAACAAATTAGTGCGGAATCATACGTCCTTTGCGCCGCCCTTTTTCGTGCGCGGTGGCATGTGCATTGCTTTTTCCATAGTGCACAAAGAGGGACGCGCCGAGGGCGCGTGGTAAGCGTGGCAAGAGGGCGCAGCATTCTCACCTGGCTGGAGGATCGAACCATGGGCGATCGCGACAAGAACCAAGACGCCACGTCCGGCAAGTCCGCGGGACAGCCCGACAAGGACAAGGGCGGACAGACGGACAAAGGCGGACAGACCGACCGCGGCGGCATGAGTGGCGCCGGCGGCAGCGGGAGCGGCACGGGCGACAAGGGCACCGGCGGTTCGTCGGGCGGATCGGGTGGCAAGGGTGGCTCGACCGGCGGCTCGGGCACCAGTGGCGGAAGCGGCGGAAGCGGTGGGAGCGGCGGCACGCGCGGCGGCTCGCACTAGTACCCGCACGTACGCGAATCCAAGGGCGCCCCGATCGGGCGCCCTTCTTCTATGCCGGAGGCGTCACCGGCAAATCACTCCTCGCTCCCCGAACGCCGACACGATACCTTCGCGCCGTGTCGCTGACGACTCGCGTTCTCATCGCGCTCTGCGCGGGGCTGACGATCGGCGTGGGCCTCACGGCGTGGTGGCCCGCGGCACTTCCCGCCACGCTCGCCGTCGCCGATCCGATGGGCGCGCTGTTCGTGAACGCCATTCGCATGACCGTCGTCCCGCTCGTGGTCGCCGGCTTGATCACCGGCGTGATGAGCGCCCCCGACGCGGCGTCGATCGGCCGCGTGGGCAAGCGCGCCTTGCCGATCGCCGTCGCGATGATTCTGTCGGGCGTGCTGTTCGCGATCGTACTCGGCATGCCGCTCCTCGCGCGGCTCCCGCTCGATGTCGCCAGCACCGCCGCCCTCGCATCGAGTGCCGCGGGGGCCGGTGCGACAAAATCGCCGAGCGTGGGGCAATGGCTAGTCGACCTCGTGCCGGCGAATCCGATTCGCGCGGCGGCGGACGGCGCGATGCTGCCGCTGATCGTCTTCACGCTCGCATTCGCCCTCGCACTGGTGCGGGTCGACGCCGAGCGGCGGGCGACGGTCGCGGCCTTTTTCGCGGGGTTGTTCGACGCGATGCTCGTGCTCGTGCGGTGGGTGCTCGCGCTCGCGCCCTTCGGTGTCCTCGCCCTGTCGATCGCGCTCGGCGCGCGTACCGGCATCGGCGCGGCGGGGGTGGTCGTATCGTACGTCGTGGTCGTGTCGGCGGCGTCGGCGCTTTTTGGGGCGCTCGTGCTCTATCCGGCGGCGGTGCTGATCGGGCGCGTGCCATTGAGGACGTTCGCCAAGGGCGCGGCGCCGGCGCAGGCCGTCGCGTTCAGCGCGCGCTCCTCGCTCGCCGCGCTCCCGGCGATGATCGAGGGAGCGACGACGACGCTCGGCTTGCCACGCGAAGTGTCGCACTTCTTCCTCCCGCTCGCCGCGTCGACGTTTCGCGCCGGCGCCGGCGTCGGGCTGACGATCGGCGTCCTCTTTCTCGCCCGCCTCTACGGCATCACCCTGGGACCGGCGCAGCTGGCGACGATCGCGATCACGGTGGTGCTCACGAGCTTCAGCATTCCGGGCATTCCCGGCGGCTCGATCATCGGCATGGTGCCGGTGCTGCTCGCGGCGCACGTGCCGATCGAGGGCGTCGGTATCCTGCTCGCGCTCGATACCATCCCCGACATGTTTCGCACGACAGTGAACGTGACGGGCAACATGGCTGCGGCGACGATCATCGCCGCACCGGCGGTCTTCAGGCGACGCTGACGCGCTGCTGACATTCCAGTTCGTATCGTGCGGCAACCCTTTTCCGACTCGCGCCGTCCAATCTTTCGGAAGCGAATGCTTCCACCTCCGAGTGGGAAGAAACCCCCGTTCGCCAGCAATGGCGGGCGGGGGCCTCCTTTTCTGGGCGTCGGTCGTCGGCGGCTCTTTCTCTCACCACGGAGCTGACGACTGACGACTGTTTTGATGCGAGTCGGAATCTGGTGGTGACGGGAGATGCGGATCGGTTGGCTAGCGTCGCGGGATGCGATCCCTGCGGGAAGCTGCGCTCCTCCTCTCGGCCGCCGATTCGCTCGACTCGTTAGGCACCATCGCCGCCGCGCTCGGATTCGGCAGCGATGCGCTGCCGCTCGACCGCGATGCGTGGATCGCGCTCGGCATCGAGGAGGAGCTGGCGGAGGCGCGGATCGCATCCGGCGGCGGTGCCCTGCGCGCCCTCATCGTACGACTCGCGCCTCACGGCCAACCCCGCGACCAGCTCTCTCGCATCGCAGCGCGCCTCTCGGCCCGCGCACCCCAGCTCCTGTGGCTCGTGCTCGGCGTCGGCTACGATCGCCAGTCGGTCGTTCTCGCGACGTGGTCCGCGGCGCGCGGTCGTCCGCGCGTCGCCGCGTTGGCCATCGACCGGGCGCGCGTGGTCGCGAGCGACGCCGAGACGGTGAACGCAATGGCGGCGGCGGCGAGCGCGGCCGATGTGCTGACGCATGCACGGTGGCTCGATCTCCTCGGCCGCGACGCCCTGACGCGTCGTTTCTTCCGGACTCTCGAGCGCATCGTCGCCACGCTCGGCGGCTCGCTCGACGCGCCCGCGGCGCTCCACGCGAGCGCGGACGATCGGGGCGAGCTCGCGCTGCTCGTCGTCTCCCGACTTCTCTTCCTCTCCTTTCTCGAGACGAAAGGGTGGCTCGACGGCGACGCCGGCTTTCTCGAGCGCACCTTCGCCCGCTGCATGTTGGCCGGCGGCGGCTATCACCGGCGCGTGCTCGATCCGCTCTTCTTCGGAACCCTCAATACGCCGAGACAATGCCGCGCACCGTCGGCCCGTGCGTTCGGGCGCGTGCCGTTTCTCAACGGCGGCCTCTTCGCGCGAACGCCGCTCGAGCGGCGGCTGCGCGGCGCGCGATTCCCGGATGAGTCGTTAGGCAGCGTCTTCGGCGATCTCCTGTCGCGCTACCGCTTCACGGCGCATGAGAGCGACGGCGCGTGGTCGGAAGCGGCAGTTGATCCGGAGATGCTGGGCAAGGCGTTCGAGTCGTTGATGGCTTCGCGAGTACGGCGCGCCACGGGCGCGTTTTACACACCACAGCCGATCGTCGAGCGCGTGACCGAGGGCGCTTTGGCGACCGCGTTCGGCGACGCCGACTCCGCCACGCGCGCGCTCGCGGGCGAGCCGGTGACGGACCCCGTCGCGTCGCGCGCCCTGCGTGCGTCGATCGGAGGCATCCGCCTGATCGACCCGGCCTGCGGCTCCGGCGCCTTCCTCGTCTTCGCGCTCGAGCGTCTCGCGACGATCGCCGCGCTCGCTGGCGACGATCGGCCGGTCGCCGTCGTACGGCGCGAGCTGCTCGCGCGCTCGATCTTCGGCGTCGACGTGAACCCCACCGCGGTGTGGCTCTGCGAGCTCCGGCTGTGGCTCTCGGTTGTGATCGAGAGCGACGCAGACGATCCGCTCGCGGTGCCGCCGCTCCCCAATCTTGACCACCACATCTGCGCTGGAGATTCGCTCGCCGGCCAACCGTGGTTGGAGAGTCGGGACGGCGGCGCGCCTTCACTCGGCCCGCTGCGCGAGCGATACGCGAGAGCCTCGGGCGCGCGCAAGCGAACGCTCCAGCGCCAACTCGACCGCGCCGAGCGCACGCTGGCGATTCGCCAGGCAGACGCTGCGCTCGCGGTCGCACTCTCGAAGCGCCGCGATCTCGTCTCAGCGCTGCGCGGCCGCGACCTCTTCGGCGCCCGCGGCACCATCACCGCCGAACATCGGGCCGCGCTCGCCGGCGCCAAGCGGCTGGTGCGCGAGCGACGGGCGTGCCTGCGCGCGCTCGCCGGTGGCGGCGCCCTTCCCTTTTCCTTCGCGACGCGGTTCGGCGACGTCGGCGCGCGCGGCGGTTTCGATGTGGTGATCGGCAATCCGCCGTGGGTGCGATTGCATCGCATCCCCAAAGGCATACGGGCCGACCTGCGCGCGCGCTTTGACGTCTACTCGCGAGCGCAGTGGACCGCCGGCGCGCGTGGCGCGCGCGCCGGGGCCGGGTTCGCCGCGCAAGTGGATCTGGCGTCGCTCTTCATCGAGCGTGGTGTGCGACTGGCCCGCGAAGGCGGTGCGATCGCGCTCCTCGTGCCGGCCAAGCTCTGGCACTCGCTCGCGGCCGGCGGCGTTCGGCGTTTGCTCGCCGCCGACACGGAGATTCTGGCACTCGAGGATTGGTCCGAGTCGGCCACAGCGTTCGACGCGGCGGTCTATCCGGCGACGCTCATCGCCCGCCGCCTGCGGCGCGGCAGCGCTTCAGGGGGCGCGGTGAGTGCCGTGTTCCACCACCGCGCCACGCCGCTCGCCTGGACGATCGCGCGCGAATCGCTCTCGCTCGACGCCGCGGACCCGGCGAGCCCGTGGCTCGTCATTCCGCCGGCCGTGCGCGCGGCGTGGAATCGCGCGCGCGCCTCCGGCGGCGCACTCGGCGACTCTCAGTTCGGCGCGCCACTCCTCGGCGTCAAGTGCGGCTGCAACGACGCGTTCATCGTGCGCCTTTGCACGTGCGACGGCGCGATCGCATCCGTGCGGGCCAACGAGCGACGAGGAACGATCGAGCGCGATCTCCTGCGGCCCCTCCTAAGGGGCGAGGCGATTTCGCCGTGGCGTGCCCGCGAGAGTGGCGACCTCGTTGTCTGGACGCACGACATCGTTCGCGATGTCGCGCTCCACGCGCTGCCGCCGCTCGCCGCCGCGTGGCTCGCGCCGTGGCGCCGTCGGCTCGCCGCACGCAGCGATGCACGCTCCGGCAAGTGGTGGTCTCTCTTTCGAACCGCGTCCGCGCGAACTGGCCAGACGCGTGTCGTCTGGGCCGACGTTGGCCGCGCACCGCGCGCGCTCGTGCTCGAGCAGGACGATCCGACCGTGCCGCTCAACAGTTGCTACGTCGTGCCGTGCGGCGATCGTCGCGACGCCTTTGCGCTCTCGGCGATACTCAACAGCGCCCTCGCCGCGGCCTGGCTCGGGGTGATCGCCGAGCCGGCACGTGGCGGCTACCGGCGTTACCTCGGCTGGACCGTCGCGCTCCTGCCGATTCCCCAGAACTGGTGTCTCGCGCGCGACACGCTCGCACCAATCGCCGAGCGAGCGCAGTCTGATGGATCGTTCGACAAGGACGAGCTTCTCGACGCGGTGCTGGCCGCGTACTCGCTTCGGATGCGCGACGTCGCGCCGCTCCTCGCGTGGAACGGGCGCTGACCTTTGCGCCGCCGCGCACCGTTCGCGCGGCGATTGCGCGCGCGCTACTCGGCGTCGCGGTCACGCCGCGGGCGTTGGGCGACATCGTGCTCCGCGACCACCAGCGGCTGGCCGTCGACCGGCTGCGCGTGATGCTCGACGAGCGGCGGTGCGCCCTACTCGCCGACGCCGTCGGCCTCGGCAAGACCTACGTCGCGGCAGCGCTCGCCGGGGAGGCCGATCGGGCGCTCGTCATCGGGCCGGCAGCGTTGCACTCGATGTGGACCGGCGCGCTCGCCCGCGCACACGTGCGCGCCGACTGGATATCGTACGAGACACTGAGCCGCGGCGGCGCGCCGCGCGGAGCGAAGCCGGATCTCGTGGTTCTCGACGAAGCGCACCACGCGCGCACGCCCTCGACGCGACGCTATCGCGCCATCGCCGAGCTCGTCGCGGGTACGCGCGCACTCTTTCTGTCGGCAACGCCGGTGCACAATCATCGCCACGACCTCGCGTCGCTCGTCGCGCTCGCAGTGGGCTCGAGCGCCTTCACGATGAGCGACGCGGCACTCGCGCGTTTCGTGCTCCGGCGGGAGCGCGCCGACGTCGGCGCTGACACCTTTATTCCCGCGGTGTCCTCGCCGCGACCGGTCG
>JBDUCS010000417.1:0-2587 GCA_040003335.1 Gemmatimonadaceae bacterium | reverse complement strand
TGTGCTCGTAGTACGTCTCGTTGTCCTCGCCCTTGATCGCGAAGACCTTGATGCCGTGATCGCGCACGAGATGCGCGGCGACGTCGTCCTGCGTCGACAGCGGGTTGGAGGCGCAGAGCGCGATGTCGGCGCCGCCGGCCTTTAGCGTCACCATCAGGTTCGCGGTCTCGGCGGTGACGTGCAGGCACGCCGAGACTTTCTTGCCGGCGAGCGGCCGCTCCTTGGCGAAGCGATCCTTGATCGTGCGCAGCACCTGCATCGACCGCTCGGCCCACTCGGTGCGATTGCGTCCGTGATCGGCCAGTCCGACATCCTTGATGTCGTGGTGCTTCTCGGCTTCCACTGTCGTTGCCATTGTTGTTCGGTCTCTAGTTGAAGAGAAGTTTGCGAATTTTGAGTGTACGGTTTTTTTCAGGTTCCAGTTCTCTCAAGCCGGATGTCGATCGCCGCGGGTTGAAAAAACTATTTGACGCTGTTCTGGAGTGCCGTCGTCCGGTCCGTCTGCTCCCACGAAAAATACGTCATCGTGTCGGCTCCGGAACCGCAGGTCACCGGGGCTCGGCCGAAGTGGCCGTAGGCGGCAGTCTGCTTGTAGATCGGCTTGCGCAAGTTGAGCGCTTTGATGATGCCGCGCGGCGTCAGATCGAAGACGTCGCGCACGGCCCGCTCGATGCGCTCGTCGGGAACCTTGCCCGTGCCGAAGGTGTCGACGAGCACCGAGACCGGCTCGGCGACCCCGATCGCGTACGCGACCTGGACCTCGACGCGGCGCGCCAGGTCGGCGGCGACGATGTGCTTCGCCACCCAGCGCGCGGCGTAGCAGGCCGAGCGATCGACCTTCGACGGATCCTTTCCGCTGAACGCGCCGCCGCCGTGGCGACCCATGCCGCCGTAGGTGTCGACGATGATCTTGCGGCCGGTGAGTCCCGCGTCACCCTGCGGCCCACCGACAACGAAGCGGCCGGTCGGATTGATGTGGATGCGCGCCGTGTTGACGTCGAACAGCTCGGCCGGCAGCGCGGGCATGATCACCTCCGCCAGCACGGCCTTGCGGAGCGACTCGGTGCTGATCGTGTCCGCGTGCTGCGTCGAGACGACGACCGTCTCGATGCGCACCGGCATGCCGGCGTCGTACTGCACCGACACCTGCGCCTTGCCATCGGGGCGCAGCCACGGGAGCACGCCGCTCTTGCGCGCCTCGGCGAGCGCGCGCGTGAGCGTGTGCGCGAGCATGATCGGGAGCGGCATCAGCTCCGGCGTCTCGTCCGTCGCGTAGCCGAACATCATGCCTTGGTCACCGGCGCCGCCGGTGTCGACGCCCATCGAGATGTCGGGCGACTGCTTGTCGATCGTGCTGATGACGGCGCATGTCTTGGCGTCGAAGCCGAACGTCGCGTCGTCGTAGCCGATCGCGGCGACGGTCTCGCGAACGATGTCGGGAATGGGCACGTACGCGTGTGTCGTGATCTCGCCCGCGACGAGGGCGAGCCCCGTCGTGACCATCGTCTCGCACGCGACTCGCGCCGCCTCATCCTTCGTCAAAATCGCATCGAGCACGGCGTCCGAGATCTGATCCGCGATCTTGTCGGGATGACCTTCTGTGACGGACTCCGAAGTGAACAGGAAGTTCTCGCGCACGTGTGCCTCTGCGCCTGAGTCCGTTCAGACGTCAAAAAGGTGGGGGCCTGTGGAGCACGGATGATAGACGGACGCGCAGCCAAAGAAAAGAGAAAAGATAGAAGAGGCGCGATGCGACGAGTGTGACAGCCCTTCTCTTTCCTCGCGCGACCCGTCAGCCGTTTAGCAAGGGGTCGTCGCCGCAGGTGGCCAGGAGCCCGCGATGGAGGATCGCCTCCGCCTTCCGCGCCGTGCCAGCATCGAGGGCGGCGCAGGCGGCCTCCGTTGCGCCGCTCGCGCGCATCTCGCGCACCAGGCGCTTCATCAACGGCACGGACCGGGGTCCAACGCTCAAGCAGCGTACGCCCAGGCCGATCAGCGCGAACGCCATCAACGGCTGCGATGCCATCTCGCCGCAGACCGTGACGTCGAGGCCGTTCGCCGTGCCGACCTCGACCGTGTGCTGAATCAGGCGGAGCACGGCGGGGTGCAGCGGCGTAAAGCGCGAGGCGAGGTTGGCATTGCCGCGATCGACGGCGAGCGTGTATTGCACGAGATCGTTCGTGCCGATGCTGAAGAACTCCGCCTCGCCGATGAACGAATCCGCCGCCACGGCCGCGGCCGGCGTCTCGACCATCACGCCGAGCGGGACGTCGGTGCGGTGCGCCACGCCGCGCGCCTCGAGTTCGGCCGCTGCCTCGCGCAGCAGCTCGCGGGCGCGCCGCACCTCATCGACCGTGACGATGAGCGGAAGCATGATGCGCAGGTCGCCGTGCATCGCCGCGCGCAGCAGGGCGCGCAGCTGCGTCTTGAACAGCTCCGGCTCGTCGATGCAGACGCGGATCGCGCGCCAACCGAGAAACGGGTTGGGCTCGGTCGGATACCCGCCCACGGGAAGCTTGTCGCCGCCGATGTCGTAGGTGCGGATGACGACCGGATGTCCCTCGAACGCCTCGACCACTTTGCGATA
>JBDUCS010000161.1:0-8667 GCA_040003335.1 Gemmatimonadaceae bacterium | reverse complement strand
GCACCAGCGCGCCGGCGATCTTGATGCGCTGGCGCATCCCCTTCGAGTACGTGCCCACCCGCCGCTCCTGCGCTCCCTCGAGATCGACCAGTTTGATGGCGCGTGCCGCGGCGGCATCGGCGTCCGCCACCTGCTGCAGCTGCGCATTCATCCGCACGAACTCCCGGCCAGTCAGAAACGAGTGCACGGCCTCGCGCTCGGGCACGAGCCCGACCGTGCGATACACCTCGGGCCGGCCCGCCGCCGCCTCGCCATCGATCAGCACCTTTCCCGCGCTCGGCCGCAGCAGGCCGGCCAGCATGTGCAGCACGGTGCTCTTTCCTGCGCCGTTGGGTCCGAGCAGTCCGGTGATCCCCGACGACAGCGTGCACGACACGTCGTTCACGGCCACGACGTTGCCGTACCAGCGCGATGCATGCTGCAGCTCGATCGCGCTCATGCGTCGGCCCTCCGGTAGCGCCATAGCAACGCCGCGACCGCGATGACCGCCGTCGTCGCCAGCACGTAGAAGTACCACTGGCCGGGCAGCGCAGCTTGCACCACCAACGACCTTCGGCGTCCGATCTGCGCCTGCACGTCGAACAACCAGTTGACAAATCCGATGACGACGACGAACGGGTTGAGCAGCACCGCGTACCGCTTGCCGTCGCCCGTGGCGATGGCGCGCGCGATGCCGCCCAGCGCCGACATCAGCAGGAAAAATGCGATCACGCTCGCGCTGGCGAGGGCGCGGCGCGACGTGTACGCCGCCAACGCCAGCGCGATGCTCGCCAGATAGACCGACGTCATGAGCGTGCCGCCGACGATCGGGCCGAGCTTGGGCCATTCGGCGACGAATGCCGGCCATGGCGATGCGCTCATCATCACCTTTCCCGCGAAGAGCATCAGCTCCGGCCCAAGCGTCATCACGAGAAGGGCGCCGACGAACGCGACCAGCTTGGCGAACGCGTAGTCGGTCGAGCGGAGCGAGCGCGAGAGGTAGAGCGCGAGCACGCCGTGCTGCCGGTCCATCACGACGAGCTCCGGCGACTGCGCCGCGGCGAAGAGCGAGAGAAACAGCGCGACGAACTGGAGATGCTGGGCGTAGTTGATGATGCCCGTGTTGCCGCTTGCCGCCGCGATCGCGACCTGGATCAACACCGGGATGAACACGAGCGCGAGCACGAGCGCCGGAATGATCTTCGCCTTCTCGCCGCGCCCGAGGCCGAACGCGCTCCGGAACGAGAAGGTGATGAGCGTGCGCACGGCGTTCGCGCGGCCGAGCCGCGGTCCCTCGTATCGCTGGTAGCCGAGGTCGTAGATCGTCCCCGCCGCGCGCGCTTCCGGCGCCGCCGCCGCCTGCGCGTCAGTCATTGGACGCCCCGGCACGGAACAGGTCTTCGACGCGGTGCCGCTCCACCTCCATGCGCGCCAAGGGAACGTCGAGCTCGGCGGCCGCGTCACGCACGAGATCGTAGACGCGATCGTCGTGGAACAGCACCGACAGCTCGTGGCCACGCGCTTCGACCTCGAGATCCAGCGACCGCAAGCGCTCGATGAAGCGGCGGTCGCCGTCGTCGACCTCGAGCGTGAGGCGCTGGGTGCGCAGCGTCAGCGCGGCGACCGGTCCGGCGTAGCGCAGCGTGCCGGCCTCGATCGCGACGAGGTAGTCGCACACGCGCTCGATCTCGCCGAGCAGGTGCGACGTGAGCAGGAGCGCGATCCCGAACTCCCGTCCCGTGCGCTCGACCAGTGCCAACATCTCGTCGCGGCCCTCGGGGTCGAGCCCGTTCGTCGGCTCGTCGAGCAGCAGCAGCTTCGGATCGTGGACAAGCGCTTGCGCCAGCTTCACGCGCTGCTTCATCCCCGTCGAGTAGCTGCCGATGAGCCGGTAGCGCTCCTCGTGCAGGCCGCAGTGCCGCAGCATCTCCGCCGCCCGCTCGCGCGCCGCGGTCGGCGAGAGTCCGGAGATTCGGCCCATGTGCGTTACGAAGTCGGTCGCGCTCACATCGAGCGGAAGACAGTCGTGCTCCGGTATGTAGCCGAGGAACTTGCGCAGCTCCAGCGTCTCGCGCTGCGCATCCATGCCGAGCACGCGCACGGTGCCACTCGTCGGCGCGAGGAGCCCGAGGAGAATGCGGAGGAACGTGCTCTTGCCGGCGCCGTTGGCGCCGACGAATCCGATCACGCCCGGCTCGAGCTCCAGCGAGAGCGCGTCGAGGGCCAGGACGTCTCCCGGGTAGCGCTTCGTGACTTCGTGGGCTGAGATGAGAGAGGGCACCAGGTCTAGGGGCTAGGGACCGTCACGCCGAAGAGGTCTACTACTGTGGTGCGGGACGCGTAGTTTCTTCGAAGGCGATGGGAGTGTGCACGCGCACCCCATACCCCGCAACGCGCACCCCAACCGGGAGCAGCATGGAGACGGACGCCCTCGCGGCGGAGCGGGCGCGAGCATTCGCGGAATGGAGATCGTCCGGCACCGGCGCGGCGCCGGATCTCTCGGGGATCGATCTCTCCGGGCAGGATCTGCGCGGCGTCGATTTCACCGCCGCGAATCTCTCGGGCGCGAACCTCACCGGCGCCAATCTCGCCGGCGCGCGCTTCGCCTGGGCGCGTCTCGCGCACGCGGACCTGAGCGGCGCCACCGGTCTCATCGGCTCACAGTTCGCGCGCGCCGACCTCACCGGCATCCGGCTCCCGCCGACGGTGAAGTTCGTCGCCTACCATGCCGCGGGCGAGATCGCCGAGGGAACGAGCAAGCTCTTTCTCAGCGTGATGCTCGTCTGCGCGTACTCCTGGCTCACGATCAGCTCGACGCTCGACTCCAAGCTCCTCACGGACACTGCGGTCTCCAAGCTCCCGATCGTCAACGCCGACATCCCGATCGTAAATTTCTTCACGCTCGCACCGATCGTGCTCGTTGGCATGGCGCTCCTCCTCATGCTGCAGGCGCAGCGACTGTGGGCGGCGCTCGCCGAGACACCGGCGATCATGCCCGATGGCTCACCGATGAGCGACCGCGCCGCCACCTGGGTGCTCGGCGCCTGGGCCGCCGAGCGGATCGCGCCGCCCGAGCGCCGCGGCGTCCTCGCGCGCCTGCAAGCGCGGCTGTTCGTCATCATCGGATGGTGGCTCGTGCCGGTCACCGTCGCCTGGTTCTGGGGACGCTACCTGCACCGGCACGAGTGGTCGGGAACGCTCATCCAACTTGCGGCGCTCACCGTCGGCTGCGTCGGCGCGGCGGGCTTTCTCGACCTGGCGAGCGTGACGCTTCCGCGCTCGCCGGTGAAACGCGAGCGCGTGCGGCCGCCATGGCTCACGCGCCTGCGGCCGTACGCGCCCGCGCTGGCGTCGGCGATCATCGTGCCGCTCGTGTTCGGCACCGCCTCGTACTCCGGGATCAGCGGCGTCCACCGCGGCGTCTCCAACATTGCGAGCGCCGGCTCGCTGAGCGAGCAGAGCGCCGACGCACGGCCGGCCCTCGCGCTCGAGCGCGGCGCGCCCGCCGTGCGCGCGCTCCTGCCGCAACTGATGTCGCGCGTCGGCGTGAGCCCCGTCGCGCAGCTGTCGGAGACCGAGGTCTCGACGCGCCTCACCGCCACCGGCACCGTCGACACGGCGGCCGACGCCATGGCGAGCGGGGCGCGGCTCGTCGGCGCCGATCTCCGATTCGCGTCCGCTGAGCGCGTCTTTCTTGCGCTCGGCGACCTGCGCTACGCGGACTTGCTCGGCGCCAACCTCCGTCACGCCGACCTGCGCGGCGCGAACGCGATCGGCGCGGATTTTACGGGCTCGTCACTCTACGGCGCCGACATGCGCAAGATGCGCGCGAACGCGGCGCCCGTCGTCACGCGCGGCACGGCGCTCGGCGGCGCCGACGTCGCGGACACGCTCTATTGCTCGCGCTCGAGCTTCGCGGCGGCGAACATGCGCTACGCGCGCATGGACGACGGCGATTTCCGCGGCGCGTCGTTCGACGCCGCGATGCTGCAGGGGGCGTCGTTGGCGCGGGCGCGGCTCGCCAATGCGTCGTTCGTCGGCGCCGATCTCGACGGCGCCGACCTACGCCGCACCAGCGGCCTGACCGTGGACCAGGTGCTCCAGGCCCGTCATATCGACGCGCTCTACGACGACGAGCTCTTGGCCAAGCTGCGCGTCAGGGATCCGGCGCGCTTCGCGTACTACGATGCGGAGTCCGTCGAGGCGGAGGCGGTGCGCCGGTGGCTCAGCGGCGAAGACGAGCCCGACACGCTCAGCGTCGAGGACCGGACGAGCCGCGAGGCGCTGATCCGGCGCGCCTTCTCGATGGGCGCATCGTCGGAGCCGTCGACGGACGCGCTCACGCAATGGGCGGGACGGGCGAAGAGCGCGGGAACGGCGGTCAATCTGGTGCCGCACGGATGCATCGTCGCCCGGGCCTCCATCCCCCTGCCGAGAGCGACTCCTCACAAGTGAGCTCTGAAACGGCGAGGATTGAGAATTGTTAGCCGAGCAATCGATCATCACTTGTCAGCAGTCAGCAAGCTCACGGCGGCGATGAGGATTCGGCGGTATGCGCTTCGCTCGGCAGGTCGCGGCGTCTGGTTGTCGGTGTTCATCGCCATCACGACCGCCGTCGACGTCACCGGGTCGATGTACATGAACGAGAGGAAGCCGGCCTGGCTTCCAGTATGGCCGATGATCCGCGTCGCGCCCTTGTGCGAGATGAAAAACGAGAGGCCAACGGAATCCGTCGTCGCCGGCGCGTTGCTCTCCGGCACGACGCCGCGCCACATCTCGTCGAGCGAGGCGCGCGCGAGCACGATGTCGTAGCGCCGACGAAGCGCCGTGTCGCCTGCCGGCGCGCTCGTCAGGAAGGCGAGGTACTTGGCGAGGTCGCCGAGTGGCGCGTTCCATCCGCCGTTCGGGATCGTGATGCCGGGATCGAAGTCGCGGCCGTTGTCGACCGTCGCATCGCGGCCCGCCGAGTCGCGCCTGATCGTGTAGTTCGACGCGCGGTCCTCGGCCATCCAATACGGTGTCGCGCCGAAGTAGCTCCGCGACAACGCGAGCGGTCCGAAGATGTTTTTCTGGATGTACGTCTCCCACGGGTCACCGCTGATCTGCTCGATGACGCGCGCGAGGTAGATGAAGCCGGGGTTCGAGTAGCTGTAGCGCGAGCCCGGTTTGAACAGCAGCTCCTGATACGGCATCATCGCCACGAGCTGCGCCCACGTCGTCGGCTCGAACGGCTCCCACGCTTTGCCGGCGCCGTACGGCCACGTCGGATTCTGGAAGCCGGCCGAGTGCGAGAGAAGCATGCGAATCGTGATGCCGTCCATCGCGCCGTACGGATCGTGCACCTGCCGCAGCTCCGGCACCCAGCGCATGATCTTGTCGTCCAGCGCGAGCCTGCCGCGGTCGCGCAGCTGCATGATGGCGATCGCCGTCAGTGTCTTGGTGATCGACCCATAATGGAAGAGCGTCCGCTCGGTCACGCGCTCGCCATGGGCGCGATCGGCGAGCCCGTGCTCGTGGTGGGCGACGATCCTGCCCCGACGCACGAGCAGCACGCTCGCGCCGACAACCCCGTCGCTATCCGAGGCCGCGTCGAACAGGCGTGTGAAGGCGTACCACGCATCCGGTGTCACTGGCTGCGGAGCGTGCTGCGCGGCGAGTGGCGTCGCGATCATCAGCGCTATGGCGAGGCGGGGAAGAGTCATTCCGCGATGATGTTGTGACAGCGCGGCAGGCGCTAGACGGGGCTGTTCATCGTTCATCGAACCATCGGAGATGCTGTTTGAACGACAGAGGTGATCTGTGGACTCAAGCCCCGCGGGTCGCCTGAGCGAAGGTCTCGTCGCTGACGTTCCCGCCGCACAGGACGACGACGCTCGCCTCGTCCCCGCGATCCGCTTTCCGATAGGCCGCCAGCGCGACGCCCGCCGCTCCTTCGACGCGCGCGCCATCGGCGCGGAAGACGTCGCGCATCGCCGTCGCGATCTCCGTCTCCGAGACGAGCACGTGCGCATCGATCAGATCGCGGCAGAGCGCAAAGGTGATCGAGCCGGGCTCCACGTTGCCCGCGCTCCCGTCGGAGAGCGTCGGCTCGTCGGGCAGCTCGAGAATGCGGCCCGCCTCGATCGATGCGTGCATCGCCGTCGCGCGCTCGGGCCAGCAGCCGACGATCCGCACCGCGGGGTTGACCGACTTGATGTAGCTCGCCACGCCCGAGATCAGCCCGCCGCCGCCGACGGTGATGTAGATCGCCTCCACCGCGGGCCACTGCTCGGCGAGCTCGACGCCGATGGTGCCCTGCCCCGCGACCACGTCCCAATCGTTGTACGCCGAGATGTAGACGCGTCCCGTGCGATCGGCGAGCGCGCGCGCGGCGAGCTCGGCCGTCATCGGGTCGTCGCTCTCGGTAATCACCTCGAGCCCGGCCCGTGTCAATTTCTCCATCTTGTAGGGCGACGTCGTCGACGACACGACGACCGTGCCGCGGCCACCCGCCACGCGTAGCGCCTCGGCGACGCCGAGCCCGTGATTGCCGGTGGACGACGTCACGATCCCCTTCGCGAGCTCGGCGCGCGAGAGCGCGAGCACCTTGTTGAGCGCGCCGCGCAGCTTGAACGACCCGGTGCGCTGCAGATGCTCGCACTTGAAGCGCGCGCGCGCACCGAGCGCAGCCGATGGGGCGAGCGGCGTGCGAACGTCGTGAGGCGCGAGGCGCGCCGCGGCGTCGCGGATCGCGCCCGGGAGCTCGGCGGCGCCGCTCACTGCTTCTTGCGATGGTAGTAGAGGTCGAACGACGGTGTCCACGTCTTGCCGGCGTCGGTCGAGATCGAGCCCCATTGGCGGACGACATCCGCGCGGACCGGCGCGAAGCTCATGTGCACGAGCGCCGGCGCGCCGGCCGGCGTGCGCGAGTCGGCCGTGTACTGGAGCGTGTCGGCGATCCACTTGCTCTCACGGTATTCGGTCACGGTGCCGTACTGGTCCGTCCAGAACTGCTGCCACTGTCCCGTCGTCGCATTGAAGGCATTGAGACTCTTCCCTTCGCCCGTCTGTCCGTCGGTCCAATTCTCGAAGACGACGCACCCCTCGAGAATCAGCTTGACGCTGCTCGATCCGGCGCGCTGGCCGTTCACGTTCTGCACGTCCCACTCGCCGACCCAGAAGTCGAACTTGCGCGACTCCGGCCGATGCATGCACGGCCGCATCGCTTCGCGACCGGCGACGAGGATGCTGTCGTAGCGCGCGTCGGCGCGGATAGAGACGAAGTCGCTATCGGCGGCGAGCAGCGACGTGTTCGTGAAGCCGCTGCGAAGCGACGTGCGCAGCCAGGTGAACGCCGAGTCGGAGTGATGCAGACGCGCGTGCGCCGCGGCCAGGTTGTACGCGATGACGGCGTTCGAGGGCGCGATCGTCACCGCGTGCCGGTACGCGTCGACCGCCTCGTCGAACTTGCCGAGCGATTGGAGCGAGACGCCGAGTCGCGTCCAGCTGCGCGCGCTCGTCGCGTGCTCCTTGAGAATCGCGCGATAGGCGGCCGCCGCGGCGGCGTATTGGCGCGCGGTATAGAGAGAGTCGGCGTGCATCGTCGCCGGGTCGGTGGGCGGCGCCTGCGCGAAGAGGCGGGCGGCCGGCAGCGCCAACAGCGCGCCCGTGGCGATGGCGGTCGTGAGGCGGGTCCGACGGGATAGGCACATGATGGCCTCGCGGATGAGGGTGGTCGTGCCTGAAAACGCAGAACGTCATTCCAAGATGCCCATCGGTCGCCGCCAAAACAGGGAGAAGAGCGGGTCGCACGGATCTCGGACGAACGGGCCTTCAGGTCACGGCCAATGCGTCGGCCGGGTCACGCGGTTGCCTCAACGTTGGCGTGTAGCTCTCGTTGCGACCGCTCCTCCGGCTGGGAGATTTAATGCGACATTCGCTCTCGTTGTCCAATCCGATCATCGTCACATTCGCGCTGGTGGTGGCCGCCGTTCGCGGCGCCGGTGCGCAGCTGCCCGCGCCGGTTGGACTCCTTAGCGGCTCGGCCATCGGCTTCAGCGTGGGCAAGTTCGTGCCGGCCGGGGCTCGCGTCGGCGAGGGACTGACGACGGTCGTGTTACATGTTACCAGGCTCGAGCCGAAGGCGGTGGGGCTCGATGTGGCGGTGGGGATGTGGCCGAACGGCCTGTCCGGCGGAGCCTTGGTCTTGGGCGTGGACGTCGGCGGCGCGTACAACATCGGCGTTCCGGGCGCGACGTTTCTCCTCAAGGCGGGACCGAGCGCCCTCGTCGCCGTCGGCATGGGTGGTGGCGCCGGTGCGATCGGGGCACACGCCGGCGGAGGGGCGATCCTGCGTGTCGGGCCGGCCATCGGCATCCGCGCCGATCTCGTCGAGCACTACTACTACGGCGCCGGCACCGGCGGCGACGGCGGCACCGGCTTCGGCGCGTTATCGCTGAGCCTGGGGCTCACATCGCTCAGCAGGAATCACTGAGCCCGCCGCCCGACGACCTCAGGACAGCGGCAGACTCAGCGTGAACGTCGAGCCTTCGCCGAGCGTGCTCTCGGCGGTGAGCTCGCCACCCATGCCGCGCGCGAGGTCGCGGCTGATCGCGAGACCCAGGCCGACGCCGTCGCCGTTCCGGGTGTACTTCGCATCCACTTGGACGAACGGGTCGAAGACGGATTCGAGCTTCTCGAGTGGAATGC
>JBDUCS010000160.1:0-8708 GCA_040003335.1 Gemmatimonadaceae bacterium | reverse complement strand
TACGGCGCGTCGAAGAGCTCCTGCAGGCAGATGATCTGCGCGCCGCGCGACGCGGCGGCGCGGATAGCGGAGACCGCTGCGTCGATGGTGGCGGCCTTGTCGGACGCGACGGCGTGCTGGATGAGACCGATCGTGAATGGCGGCATGGGCGCGGGCGAGGGAGCCGAAGTCTAGCGGATCAGACCGATCACGACGTCCATGACGTTGGTGCCGGTGGCGCCCGTCTTGAGGAGCGCGCCGGCGCTCTCGAGCGCCGGATACGAGTCATGGGTGCGCAGATGGTACTCGGCGTCGAATCCGACTCTGGCAAGCGTCGCCCACGTCGTCGCGTCGACGATCGCGCCAGCGGCATCGGTGAGCCCGTCGCGTCCGTCGGTGCCGGCGGCGAGGAGTGCGGCGTCCACTGCATCGTTCGCCCCTGCGAGCTCCTGCGCGGCGGCGAGCGCCAGCTCCTGGCATCGACCGCCAGTACCGTGCACGGTGCCGCCCAAGGAGACGGTGGTCTCGCCGCCCCAGATGAGGCACGCGCGGTCGCCCGTGTCGCGCTGGCCGAGGAGCGCGACGGCGAGGCGTCGGCCGATGATGGCGGCCTCACCGGTGAGCGATGCGGTCAGCACTTGTCCGCGAAAGCCGTAGTCGTCGGCACGAGTCGCGGCGGCGGCGAGCGCGGCGCGGTTGTTGGCGACGACGCGCCGCTCCACTTCCCAGAACACCGGATCGCCCGGCTTCGGCGTCTCGAGCTCCGGGTCGCGCTCAACCGCCGCGAGGTAGCGCCGCATCGCGAGTGGAATGTCGTCCCACAGCTTGCAGTCGGACAGAATCGCGCGCACGTCATTCGCCGTCGTCGGGTCGGGGACGCAGGGACCCGAGGCGATCGCCGTCATGTCGTCGCCGACGACGTCGGAGATGGCGAAGCATCGCACGCGCGCCGGCGCGAGGCGGTGCGCGAGACGGCCGGCACCCCAGCGCGAGAAGCGCTTGCGCACGGCGTTCATGTGCGCGACGTCGAGTCCCGAGTCGAGGAGGAGGCGGTACAGCTCCACGAGCTCCTCGGGCTTGACGACGCCCTCCGGCGCGGCGATGAGACTCGACGCGCCGCCGGAGAGGAGCACCCAGACTTCATCCTCGGGCCGGATGCGCGCGACAACATCGCCGATGCGCGCGGCGGCGGCGAAGCTGCGCGGTCCAGGGATGGGGTGGTTACCGACGGCGATCGCCAGCGCGGGATGCGGCGGGATGGCTGCCTGGGGCGCGACGATCACGCCTCCAGCGGGCTGCAGCCCTTTCTTCCGCAGCGCATCGACCGCGGATTCGGACATCGCATGCGCCGCCTTGCCGACGGCGATGATCCAGGTGCGACGATTGAGCGCCTCGATGCGGTCCAACACGGGCGACAGCGCGGCCGCCGGCGACGCCGCTTCGACCGCCGCCCAATACATGTCCGTGAGGATGTCGCGCGAATCGGCGTTTCGCGCACCGCTCCCTGGATACGCGGCCATCTAGTGACGACGAGAGTGCATAGTCGTAGAATCGTCGATCGAACGGGAGAAGCAAAGAGCAAAACAAATCCCGAAAAACGAAACTCTGGGTGGTACGCCCACTAGCAGTTTCGTTTTTCGTGATTCGTCTTGCCGTTCACGGCACGAGCTTGTCGATCGCCGCGCCGAGATCGACGTACGACTGGTCGACGAGCTCGCGGAACGGCGTAGCGCGGTACGCGATCTTTCCCGAGGGGTCGATCACGTAGACGAAGCGATTCTCGAACTTCCGCGACTCGATAAAGGCGCCGTACTTCGTGCCGACCGCACCGTCGGGGTCGCTGGCGAAGACGTGCGGAAAATCCTTTTCACGGGCCCACGCGGCCTGCATCGTGTCCGGGTCCACGCTGATGGCGATGAGAACGACGTTCTTCCCACCGTGAAAGAGCTTGGCGTACTGATCACGGTACGCCTCCATTTGCACCGTTCAACCCTTGGTGCGTGCCCTGGGGAAAAAGGCGAGCACGACGGTGCGCCCGCGAAAGTCCTCGAGGTGCAGCGGATCGCGCAGCAGGCCGTAGCGCGTCGCGCCGCGCAGCGTGAAGTCGGGCGCCATCTCTCCGACGGCCGGCCCAGCCGGCGGCGGGGCCGCGGCCGGCTGCTGCGCCCGCGTGGCGCGAGCGCCTGCGATCAGCATCGCGGCGGCGAGCGCAATGGCCCGCGTAGATCGAATTCTCATTCATGCTCCGCTGGTGCGAGTGAAGCTGCAACATGCCTGCTGTGTGCGCTCGCGTAAAGACACCGATGGGCGCGTCGCGCGCACGTCGTCGCGGACGGTGATCTGCATCACGACCGCCGCGTGCCGTCGTCTAACGACTCCCTTTGCGCGTCGCCGCGTTCACTGCCGCGACGAAGCGCTCGGCATCGGCCGGCGCGAACGATTCGAGGGCCGGCCGGTGATTCGACTTGAATCCCTCGAACGAGAGCTTGTGTTTGTCGCGGTACGTGAAGGCGATCGCACCGTTCTCGTAGCGCGCGGCATCGATCCCGGAGATCGGATAACTCACGCGAGCGCTCGCGAGCCCCTTGGCGACGCTGCTCGTTACCATGTTGGCGATCGACGCGCCGAGTCCGGAATCCTTGGGCGTCTTCTCGTCCATCCCTTGCCGCACCTGGCTCATCACCTTGTCCGACAGCCGCATGTAGAGAACGCTGTCGCCGGCGAGAACGAGATCGACGCCTCCATCGGTCGTCGTGATTTTGAGTGCGCCCGCCGGATCAGGAGCTTCGGCCGCCGGTGTCGGCGCGAAGGTAATCGGCGCGTGCGGCGGGTCGCGGTGCCGCGAGCGATTGACGACGACGGCGACGACGATGGCCGCGCCGACTGCCGCGAAAACGACGGAGCTGTTTCGCATTGGTTCCTTCCGGTCGAGGATCGGACGTCGGATCGTTGAACGGGGATCGTGGAGTACGGGCGGTGGGTCGTGCCGAGGGGGTATAGGGTCGTTCCGGGGTCCGCGATGCGCAATCGGCGATCCACTCGCCACCTAGTCCTGGATGTCCGCGAACCGCTTTCGCACCCGCACGGCGCGCCGCAGGTCGTCCTCGGCTTGCAGAATCTTCTCGCGCAAATCGCGCGGTGCGGTGGGATGGCGCGCCAGCCACTTCGCCACGATCGCCTGCGCCTCACCCGACGTCTGCCCGTCCATGAATGCGCCGAGCCACGAGCCGAGAAAGAATATGCGGCGGTTTTTCTGGATCCAGCCGAGCGTGTCGAGGGCCGGCGCGAGGTACGGCATCGTCAGCGGGCTCTGGCGGGGCGCGTTGAACGCGCGGAGGCTCGCCGTCGCCCAGTCCTCGTTTAGCTCTGTATCGCCGAAGTAGCGCCTGAAGTAGTCCGCCTTGACCGCGGCGCTGGGCCGCGCCGCGCCCGCGACGAAGGCGCGGCGCTTGCCTTCGGTCGTCGAGTCGCGAACGGTCTCCGCATCGAGTCGGCGCTCGGCCGTGGTGTAGTTGCGCTCGACCAGCGCGGTCACAATCGCCCAGCGCGTCGGCGCGCGCAGCGGCGCGCCGGCGGCCGTCGCGCGGTCGAGGAGCGAGTCGAGTCCCGACAGCGCCGCCGGCGACGTGGCCACGGTGATCAGGGCGTCGAGGTGCGCCTTGCGAACGCCGAACACGCGCGACGAGTCCGCGGCGCCGGCCGCCAGCGCGCGCTCGAGGCCGCCGAGCATCGAATCACGCTGCGCGTCGGAGAGGAGTGTCTCGGTCGCGCGGCTGACACGCGACAGCACGCCGCTGGCCAGCTGCTCGTCGCGCTCGGCCGGCATCGCGCGCGCGGCCATCGCGATGTAGCGAGACGGCGCGAGACGCGCTTCGCGAACGAGATCCCACATCGAGCCCCAGAGCATCGCACGCAGAAAATCGTCGCCCACCTCGCCGATGTGGAGCTCGAGCCACGTGACGCTCGCGGTGTCGAGCATCACCAGCGCGTAGCCATCGTCGCCGGCATTGGCGAAGACGAATGCCGGCGCCGGGGTTCCGGCTGGCATCGTGATGCGCTTCACTGATTCGGTGAGCTCCGCGGCCAGATGCACGGGCGCGCCCGAGGCGGGCCAGACAACGAGCTGCAGCTTGACCGGCCACGGCGCGGTGCCCGACAGCGGACGAGCCGCGCGTTGCCGAAGCGTGATCGCGACAACGCCGTTCGCCTGCCGCGCGACGTCCTGCGAGATCACGGGCATCCCCGGCCGCTGGATGTACTGTCTGCCCCACTCGCCCAGGTCGCGGTGCGCCGCGCGGCCGACGGCGTCGAGGAGATCGCGCCACGTCGCGTTGCCGTACGCGTGGCGCACGAGGTAGTCGCGCAGGCCCGCGCGGAACGCCTTGTCGCCGACGAGCGAGTTGAGCTGCTTGAGGACGCCCGGCGCCTTGTTGTAGACGATCGCACCGTAGTTCGACTTCGCTTGATCGAGATTGCCGAGCGCTTGCCAGACCGGTGTGGTACCGTCACTCGCATCGACCGCGTAGGCGGCCGGCTTGTTGCGCAGGTAGAACGTCTTCCAGGCGTGGGCGCCGGAATCGAGCTCTGCCTGCATCTTCGCGGCGATGTAGGTCGCGAACCCCTCCTTGAGCCAGAGGTCGTCGAACCAGCGCATCGTCACGAAGTCGCCGAACCACTGGTGCGCGACCTCATGAAAAATCGTCGACTCGCGGCCGATGCGTTGCGAGAGCGTCGGCCGCTCGCGGAAGATGAATGACTCCTCGTTGTAGAAGACCGCGCCAGGATGCTCCATGCCGCCGAACGGAAACGCGGGCGCGAGTACGACGTCGAATTTCGCGAACGGAAACGGACGCGCGAAGTAGCGGCCGAGCCACTCGAGCGCGCGCGCGTTGAGGCCGATCAGCGTGTCGGCCTCGGCCTCACGCGCGCGCGATGCTCGCACGTAGAGCGCGATCGTCCGCGAGCCGACCGTGCGCTCGATCTTGGTCCACGGACCGGCGGCGAAGGCGATGAGATAGGTGCTGATCGGCTCTGTCTCGCGATAGCGAAACGTCGTCGTCGCTCCCGCCGTGGAATCGGCGAGGGCGCCGTTGGCGACGGCGGTCCACCCGCGCGGCACGGTGAGCGCGAGGGTCACGCGCGCTTTCAGATCGGGCTGGTCGAAGCAGGGAAAGAGGGCGTTGGCGTCGGCCGGGACGAGGAGCGTGTAGAGGTAATCGGCCCCATCGGTCGCATCGTGAAAGCGGATGATGCTCGACCCGGCCGGTGCGATCGTCGAGGCGAAATCGAACTCCAGCACGTTGGCGCCGGCCACGAGCGCTGATGCCGGGATGCGAATGTGCGCGCCGTTGGCCACGGCGCGCACCGGCCGGCCGTTCGCGCGCGCGTCGCCAATCCGCGGTCCGCGAAAGTCGAGGATCAGATCGCCGCCCGCGCGCCGCGTGAACCTCACGACGACGTGTCCCGACGCCGTGTCGTGCCGCGTCACATCGAGCGTCAGCGCGTACCGCACACCGCTGATCTGTGCGGCGCGCCGCGTGGCCAGCGCGTGCGAGACGCCGGGCCCGAGCGCCGACGTGTCGATCGGGAGCGCGAATACGGCGAGAAGTGCGAGCATGGAGACGGCAGGGAAGTACGTGAATCGGTGGGATTCGGCATTGGGCACCCGGCGCTCACCCTTCTGATGCCAGTGCCGGGTGCCCGGTGCCGGGTGCCGGTCAATGTAAGGCATTCGGTCGCCCGCGCGACGAGCTTGACCCCGTCCCACCCCGCCGGTAGCCTCGACGATCATGCACCAGCGACCCGCAGTCTCCGTGTTGCTCGCGCTCGGCGCGTTTGCCGGAAGCGGGAGCGCGCAGGTCGTGCGCGGGACGGTGCGCGATCAGGCGTCGCGAACGCCGGTCAGCGGGGCGTTGATCGCGCTCGTCGGCGGGCCGGGCGAGCCGCGCACCGTACTCTCGAATGAGTTCGGCCATTTCGCGGTGCGCGCGCCGAGTCCGGGCGAGTACGCGCTCGACGTCAAGCGGATCGGCGTCAAGCGGTCGCTCAGCGCCCCGTTCGTGCTCGGCGACGGCGAGACGCGCGAGATGGAGCTGCTCGTCGCGCCGTTGGCGGCAGTCATCGGCGCGATCGAGGTGCGCGCGCAGCAGCGCTGCGCGACGGCGCCGGGCGGCGAGTCCGCCGCATCGATCTGGGAAGACACGCGGGCCGCGCTCCTCGCGACCCGGCTCACGATGGGCGAACGACACTTCGAGTTCACGATCGATCTCTACACGCGCGACGTCGATCCGATCACGCTCGTCGAAGCGACGAGCCGCCGCCGCCGCGCGCGGGCGACGGCGGTGCGGCCCTTCCGCAGCGTGGCGGCGGAGGAGCTGTCGCGACGCGGCTACGTGCTCAGCGAGGGCGATACGACCGCGTACCGGGCGCCCGACGCCGAGGTGATGCTGTCGGACGTCTTCGTGCGCGACCACTGCTTTCGCATTGTCGCCAACGACTCGGCCCCCGAGGAGGTCGGACTCGCCTTCGAGCCGGCGCCGCGGCGGCGCGTGGCGGACGTGCGCGGCACAATGTGGCTCGACCGCCGCACGCACGAGCTGCGGTGGCTCGAGTTCGGCTACGCCAACGTGCCGGCATCGCCGTGGGGCGAGCGCGTCGGCGGACGCGTCGAGTTCTCCAAACTGCCGAACGGCGGATGGGTCGTGAGACGCTGGTGGGTGCGCATGCCGCTACTCACGCGGAGCGTCGACCATCCGACGAGCTTCATCCATCAGCTGCGCGAAGAAGGGGGCGAGGTGATCGCGACCGAGCTGGAGGGCGCGTCGCGGCGGCTCGCGGCGCTCGACGGCACGTTGGTCGACAGCACGTCCGGCCGGCCGCTCGCCGACGCGGTGGTGACGCTCGCCGGAACGGACTTCGGTGCTGCGACCGACTCGCTCGGCCGCTATCACATCGACGCGGTGCCGGCGGGGCGGTACGACGTGACGTTCGCGCACGCGCGTCTCGCGTCGTTGGGCATTCATGCGCCGCTGACATCGGTGACGCTGAAGGAGGGCGCGCTCGGCTCGGCGGAGCTCGCCGTGCCGGCGCTGCTGACGATCGCCGCGACGCTGTGCCCGACGCGCTCGCCGGCCGACCCGCCGATCGTGGTGCGTGGTCTCGTGACGGACAGCGCGGGCACGCCGCTCGCCGGCGTGCCCGTGCGTGCGGTGTGGGTGCCGGACGTGGCCGGCGCGCCGGCGACAGTGCAGACGATCACCGGCGCGAACGGCGAATATCTCTTCTGCGACGTGCGGAGCGTGCGCGGATTGCGCGTGCGCGTCCGTCCCGCACGCGGGCCCGAGCGGATTGCCGAGATCGTACGGGAGACGGGGATCATCACTCGAGACTTCGAGCTCCCGCACTGACACGGGCGTCGACGCCGGGGGGCCCCGCGCCCATCTACGCGACTATCGCGAGCGCGGCCGGGAGACATTCGACGACGACGCGTGATGAGCGGGCGCGGCGCAGCTCGCCGTCCACTTCGTAGCTCGGCGCCTCGTCGAAGGCGAAATAGAATCGTGCGCCGCGGTCGGTGGTGACTTCCGCATGCTGCAGGTGGGCGCCGCGCGTCGCGGCGGCGAACAGCCGCATGCGGCCGAGCGGCGAGGCGTGCCGGATGGCCACGAGGTCGAGCACGCCGTCGTCGATCGACGCGTGGGGCGCGATGAGAAAGGCGCCGCCGAAGCGGCGCGCGTTGGCGATGACGATCAAGAGGTGCGCATGGCGCGGCGTGTTGCCCGGCTCATCGCGAGCGATGCCGGCGCTGATGCCGCGATACGTGAAGAGATGGCGCAGCGCGGCCGCGTAGTAGCGGGCCACGCCGCGCAGCGGACCCGCCCGCTCCATGTCCTCGAGTACGGCGACGTCGAAACCGAAGCCGGCCACGTTGAGAAAGACGGTGCCGTCGATGCGGCCGACATCGACGCGTGTCGTGCGTCCCGCGAGCACGAGCCGCACGGTCGCCGCCAGATCGCCCGCGGGAACGCCGGCCGTCTTCGCGAAGTCGTTGCCCGTGCCGGCGGCGAGCAGCGCCAGCGCGCACGGGCGGCCGGAGTCGACGATCGCGCGCGCCACGGCGCCCCACGTGCCGTCGCCGCCGACGGCGACGATCGTCGTGAAGCCGTCCTCAATCGCGCGACTCGTCGCCGCACCGTCATCGCCCTTGTCCCGCGTCTCGCGGATCTCGGTCACGCCCACCGCGGCGAAGGCGCGCCGTACCTCGGGGATCATCGCGCGGCCGCGCCACGACCCGGCGGCGGGATTGACCAGGACGCAGATGCCGGACGCCGCCGGCGGGCGCGTCAGTGTGCCACCGACCGCAGCGTGAGCGACGTGGCAATTTTCTGCTCCAGCACGCCCGTCGTCGCGCAGCGCACCGCTCCGCCCCCGTTCGTCCCACTGCTCGCCCGCCCTTCGACGACGGTACGCAGAACGGTTGCCTTGCCGTCCGCCTCGAGCCGCGTCAGCACGCTGATCGACACGTCATACGAATCGGCGCTCGGCCCCGTCAGACCCTCGCCGCAGCTGAGCAGCTGCGACAGGCGGCCGGCCTTGATGCGATGCGCGACGCGCACACCCCGATTGCCCATCAGCTGCTGGCTCGCGTCGACGGTGCCGATGGGGATGCCGACCTCCTCGAACACGCCGGGCAGCTCGCCCCACACGCGATCGGGCGACGCTTCGATGCG
>JBDUCS010000006.1:0-28233 GCA_040003335.1 Gemmatimonadaceae bacterium | reverse complement strand
GAGCACCCACCTCGATTGTGTCGTCGCATTGCGGAAGAGCAGCGCTTTGTCCGCGTAGTACTCCTCGGCCGACGCGTACCGATCGAGATGATCGGGACTGAGGTTCGTCATCACGCCAACCGCCGGCGCCAGACTCGGCGTGTCGTGCAGCTGGAACGACGACATCTCGAGCGCGATCCAATCGGGCGGCGTTTCGCGCAGCGCGATGTCGGCGAGGGGCGTGCCGATGTTGCCGGCGTCGACCGCGTCGTGTCCAAGCGCGCGCAACAGATGGCCGATCATCGCGGTCGTCGTCGTCTTGCCGTTGGTGCCGGTGACCGCGATGTATTTCAGCCGCGCCATCGCGCGCAGCGCGACCTCGATCTCGCTGGTGATCAACACACCGGCCTCCCGCGCCATAGCTATCGGCGACGCGGTGGGCGGTATGCCTGGGCTCACCACGAGCGCGGCCGCGCGGCGAATACGGTCGAGGTTGTGGCCGCCGATGTGCGCGTCTACTGCCGCCGCCGTGAGTGACCGAGCGACGGCAAGGAGCGATTGCGCGGCGGCCGCGATTCCCGGTGCGTCGCCGAGGTCGCTCGCGTAGACTCGCACGCCGTGCCGCAGGAGAAGCTCGGCTGCGGCCCGCCCGCTCTTGCCCAGCCCGAGCACCGCAACCTCGCCGCGCTTCCACTCGGCGAACGGATCGGCCGGCACGTCGCTCATCGCAGCTTGATCGTGCTCAACGCGAGGAAGGCGAACAGGATTCCGATGATCCAGAAGCGCACGACGACCTGCGTCTCCGGCCATCCCTTCAATTCGAAGTGGTGATGGAGCGGTGCGCGCAGAAAGACGCGATGCGTGCGCGCGAAGTCGAGCCCGTGGCGCCGCCGGCGATACTTGAACACAACGCGCTGGATGATCACCGACGCCGTCTCGATTACGAACACGCCGCCGATGATCAGCAGCAGCAGCTCGCTCTTGAGCAGGATGCCGACCGCGCCCAGCGCGCCGCCGAGACTGAGCGCGCCCGTGTCACCCATAAAGACTTCGGCCGGGTGCGCGTTGAACCAGAGGAATCCGACCGCCGCGCCGAAGACGGCGGAACAGAAAATGGCCAGCTCGCCGGCGTTGCGCAGATAGTACAGCTGCAGGTACTGACTCGCGTCGACGCGGCCCATGACATAGCAGAAGAGGACGAGCGTCCCGGCCGCGATCGCCGTGAGGCCGGCGGCCAGTCCGTCGAGCCCGTCGGCGAGATTCACCATGTTGCTTGCGCCCGTGAGGATGAACGCCACCCACGGCACGTACAAGAACGCGAAGCCGGCGATCGGCACGATCAGCACGAACTTGAGGAACGGGAGCGTCGTCGACGCGCCTGGCAGTGGGGAGATCGGGAATTTCCAGAGCATCACGCCGAGGAGGACGCCGATGCTCACCTGCCCCACCAGCTTGTATCGCTCGACGAGCCCGACGTTCTCCTTGCCCTCGCGCTTCTGCTTGAGCTTGAGATAGTCATCGAGAAATCCGATGCCGCCCATCCAGATCATCACGAACATCGCGACCCAGACGTAGCGGTTGTCGAGCCGCGCCCAGAGCAGCGTCGGCGCGATGGTGGCGACGATGATGATCAGACCGCCCATCGTCGGTGTGCTGCGCTTGTCCTGGTGCGAGTCGGGCGTTCCCTCGCGAATGACCTGGCGCACGCGCATCACTTTGAGCCGCCGGATGATCCCGGGGCCGACGAGAAAGGCGAAGATGAGCGAGGTGATGGCGGCAAACGCGGCGCGAAACGAGATGTACGTGAAGACGTGGAACGCGCTCCAGTATTTCTCGAGGTTGTGCAGAGTGTAGAACACGGAGCCTTGTGCCTTAGCCTTGTGACCAGGCGGTGAGATGTGGAACCAACCGCTCCAACTGCACGCCGCGCGACGCTTTGAGCAGCACTACGGCGTCGCGCGCGAGACGCGGCGCGAGCGCCGTCCAGAGCGTGTCGATGTCAGCCGCCGTCACGACCCGGGCGTCCCCCGCGCCCGCCGCCGCCAGTGCAGTGCCCATCTCGCCCACGCCGGCGACCACATCGAGCGACGAGCGAAGGGCGCGCCGCGCAATCTCGTCGTGCAGCGCGCCGGCCTGCGCGCCGAGCTCGAGCATCGTGCCGAGCACCGCGACGCGCTGCCGGCCGGCGCCCACGGCCTCTAGCAATTCCAGCGCCGCGCGCATCGACGCCGGGTTTGCGTTGTACGCATCATTGATCAGCGTCGCGGCGCCGAGCGACGCGAACGCGGTCCGCATCGCCGGCACGGCCATGCGCGCGATCCCTGTCGATACCGCGGACATGGGCACGCCGCACTCGCGCGCCACGGCGATCGCCAGCATGGCGTTGCGCAGATTGTGCTCACCGAAGAGCGGCGGCCGCACCGTTTCTCCGTCGATCTCGATCCAACCGCTGCCATCGGGGTTCACTCCCCACCGATCCGCACGCACGTCGCCGGCCTCCAAACCGGCCGTCACTACGCGGCAGGCGCGCCGGCGAGCCGCGTCCGCAATCTCCGGCTGCGACGACGGTACGATGGCCACACCGCTGGCCGAGAACGCGTCCGCCTCTTCGCGCAGCACGCCGTCGAGCGATCCGAATCCTTCGAGGTGCTCTTCTCCGATCGACGTCAGCACCGTGATGTCGGGCTCGGCGATCGCCCGCAGCCGGGCGATCTCGCCTGGCGCGTTGGTGCCGAGCTCGACCACGACGAGCTCGCTCTCGTTCGGCGCGGCAAGGAGCGTCAGCGGCACACCGACGAGATTGTTCAAGTTCGCCGTGGTCGCGTGCACGTCCAGCACGCCCCCCAGCGCGGCGCGTATGAGCTCCTTGGTGCTCGTCTTGCCGTTGGAGCCGGCGACGGCGATGACCGGAACGCCGAGCGCCCGCCGTCGGTAGCGGGCCAAGGCACCGAGTGCCGCGAGGGTGTCCGCGACGACGAACGCCGGCACGCCGACGGTGTGAAGTCGGGGCGGCTGCGACACCACGAGCGCGACGGCGCCCCGCGCGACCGCGTCGGACAGGAAGCGGTGCGCGTCGTAGCGCTCACCGCTGAGCGCGACGAAGAGGTCTCCCGAGTGCACGCTGCGCGTGTCGGTCGAGATTGCGCGCAGCGCCAGCGGTCCGCGCGGCCCGTTGCCGCCGGCGCCGAGCGCGGCGGCAACGCGGTCCATCGTCCAGAAATTCGTCGCCGGTGCGGCCGCGAGCAGCTCGGCCATCAGCTCTCCTCCAGGATCTCGCGCACGATCGCCCGCTCGTCGAACGGGTACTTGGTCGTGCCGCGAACTTGATACGTCTCGTGCCCCTTGCCGGCGAGCAGCACCACGTCGTTCTCGACGTGCGCGGTCGCCAGCGCCGTCTGGATCGCGGCACGGCGGTCCACCTGTCGCACGTGCTCGGCGCCGTTCATCCCCTGCTCGATGTCGTCGACAATGCGCTCCGGATCCTCCGTGCGCGGATTGTCGCTGGTGACAATGGCGATGTCGGCGTGCTTCGCGGCGATGGCGCCCATCGCCGCGCGCTTGCCGCGATCGCGATCGCCGCCGGCGCCAAAGACGACGATCAACCTATGGCGCACGAACGGCCGAACTGCGGTGAGCGAGCGCTCGAGTGCGTCGGGCGTGTGCGCGTAGTCGCGCAGCACCATCGGACACTCGTTGATCAGCTCGAGGCGACCCGGTACCTGGGGCACCGACGCCAAGCGCTCGACGATCTCCGCCGGCGAGCCCCCGAGCGCGAGCGCCGCCGCGGCCGCACCGAGCGCGTTGGCGATGTTGAAGTCGCCGATGAGCGGCAGTCGCGCGGACGCCACGAACGGCGCCTGCCCGCGCGCACCGCGATACGGCAAGCTGATGGTGAACTCGCTCCCCGCCGGCCCGAATGCGATCTTGCTCGCCCATACCGCATCAGGCTGTGTGTGCGCGATGCCGAACCGCAGCTCATTCGGCAAGTGCGGAAGCTTCTCCCACGCCGGATCGTCGGCGTTGACGACGGCGGTGCCGTCCGGACGGAGGTGCGTGAGGAGCTTCGCCTTCGCCTCGAAGTATGCATCGATCGTGTGATGGTAGTCGAGGTGATCGCGCGTGAGGTTCGTGAAGACCACCGCGTCGAACTGAATCTCGTCGACGCGGCGCTGGTCGAGGCTATGCGACGACACCTCCATTGCCACGCTGCGCACGCCGGCATTGACGAGGGCACGCAACATCCGCTGCAGCTCGACGGGGCCCGGTGTCGTCAGCCCCGACGCGCCCGGGAGCGCGCGGCCCTCGCTCCCGATCAACGCGCCCAGCGTGCCGATGCTCGCCGATGGCGCGCCAAGCGCGTCGAGGAGATGGCGCGCGATGCCGACGGTGGTCGTTTTGCCGTTGGTCCCCGTGACGCCGACGATCCGCAACGCACGCGCCGGATGATCGAAGGCCGCCGAGGCGGCGACGGCGGCGGCGCGGCGGGCGTCGAGCACGACGAGCGCCGGGAGCGTCGTGCGCGACGCGTCCTCCACGATCGCCGCCACGGCGCCCTTCGCCGCGGCATCGGCGAGATAGTCGTGCCCATCCAGTCCGCCGCCGCGCACGGCGACGAAGAGCGAGCCCGGCCGAACGGTACGGCTATCGTCGCTGACGTCGCTCACGGACAGTGGCAGCGCATCGCCCGCCGACACGAGGAGCGCCGCGCGATCGAGTGCGGAGCGAATGCGCTCCACCGGCATCTGCACGGCGGCCGTCACGGCGCGACGACGAGACGCACCGTCGAGCCGTGCGCGGCGACGACGCCGGCGGCCGGCGACGTACTGACGGGCTCGCCAAAGCCGGCGAGCTGCACATGGAAGCCGGCGCGGTGGAGCTCACGCACCGCATCGCGCAGCGGCAGTCCGTTCACGCCCGGCACGGCGCGTGGCTCACCCGGACGCGGCGCCGGCGCACGACGCAGCGGCAGCGAGACGACGTACGGCGCCGCGGTCGTGGTGTCGGTCGGCGAGGAGTCGCGGTGTACGAGCGTCCCCGCCGCCGCCACGCGCGACGACGAGTCGAGCTCCGCCGACGTGGGTAGCGCTACCGTCTGCGGCTTGGGCGGCGGCGGCGCCGCCGCGGCGAGCGCGCCGCGATCGAGCGCCGCATCGCGCGCCGCGATCGCCGCCTGCAGCACCACGCGCGACACCGGCGCGGCGACCTGCGACGCGAAGAACTTGTCGCCCGCCGGATTGTCGATCTTCACCAGGATCACGTACTGCGGCTTCTCGGCCGGGAAGAGGCCGACGAACGACGCGGTGTACATCCCCTTCACGTAGCGGCCGTCGAGCGTTCGCCGGGCCGTGCCCGTCTTGCCGCCGACCTGAAAGCTGCCGAGTCCCGCCGAGTCGCCGCTACCACCAGTCACGACACCGATGAGCATCTGCCGAACCGACGCGGCCACGCTCGCGTCGACGACGCGCCGCACCACTCGCTTCGCGTGGCGGTAGCGCACCCGCCCGTCCGCCCTCCGAATCTCCTTGACGAGCGTAGGCTCCAGCAGCTCGCCTCCATTCGCCAGCGCGGCGTATGCGGTCGCCAGCTGCAGCGCGGTCACCGACACCTCGTAGCCGATCGCGAGCGACGCGGGTGTCTGCTTCGACCACTTCTCCGGCGCCGGGAGCCGGCCGCTCGCCTCGGCCGGAAAGGCGACGCCGGTTTGCGTGCCGAAGCCGAAGTCGCGCAGCGCCTGATACTCCTCGGCGTGCGTGAAGCGCTGCGCGAACTTGGCGATGCCGATGTTGCTCGAGACGCGAATGACGTCGGCGAGCGACAGCTCCTTCGCCGGATGCTCGTCGTGCAGATCGCGCCCTTCCACGGTGTACGGAGCGAATCCCGTCGGCATCACGTCGTCCGCGCGTGCCTTTTTTCGCTCGAGCAGCATCGCCGCGATGAATGGCTTGATCGTCGAGCCGGGCTCGAACGGCTCGCTGACAAGCGGGCTGCCGCTCGCGTGCGCGTCGCGCCGTATCGACGCCATGGCGCGGATCTCGCCGCTCGCCGGCTCGATGATGAGAATGTCGCCGCCGGTGGCGCCGGTGCGATCGACCGCGTCACGCAGGGCGCGCTCGGAGATGTCCTGCAAATCCTGGCTGATTGTGAGCACAACGTCTTCGCCAGCGAGCGGAGCGAGGGCCGTGTCGGCGGGCGATGTCGGCTTCGAGCCGCGCGCGTCACGGAGGAGCAGCGCATTGCCGGCGCGCCCATGGAGCACCGAGTCGAGCGATAGCTCGACGCCGTCGATCGGACGGCCATCGGGACCGACGTGTCCGAGAATGCGGCTCGTCGCCTGGCGCTGCGTCGACGTGCGCTCGACGATCGCCTCGGGATACACGCCGACGGCGCTCGTCAGGCGCGCGGCGTCGCCGGGCAGAAAGCGCTTCGGGATCGCGACCCAGGCGCGCGACGTGTCGCCGGCGCGCGCGACCCAGTCTTTGTCCACGCCGACGCGGCGCAGCTCGCGCGCAAGCTCCTTTGCGTTCTTCACCTCGCGCGGCGCGATGGCCAGTCGCACGAGCGCGCGCGACTGCGCCAGCGGCACCCCAGCGACATCGAAGATCGTTCCGCGTACGGCGGGCATCGTCGTCGCGGCAAAGTGCTGGCGCTCCGCCTTCGCCTCCCACGCGCTCCGCTGCCAGAGCTGCACCTGCGCCGCGCGCGTGACGATCGCGAGCGCGAATATCGCGAGCGCGAGATGGATCAGGGCGGGACGGTCTGGTCTCGTGTAAGGCAAACGAATTACGAAAAGCGAAAGCGGCGATGGACCACTATCGCGGGCGCGGCGCGCGGGGAAGAATCGTGTACTGCGAGTCTTTGGCGATGTGCATGTTCAGTCGGCTCTCGGCTATCGGGAGGAGCGCGCCACGAGTGGATGCGGTGCGGATGTCGGTCCGAAGCTTGTCGCGCAGCGCCGTGAGCTCCTCGCGTCGCTGCTCGAGCGCGTGAATCTCGCGCGCCGCGTTGGTGCCGGCCGCCCTCCGCCAGATGACGCCCACGGCGAGCACGACGAAACCTATCATCGCCATCGCGAGAAGGGTGCGACCCCGCGGGCGCTTCGGCGCTACGCGACGTTTCGCCATGCTCTCAAGCGCGCGCTCCGCGCCCGCGGGTTGGATTGCGTCTCCGCGACACCCGCGACGACCGATTTTCGCGTCAGCGTCTCGCCGAGCGAGTGCCCGCGGCACGTACACATCGGCTGGCGCGGCGGGCAGGTGCACGTGGCGCTCCACTCCCGAAATGCGTGCTTCACGAGCCGGTCCTCGCCCGAGTGGTAGGCGATGACGGCGATCACACCATCCGGAAGGAGCCGATCGCGCAACACGGGCAGCGCGCGCTCCAGCGCCTTGATCTCGCCGTTCACCTCGATGCGCACAGCCTGAAAGATCCGCGCGAAGTCCGCCGGCCCGCTCTGCGCGCCGAGCGCGCCGCGGATCGCGCCGACGAGGTCGTCGCTGATCGCGAACGGCCGGTTGCCGCGACGACGCGACACCTCGCGCGCCAGCCGCGACGCGCGGCGCTCGTCGGCGTACTCGCGGAAGACGAACATCAGCTCGTGCTCCGGCGCCTCGTTGAGCCAGTCGGCCGCGCTCTGCTCGGCGTCGTGCCCCATGCGCATGTCCAGCGGCGCGCCCTCGCGGAACGAAAAGCCGCGCGACGGGTCGTCGATCTGGTGCGATGACACGCCCAAGTCGAGCAGGATGAAATCCCATCGAACATCCCGAAGGGATGCGATGCCCTCAATTTCGGCGAAGTTGCCGAGCTCGGCGTGAAAGCGGCCGTCGCTCTCGTAGGCGGCGAGCAGCGCGCGCGCGGCGCCGATCGCCGCCGGATCGCGGTCGAGTGCCGTGACCGACGCACCGTGCTCGAGAAACGCCAGTGAGTGTCCGCCGCCGCCGAGCGTGCCGTCGAGCACCGTGCGCCTGTCGCGAAGGAGCCCGATGACTTCGGCGGCGAGCACTGGGGTGTGGTAATCGCTTGCCCATGGCGAGCTCGGCGCCGACCTTCCCTCAGCGTCCGTCATGCTCCACCTCACGCGCCATACCCCGCGTCACGATCGAGCCAGCGCCATCCCCATGACCGAGCCGCCGTCCAGTCAGGAAGTGAAGCGCCTGATGCTCATCATCCATGGCGCGCGCGCCGAACATCCGGCGCTGCGACACCTCATTTCGTGGGTACGCGCGAAGGGGCACACGCTGGAGCCGCGCGTTACGTGGGAAGCGGGCGATGCGACGCGCTTCGCGCGCGAGGGTGCCGCAGCCGGTATGACCGCGGTGATCGCGGCGGGCGGGGACGGGACGGTCAACGAGGTAGTGAACGGCCTCGCCGGAACGGGGACGCCGCTCGGCATCATTCCGCTCGGCACGGCGAACGATTTCGCGCGGCAAGTTGGCATTCCCGTCGACGACCCCGACCATGCCATGGATGTTATCCTGCAGCGCAAGCCCGTGCTCGTGGACACGGGCGAGCTGAACGGCCGCCATTTTCTCAACGTGTCGAGCGCGGGCGTGGGGGCCGAAGCGACGGCGGAGACACCGGCCGATGCGAAGGCGGCACTGGGCCCGCTCGCCTACGCGATCACCGGCGCGCGAAAGATCGGCTCCTTCGCGGCGCACCGCGCGCGGTTCACGGGACCGGGCTTCGAGCTGGAGACGAGTTTTCTACTCTTCGCCGTCGGCAACGGACGCGCGACGGGCAATGGCGCACTGATCGCGCCGCGAGCGCGTCTCACCGACGGCCTCCTGGACCTGTGCGTCGTGGAGGAGATGCCGATGCACGCGTTCGCGCGCATCGTGCTCAAGCTGCGCAAGGGCGAGCATCTCGAGGACGACGGCGTCCGCTACCATCAGCTCGCATCGCTCTCGGTGCGGTCGACCGAGCCGATCTCGGTGAACCTCGACGGCGAGTCGCTGGAAGCGCGCGAGCTCGACTACCGCGTACATCGCGGCAGTCTGCAGGTGCATCTGAACCAGATGCCCGGCGACGACCGCGAGGGGTGAAACGACGAACGCCCGCCGATGAGGGGCGGGCGTTCGTCGATCACGAGCGGGTCGCCTTACTTGCAGAATTTCTTGACCTGGGCGTCGACGACGGGCGTGTACTGTCCGAGCGCACCCATCAATTGACCGGCGACCTGCGGGTTCTGCTTACCGCCGGCAGGAACGTTGGTCTGCGCCATGACGAACGAGTCTTGCGCCAGCTTGGCGATTTCGCAACTCTTGGCCGCGACGTTCTCGCGGACCGCCGCGTCACCCACCTGGAACGCCGATACGCCGAGCAGGAACTTCGTGTTCTCGGTCGACGCGATCTGATCGGCCTGGGCGAGCACGGCGACCGCTTTCTGGTACGCTTGGCGACGCGCGACCGAGTCCGCGCCCGACGTCGGCTTGAGCGCGGCGGCCAACTTGTAGAACCGGTTGCCCTCAACCACCATCGTGTTTCCGACGAGTGCCTTATCCTCGCCTTGGGTCACCGCCTCTTTCAACGCGGCGAAGGCGCTGTCGGTCTGACCCAGCTCGAGATACGCTTGCGCGAGATACAGGTACGCGTGTTCCGCCTTTGGGTCCTTCTGAATGAGCCGCTTCAGCACGTCGATCGACTGTTGCGTCTGGCCAGCCTGGCGCAGCATCCGGCCCTGCATGACGAGGAGCGTTCCGCTGCTCGGGAACTTCGCGACGCCCCGGGCGGCCGCTTCCGCCGCGAGCCTGGGTTGCGAGTCGACGGCGTACGCCTGCGACAGGCGCAAGTAGAAAGTGCTGTCGGCGGCCGCGGTGTCGGTCTTGATCAACGTCTCGCCGGCGGCGACGGCCTTCTTGTACTGCTTGCCCTGAAGCAAGATGAGCCAGTACAGCCGTGTGAGCTGCGGATCACCCGGATTGTCGACGAGCGCCTGCTCGATGATCGGAATCGCCAACTCGGGGCGATGCACGGTCCCCAGGAATTCGATCACCTTCGCGATCGTTCGCTGATCGCCGGGGTTGAGCGTGAGAAGCCGCGTCATTGCCGCGACGGACGAGTCTTCCAACTTCGCGCCGATATAGGCGTCGGCGAGTAGCTCCGTCGCTGGCGAGCTGCGCGGATCGATCTCGATCACCTTGCGCGTGATGGCGATGACCGAATCCGGCGATTCCTTGCTATTCACGAACGCCTGCGCCAAGCAAAGGCGCCCGATGGTCGAGTTCGGGTACGCGACGATCGCACGGCGCGCCGCCGGCATCGCGTCCTTCGGCTTCTGGTTGTTGATCGCCAGCTCGCAAGCGCGATAGTCGACGAGCTGCTTACGCGCGTCGCGTAGCGACTTGGCGACCATCTCGGCGACGCGGCCGACATCGCGGCCATCGGCCACCGGCAACGGCTGCGACAGCTGGCTGTTCCGCGTCAGCGTCATGCGCGTCTCGAGCCGCACGCCGCCCGTCGTCGGCCGCGACACCTGTCCCTCGAGATACTCGTCCGCCCGCAACTGCTGCGAGAGCAGTCGTGCCGTCGTGGAATTCGGCGCCGAGTCGCAGACGAAGCCCGCCGCGTCCAGCACGGCACAGGTGTTCTGCTTCGACACCGCGAAGAACTTGTCGCGCTTCATGTCGAACTCGTCGCCGATCTTGTCGCGAATCGCATCGCCGGCCTCGACGCCGAGCTTTTTATCCGTCGAGCGCATCGGCAGCACGACGAACCGAATGGCATCTTCCGGCGGCGCGACCATCCGCGTCTGACGCTGGGCAACGACCGACGCGGGGGCGCAGATGCCCGCAAGCAGCAGCAGCGTACCGACGGACCTCGACTGGCGCGAAAATTCCTTCACGGGTGTAGCCTCCAAATCGTTGAACGAATATACCCTAGCGCGGATCGAGGGGTCCGCGAACGGCATCACGGCCATACCCTATTCATATGCCGTACCAGCGACTTCCGAGATGGGCGAAGAGGGACTCGAACCCCCGACATCCTGCGTGTAAGGCAGGCGCTCTAACCAACTGAGCTATTCGCCCGGCGACGCGACGGTCAGGAGCGAGACGCGCGACCGGCGGGCGCCTCCGGGCCGCGCGCGATGATCGCCACCGGGACCAACACGCAATAGCCGAGCACGAGGAGCACGGGGGCCAGCGTCTCGCCGCCGCGCCAGAGATCGGCGTAGCCAGCGACGAGGGACAGCGCCGCGGCGATCCACCACATCCACCGGCGGAGCTGGGACGTTGTCGAGGGTTCAGGCATGGTCGTGTAGTGTAGAATTGCCCAGCATGGGTGTCAACCGCTCTCGCCCCTGGCGCCGGCGTACCATCACGCCGAATTGGTATTCTCACTCACTCTTCACGAGAACGTAATCCGGGATCGCTGCCGGTCCCCGGATCCGCATCGCCGTCACCGGCGCCGCGCAGCAGCTCGGCGATTGCGCTCGCCTGCGCCGCGCGCTCGGCGGCATCGTCCGCCGCGACCATGGCGGCGAGCCTACGCCTGTCGCGGCGTCGCCGCACGACGTAAAACGGGAGCGCGACGATCATCATCATCGCCGCGCCGAGCGACACGTTGGCCACGATGGCGAGGGCGCCGTACCGCCGCATCGTACGCGAGCGGAATCGCGACTCGAACTCTGCTTCCGTCATGCCGTAGGCCGAGCGAATCGCCCGGTCCATCGAGCCGGTCGACTTCCAGTACTGGAAGAATAGCGTCAAACCGCGCTCCGGATCGATCGACGCCAACTCGCTCACGGCGCGGAAGGACAGCGCGTACGCCGCCTCGGCGCGTACGGCACCGCCGTAGAAGCCGTCGTCGAGCGAATCGAGCCGCGGAACCCCACGCGCGACGAGCGCGAGGCTCGTGGTCAGCACCTCCTCGCGCGTCCACTCGGCGGCCGCATAGCCCGCGTAGCCCTCGTCGAACCAGCGCGGCGCGAGGTCGCCCATCATCTCGTGGAGTGCCAGGTGCGCCAGCTCGTGACGCAGCACGAGAATCGGGTCGCCGGCGTCGGATCCGGCGCGGTGTCCCTGCATCACGATCCGGCGCTGCGCGGGGAACGCCACGGCGGCGCCCCACTCGGGCGCCGAGGTGCCGACCCACTCGCGGAAGCGGCGGTTGTCGGGCGCCACCGTGATCAGCACGCGCTCGGCGGGCCGCGCCAGTCCGGGAAAGGAGTCGTTCGCCTGGGCGCGGGCGAGGAGTGCGCGGCCGAGCGGCTCGTCGGCCGGATAGGCGACGACGGTAAAGCGGCCGCCGTCGAGTCGGAGCGGCGCGGCGTCCTGCGCGACGGCTCGCGCGGCGCTGAGAATCATGATCGCCGCGACGCGCGCGGCGATGCGGCGCGCTAGGCCGTTCGCGAAGGCGCCCCGCCCTGCTCGATGTGCCGCAGCATCTCCGTGCACCGCTTGCCCCATGCATTGAAGCTGTTCGCCGACGCGCCTTCGCGCCAAGCCTGCAGCGCCTGCTCGCGCTTGGCGTCGAACCAGAGCGCGCGGCCGAGCTCGTAGTACGCCTCGATCAGGTTGGGGCCGAGCACGAGCGTCTTGCGGAAGAACGTCTGCGCGTCCTCGAACATTTCGCGCTCGAGATACACGAGGCCGAGATAAAAGTGCGCGTAAAGCGTCGCCTTGCGATCGTTGTCGAGGCGGATCGCCTTGGACAGGTGCTCGATCGCCTCGCCAAAGATGCGCTTCTTGAGGCAGATATAGCCGAGGTTGATACGGGCGAGCGAGTTGGACGGCTCGCGCATGAGCACGTGCTGAAAGTTCATCAGCGCGTCGTCGTACTTCTCCTGAAGCATCTGCGCCCATCCGAGGAGGGACTCCGTCTGCGGATCGTTGGGCGACATCTCCGCCGCCTTGAGCAGCGCTTTTTCGGCGCCTTCGTAGTCGCCGAGGGAAATGAGGCTCCATCCCTTCTCGACGAAGGTGGACGCGCCGATGTGGTCGGCGACGACGACGGGTCGCTGATCGGTAAAGCGGGGTGCAATGGTCGCGGCCCCCGCCGCCTGCGGGAGCGTCTTCCACCGGTCGACGAGCGCTTTCACCTGCTCCTTGAGCGCGGCCAGATCGGTGATCTGCTGCTCGATCTGCCGGTAGAGCACGATGATGTCGGCCTTGAGGGGATCGCGCTGCGCGGGCGCGTCGGATGCGGCGAGCCTGGCGTCGATCGCGGTGTACTGGCCGCGGAGGTCACTCTCTGTGGGCATCAGGCGTGGGTCGTCAGGCGTCGGAGAGCGTGGATCGGGGACAAATCGATGGGACGGCGAAGCGCGTCGCGGCGTAAATTCGAGATCGGGGGGGGGCGCCGAGCCGCGACGCGATGTCTCGCGCGTCAATATGCTACACGATCGCCCTCGCGCGCAGCATCGAGATCGCCTGGCCCGCGATCTCCCACAGGGGAAGCACGTACTGCGCGCCGCCGGCCGCGAGCGCCGCGTGCGGCATTCCATAGATCACCGAGGTCGCGCGATCCTGGGCGATCCCGGCGCCGCCGGCATCGCTGATCGCGCGCAAGCCTGCGGCGCCATCGCGGCCCATCCCCGTAAGCACGATGCCGACGCCCGCCGCGCCAAAAAGATCGGGGACCGACCGGAAGAGCGGATCGGCCGACGGCCGTACGCCCCAGACCGGTGGGGACTGGTCGAGCGCGACGACCGCCGATCCATTCGCGACGCGAGCACGCATGTGCGCGCCGCCCGGCGCCACGTACACGTGATTCGCCCGGAGCGGCTCTCCATCGCACGCCTCGGTCACCGGCAGGTGGCATAACTGATCGAGCCGCGCGGCGAGCGTGTGCGTAAAACCGGGCGGCATGTGCTGCACCACGAGCACCGCCGCACCGAGGTCGCCCGGCAGCGCCGGCAACAGCTCCGCCAGCGCGCGCGGACCGCCGGTCGACGCGGCGATGGCGAGCACGCGCGTCGCTCCCCATCGCTCCGGTCGCACACGGCAACTGGCCGTGCCGATGCGCCGACGCACCGTCGCGCCGACGCCGCGCATGTTCACCTCCGCTGCGGCGCGCAGCGCCACGTGCAACTGCTGGCGCACGCTCGCGAGCTCGAGACTGATCGCCCCGCCGGGCTTGCAGACGAAATCCACGGCCCCGAGCTCCAGCGCGCGGATCACCAATTCGTCGCCGGTGTTCCGCGCCGCGGCGCTCAGCATCACGACCGGCCGCGGCGCATCGCTCATGATGCGCCTCAGCGCCTCGAGGCCGTTCATGCGCGGCATCTCGATGTCGAGCGTGACGATCCGCGGCTCGAGCGCGCGAATCGCGCGCAGCGCATCGTTACCGTCGCGCGCCGTGCCGACGACGCGGAACTCGCCGCTGCCGTCGATCATCTCCGCGATCAGCTTGCGCATGAACGCGCTGTCGTCGACGACGAGCACCGTGCGCGTCACGCGCTCAGACACGCCGGAACAACCGGGCCCGGCCGTCGACCGAGACGAACGCCGAGCGCGCCGGTCCCAGCACCGTCTCGACCTTGCCGAGAACCAACGTCCCGCCCGGCACGGTCGCGTCGGCGAATGCGGACAGGGTCCGCTCTTGCGAAGCGCGGTCGAAGTAGATGAGCACGTTGCGGCAGACGATGAGCTCAAACGTCGCGCCGGGCGGCGGCTCGTGCAGGAGATCATGGCGCGCGAACGTCGTCATCGCCTTCACGTTGGCGTCGATCGCGAACGGCGTCGTCGCGGAAAAGTAGCGCTGGCGCACCTGGAGAGTCGTCTCGGCAAATGCCGCCTCGCCGTATGCGCCGGCGCGCGCTGCGTCGAGGCACCGCCGATCGATGTCGGTGCCGAGGACCGCCGCGCGCGATGCATCGTCCCCGTCGCCGGCCCGCTCGGCGTGCCGGTGGAACAGGATCGCCACCGAGTACGCCTCTTCCCCGGACGCCGTGCCGGCGCTCCACGCGCGGATGGGCGCGCCCCCGGCCCACAACGCCGCCACCGGTCCCGCCGCGATCGCCGCGAAGACGTCGGCGTTGCGGAAGAACTTCGTGACGTTGATCGTCAGCGCGTCGACGAGGAGATCGTACTCGCGCGCGTCGCTGCTGAGCAGCGACGCGTAGTCGTCGTAGCGATGGACACCGCGCGCGCGCATGCGCATGGCGATGCGGCGGCGCAGGCATTTGTCCTTGTAGCTCGAGCACTGGAATCCGCGTTCGCGCGAGATCTTCGCGGTCAGCTCGGCCCACTCGCCCTCGCTCAGCGCGCTGCCGGCGTCGTCGCCCGAGGCTTGGGACACCGCCGGCGCGGGTCAGCGCGACGCGGCGCGCGCGAGATCGACGTTGGTGCGCACGCGCTCGTTGTTCGGATTCAGGGCGAGCGCGCGCTCCCAGCAGGCCAGCGCCTGCACCGTGTCCTCGGCCTTGAAGCGGATGTTGCCGAGCTTGAGGTACACGTCGTCGCCCAGCGCCGGATTGAGCTTGATCGCGCGCATGTACGACTGCTCGGCGTCCTCGTATTTGGCGGCCTTGTAGTGGCAGTCTCCCAAGCTCTTGTGCAGCTGCGGGAGCTGCGCGTCCTCGGCGAGCCCGAGCTCGGCCGCGCGCGCGGCATCGAGCGTGTCGCCGGCGCGCTCGAGAATGGCGGCGAGCGTGGCGTGCAGCGGCGCGGCGTGCGGATGCGTCGCCACGCCTTCCGTGATCAGGGCGCGCGCGCGGTCGAGATCGCCGCTGAGGCCCGCGGCCAGGGCCGCGTAGTGAAACCACGCCGGCGGCGGCGGCTTTCGGCCGAAGACCGCGCGTGCCGCGGACAGCGTCGCGTCCGCGTTCTCGATGTTGCCGAGCTTGAGCGCGATCACACCGAGCGATGTCCCGAGCCGCGCATCGTCGCCGCCGCCGCGCTGCACGCTCTCCTCGAGGGCCACGCGCGCATCGGCGAAGCGGCCCAGCCGCTCGAGCGCATACGACAGGTTGTGGAAAATCGCCGGCTTCGCGTTGGGCGACGCCGCCGCGGCCTGCAGAATCTCCACGGCCTCACCCCATCGCCCTTCGCGCATCGCGATCAAGCCGAGGTAGAATCGCGCCGGCACGTCGCTATTGCGCAGCTCGACGACGCGACGGAACTCCCGCGTCGCCTCGTCGAACATCGCCGTCTTGTAAAAGGCGACGCCGAGGTTGCGGTGCTCTTCGATCCGCGCCTCCTTGGCGATGTCGTCCGGCCGCTCGCTCTTGCCCACCTTCTCGAGAAAGCCGGCCGCGGCGAGACCGTACAACGCCTTGCCGACCTCGAACTCGCCGAGCCCGGCGGCGTCGATCAGCTGCGTGACGTCGCGGCGGCCATCGATCAATGGCAGGAGCATCTGCTGCTCGCGCGACATCTCCGCCTCGCTGTTCGGCAGCTTGCCGCGGTCGAGGTCGAAGATAATGTCGAAGCTCGGCACCTTCTTCTCGATCAGGCTCCACTCGTCGACGCGGCGCGCGCCCTCGAGCAGGAGCGACTCCGGATTGATCGAGACGAGGAAGTTGCGCTCGTCGGGGATGATGGCGGCATCGAAGCTGAAGGTCCCCTGCGTCCACGTGAAGAGGAAATACACCGCCTCCTCGATCTGCACGCGGATGAAGCGGTGCAGCACGTCCTTGGTCGTGTGATGCATCTCGACAAGGATCTCGCCGAGCCGGCGGTCGCGATGCTTCGATTGCATCTCCAGCGCGGCGTCGAGCGCAGCCTGCGTGATCGCGCCGTTCTTCACGAGCACGTCGCCAAGCCGGTCGCGCCGGTTGACGATCGACGCGTAGCTGATGCGCCCCTTGTCGAAGTAGATGTAGCCGAAGTTGGCGCGGTCGGTGACGGAGAGACACCCGGTCTTCTGCCCCATCGCCAGTAGCTGCAGCACGTCGGGCAGGCTCGCCTCGCGCAGGCTTCCCTTGATCGCCATCTAGCGCAGCTCCTCGATCGCGCGGCCGCTGACATCCGGCCAATCCCAGACCAGCTTCTCGCCGTCGAGGAAAAATGGATCGGTCGCGTTCGCCGTCGCTTCCTTGGACACGACCGGTGGCGCGTGCGCGCCCTGCAGCTCCTGCCACGCGAACAGCGAGGTGAGCTGTACGCCGGCGACCGCCGTCGCCTTCGCCAGCCGGTCGACCGTCTTGGAGATCTCGTTCGCGCTCGCCGCCGGCTGCTCGGCGAGATATTCCACCAGCGAGTGATCGGTCGCCAGCCCCGCCGCGGAAAGGGACTTGGAGAAGAGCTTCTCGCGCAGAATGCGGTCGGGCTCCTTGATCTGCACGACAAGGCCGCCCTCGAAGCGCGAGCGCAGCCGGTCCTCGAGGGTCTCCAGTGCCTTGGGCGCGAGATCGCTCGCGACGATGATCTGCTTGCCGCGCGAGTAGAGGCTGTTGTAGACGTGGAACAGCTCTTCCTGCGCGCGTTCGGTGCCGGCGGCGAACTGCACGTCGTCGAGAATCAACGCGTCGGCGGCGCGATAGCGCGCGCGCAGGCGCTCGATCGTCCCTTCCTGTAGCGCCTTGATCACCTCGTCGACGAATTCTTTTGCGTTCACGTAGGCGACGGTCATCTTGCCGCCGCTCGCATCGACGAGGTTGTTGCCGATCGCGTTCACGAGATGCGTCTTGCCGACGCCGCTCGGCCCGTGCACGAATAGCGGATTGTACTTCTTGCCGGGGTCGGCGATCACCGCGTCGGCGGCGTGCACCGCCAGCTGATTGGAGAGGCCGACCTCGAACGACGTGCGCCCCAGCTCGCGCATCGGCGCGCGCAACGGCTCGGCGGCGTGGAAGAGACGCTCCACGACCTGCTCCGCTTCGTCGAGCCGGTCGGGGTCCTTGAAGACGTCGGCGTCGGATTGCGACGGATCGAGCGACGCGGCCGAGTCCTGCAGCGACGACAGCCGGTCGACGATCGACTTGTACTCGGCGATCAGCTTGTCCACGTCCGGCGCTTCCCGCGCCTCGATCGCCCGCTCGAGCATGTCGGTGCGATAGCCCTGCGCGCTCCACTCGTCCGCAGATTCGCGGATGCGCAGGTGCCACGCCTCGAGATGCTTGGCGACCGCCGCCGACAGGTCCGACAGAAACGCCGCAAACTCGTTATCGCCCTGCGGCGGCGTGGCCGGCGCCGTGGTCAGCGCGGGTGATCCGACCGGTGTGAACGACAGCCCGCGAGGCGGGGTCAATGACGACGGCGCCGGCTGCGCCTCGCCGAAGTCGAACGGCGTGACGCCACGCTCGGTGACGAGCACGCGCACCGATTGCGCTGAGACGCGCGTGTTCTCGAGCGTCTGCACGGCGATCAGGCGGTTGAGCGCGCCCTGCAGCTCGCGCACGTTCTCGAAGCCGATGCGTGCGACCTCCTCCACCACTCCCGAATCGAAGTGCACGGCGCGCTCGTCGCATTTCTTGCGCAGGATCGCCACGCGCGTCTCGTAGTCTGGCGTGCCGATGTCGACGACGAGGCCGCCGCTGAACCGCGTGATGAGGCGCTGGTCGAGATCGGCGATCTCCGACGGGGGACGGTCGCTCGTTATAACGATCTGCCTGCCGCTCCCCTGCAGCGCGTTGAAGACGCGCACGATCTCGTTCTGGGTCTCACGGCGGCCGGCGAGGAACTGGATGTCGTCGAGCAGGATCATGTCGGCGGCGGCGTAGCGCTCTTTGAGCGCCGACGTGCGGCCAGACGCGACCGCATCGTTGAGCTGGTCGACGAACTCGTCGACCGTGACGTACCAGACACGCAGGCCCGGCTTGAGCTGCCGCGCAAGATGACCGGCGGCGACCAGCACGTGCGTCTTGCCGAGCCCGCTCGCTGCATAGATGAACAGCGGGTTGTAGGCGGCGCCCGGCGACTGCGCGACGGCGCGCGCCGCCGACACAGCGAGACGGTTGGCCGAGCCGACGACGAAGTTCTCGAAGCGGAAGCGCGCATCGAGTTGGTCGGGCTGCTCGGTCTCCACGGTCTGCATGCTCACCGGCGTGCCGCGACCGCGTGGGGCTCGGCGACCTTGCGGAGCACGCGCTCCGAAATGTTGCGCAGCGTCTCGAACACGCCGGTGCCGTGCAGCGCGTTGGCCTCGAAGTGCGGCACGTCTCGGAAGTTGAGCGCGCCGTCGAGCTCGCGCACGGGCATGATCATCTCGCCGGGGAGATCGCGCTTGTTGTACTGCAGCACGATCGGAAACTGCCGTACATCGATCCCCTGCTCGGCGAGATTCTCGTGGAGGTCCTGTAGGCTCTCGATATTTTCCTGCAGCATCCGCGTTTGGCTGTCCGCGACGAAGACCGCGCCGTCCGCGCCTTGCAGCACGAGCTTGCGCGTCGTTTGGTAGTAGACCTGGCCGGGCACGGTGTAGAGCTGCAAGCGCGTCGCGAAGCCGGAGATGATGCCGAGGTCGAGCGGGAGACAGTCGAAGTAGAGCGTGCGGTCGCTCTGCGTCGCGAGCGACACCATCTGTCCACGGCCGCTCTCGCCACGCGGCCATGGATGTACTGCAGGTTCGTCGTCTTCTCCGATCGGCCGGGGCCATAGTAGACGATATTGCAGCTGATTTCGCGGGAGGCGCAGTTGACGAGAGACACGGTGCTCGGTGTTCGGTATTCGGTGTTCGGTATTCGGTGTTCGGTGTTCGGTGTTCGGTGATCGAACCGACGCCGCGCTAACCCCGACCGCCGATCACCGTCCGTGCCGGGCCCCTCTCCAAGACTGCTGCGAGGCCGCGCTGTAACTCTTTTTCAAAGTCGGCCGGCGCGGCGATCACGCCGGCATCGAGCGGTGGCGCGGCGGACGCAAGCTCGGCGCGAAAGCGCTCGAAAAAGAGCTTGACCAGCCCGAGCGAGCTCTCGCCATCGAACACCGTGAGGAGCATGTACGGCCCGCGCGGTGTCGCCGCTTCGGCCATGTAGATGTGGCGCGCGGCACCGCCGTAGTAGAGATCGGTGAACGGCGCGCCGGAGAGCTCCACCCCGAGCGCGCCCGCCGACGCGCGAATCGCCGCGGCGCGCGAGCACGCCGACATCACGTCTACGGCGTGCGTGAAGCCGTGCTGCCCGAGCACGAGCCCGCTCGGGTGCAGGAGCACGGCGTAACGCACGCGCGATTCGCCGACGAACCGCCGCAGCGGCGCCTCCGTCCACGCGTGCATCGGGACGGGTTTCACGCGAGCGCCGCGGCGGCACGCCGCATCTCGGCGCGCAGCAGCCCCACGTTGGTGCGCGACTCGGCGATCGTCACGAGCACGAGATCGCCGGCGCCCATGACGCAGATGTTGCCGAGCTCGCCCTCGAGCCGCAGGAAGCTCACCGCACCGAGACCGGCCGCACCGGCGGAGAGACGGGCCTTGCGATAGAGCGACGCCGCGAGGGCGGCGACCGCATCGCCGGCGACGCCGTGCTGCAGGCTCGCGTCGACGACGATCCCCTGCGCCGCGTCGGCGACGAGACTGCCGAGCACGCCGCGGTGGCGCGTGAGCGCGGCGAGCATCGCCGCAAACTCGGTCGGACGCAGTGCCGTCATGCGACCTCCGCAAGCCAGCGGCGCGCGCGATCGGCGCACCGCTCCGTGACGCGCCGCACGAGACCCAGCGGCGTGCTCTGGTCCGACGCCACGAGCAGCAAGTCTTCCTCCCCCATCGGCGCCATCGCGACGGTCGCGACGTCGGTCTCGAAGACGACGCTCTTCCACGAGCCGAGCTCGAGGTAGCGTGACATGCGCTCCGCCTCGTCGCGCACGCCGCGCAGCTCGCCGCCGATCTCGGAGCCGACGTCGGTACCGTCCTCGGTCACGTACGCACCGGCGACGACGAGTCCGTTGGCGTCGAGCAGGAGCGCCGTGTGATTGCCGTCGCCGAGCGCTTCGGCGAACAGCCGGCGTGCGCGCTCGCGGTCGAGCGGGTTCGCCGGCGGCGGCCCGAGCGCGTGGTCCGCCTCGCTCTCCTCGAGCTCGATCATCGGCACGTCGGCGTTCGCGTGGGCGCTCACGCCGAGCAGCGCGCGAACGCGCGCCAGCGCCGCCGCGGCGTCGGCGTCACCCGTGCGCGCCGCTTCGGCGAGACACGCCGCCGCTTCGTCGAGCCGACCGAGCCGGAAGAGGACATACCCCATCCCACGGCGCGCGCCCGGATGCCCCGGCGACAGGCGCTCCGCCGTCGTCCAGGCTTCGAGCGCACGCAAGAGATCGTCACGGTCGAGAGAGACGCGCCCGATGAGGTCGTGCGCGGCGGCGCTCTCCGCGTGCCGCTCGACACCGCGCTGCGCGATCTTGAGCGCGAGCTCGAGATGCCGCGCGTGCCGTAGCGCGTCGCCGAGCGCGATGAAGGCGAGGCTCGACGGATCGCGCGCCAGCTCGTCGCTCAGGCGGCGAATCTGGTCGGGCACGCTGTTGCGCGCGTGGTCAGACATGAGGCGACGTCTGCAGCATCGCAGTCAACGTGTTCGCCGCTTCGAGCGCGGCGCGCGCACGCGTCGCGTCCGCGCCGTCGGGCAGAGTCGCCAGCTGTCGCTCCCAGCCGTCCATCGCGCGCTGCAGCGCGCGCACGATCGCCCGCTCGGGCGATGCCGCGCCGGCCGATACCTCGGCGACGGTGGGCGTGGAGCGCTGCGGCGGTCCGACGCGGTCCGGCCGCGGATCGCTCAGCTCGATCACGCCGGTGCTGACGAGCCCGAAAGCGATCTTGGCTAGGTCGAACTCGTTTCGTCCGAGCGCCGCGGCGAGCGCGCGCAGATCGCGCACGCCATCCATCTCGGCCAGCACCGCCCACTCGTTCGGACGCAGGTCGATCGTCGTCGGGTGCGTGTCGTCGACCGGCGCCAGCTGTGGCACGACGCCCAAGTGCGCGACGCGCCGCTCGATGCGCGACCACTCGTCAATGCGCCGCGCGCCTTCCATCAGCAGCGATTCGGTCGAGATGCGCACGGTCGCCTCAGCCGGTGCGTCCACGACGTCGCGCTCCTCGAACGAGAAGAAGCCCTCGCGCCATGACATCAGCTCGAAGACGACCTCTTCCACCTGCGCGCGCACCTGCCGCTCGAGCTCACTCCGCGTGAGCGCGCCGGCGGCGACGAGGATGTCACCCAGCCGGCGCGCGCCGCGCTCTTGCTCCTTCGCTTGGCGCTGCATGTCGTTGGCGCGCGCCAAATCGGCTTCGGTGATCTTGCCGCCACGCAACAACAGCTCGCCGAGCCGATGCGGATTGCTCTTGATCGACGCGTGCACCACGCCGCCGCGGTCGAAGAAGACGAGGCCCTGGTTGTCGCGCAGCGCCGACGTCACCGTCAGCGCGCCGGTTTTGCGACTCAAGTCGAGGAGCTGGAAGACGTCGTGAATGCCCAGCTCACGAAGGGGACCTTGGACGGCCATCGCTATGCCCCCACGCCGGCGTGGAAGAGACCGGCGCGCGCCCGCAGCGCGCCGGCGTGCTCGGGTCGGAGCTCGAGTGCGCGCTCGAGCGCCATCTCCGCATCGACCGGCTGGTCGAGCGTCGCCAGCGTCTCGGCGAGCGCGACGAGCGCATCGGGATTCGCCGCGTCGCGCTCGAGCAGCTCCACCAGCAACGGCAGCGCCTCGCGCGTGCGACCCGACTCGCGGCGCACACGCGCCAGCGCGAGGGTCGCATCGGCGTAGGTCGGCACCGCGTCGAGCGCGGCGAGGAGCGACGATTCCGCCTCGCCGGTCGCGCCGCGTTCCGCGGCCAGCTTGGCCAGCTCCACGTGCGCCGCCGCGTAACCCGCGTCGAGCGCGATCGCATCGCGATAGAGATGCTCGGCGACGCCGCGCTCGCCCTGCGCCCGCGCCGCGTCACCGCAGAGCTTGAGCACATCGGGACGCGCCGGCGCCATTGCGCGGACGCGGTCCAGCATCTGCATCGCGCCGGCAGCGTCGCCCGTGCGCACGCGGGCCTCGGCGCAGATCACCAGCGCGTCGGCATCGTTCGGCGCAGCCGTCGCCAGCGTCTCCGCCACGCGCCACGCATCGCCGGGGCGGGCGAGCGCCAGGAGCACGCGCGCTTCGCCCGTCATCGCCGCGACCGATGTCGCATCGACGTCCCGCGCCGCGCAAAAGGCGCCGAGCGCGCGTTCGAGCTCGCCGCGACGAGCGAGCGCCGCGCCGATCACCGAGAGCCCCGAGGCGCGGTCGCCGCCCGCGCTCATCGCGCGTTCGGCCAGCGCGATCGCGCCCTCGAGCAGCCCGCGCGCGAGCTGGTCCTGCGCCTCGGCATAGGGCGCGACGTCGTCGGCGTCGCGCACGAGCGATGCGAGGAGCGCGTCCGTCACATCGGCGTCGGCGGAGAAGGCACCGAAGCTCGGAGCGGTCGCCGACTCACGTGTCGCGCGCGCGGCCTCGGCGTCGACGAGCAGCTCCGGATCCTCGTGCTCCAGCTCGGTCGCGAGCTGAAAGCGCTGCGGCACGTACTGTGGCTCGAGCTCGAGCGCTCGTTTGGTCGCCTCGAGTGCCCCGGCGAAGTCGCCGAGGTTCGAGAGCGTGAAGCTGAGATTGTAGTGCGCCTCAGCGTACGCGGGCCGGTCGCCGATCGCGCGCTCGAACGCCGCGCGCGCCTCGTCGAACTTGCGCATCTCCACCAGCACGCGACCGACACCGTTCCAGGCGACGTGCCGCTCCACGTCACCCGCGAGCGCGGCCTGATAGGCGTCCAGACTCTGCTGCAGCTTGCGCTCTTTGAGGAGCACGAGCGCGAGATTGAGCCACGCCTTCACGAACCGCGGGCGTGAGCCGATCGCCAGGCGCAAGGCGCGCGTCGCTCCGTCGCCATCGCCCGCGCGCTGGAGCGCCACGCCGAGATTGTTGAGCGACGCCGCGTGCCGGCCGTCGGTCGCCAGCGCGCGCTGGTAGCTGTCGGCAGCCCCCGTCGCATCGCCCTCCAGGTGCAGCGCGACGCCGCGTTCGCACCAGAGCTTCGGCGAGCCGGGATTGTCCGCGAGGAGTCGATCGTAGACCTCGACGGCGGCGCGCGCATCGCGCTTGAGGAGATAGAGCTCGGCGAGCGCCTGCAACACGCGCGTGCGGTCCTCGCCGTCCTCGAGCGCCAGGCGGTACTCGCGTACCGCCTCGGCGAAGTAGCCGCGCTTGCGGAAGGCGAGGCCGAGGCCGAGATGCGCCGGCATCCCCGCTTCCGGCGCCGGCGTCTCGCGCAGCGCTTTCTCCTGCCGCTCGCGGCGTCGCTGCAACACGGCCTCGTACTGCGCCGGATCGTAGCGCACCAGCTCGAGATTCGCCTCGGCGCGGCCGAGCGATGGGTTGAGCTGCATCGCTCGCTTGGTCGCGGCGCGCGCCTCGTCGTGACGTCCGAGGTCACCGAGCACGAACGCGAGAAGATAGTGCGCATCGGAGTGATCGGCTTCCAGCGCCACGGCGTTGCGGAGCGCGACCAATGCCTCGTCGTTGAGGCCCCGATTGTAGAGCACCTCGCCGACGTGGAAATTGATCGCCGCGCTGTCGGGCTTCATCGCCAGGGCACGCTCAAACCAGCGCTGCGCGGCGTCGAGATCGCCGATCGACTTCGCGGCGAGGCCGAGTTGCACTACGGCCCGGACGTCCGTCGGATGATGCTCGTGCAGCGCGAGGAACTCGGCCATCGCGTCGCGCGTGTCGCCGAGCGCGGCATACGTGCGGCCGAGGTGCCAGCGCGCACCGCGATCGGTCGGGTCGACGCGCAGTCGCTCCTTCAGCTCGGGAACGCGGCGGTCGTACACGCCCGTGTTGAAGTACGCGATCTCCAGATTGCGCTGCGCCACCTGCATCTTCGGGTCGAGCTCGTAGGCGCGCATGAACGCCGCCACGGACTCCTCGTGCATCCCCTTCGTGAAGAAGACGACACCGAGGTTGTTGTGCGCTCCCGCATCCGAAGGGTCGATCCGGCGGGCGAACGACCGAAGAATCTCGCGGTCGCGCGGTGTGCAGAGAGTGAGCACCATGACCGTCGCCGTCAGCTCACGCGGAGCGATGCGAGGATCAGCTCGAGTGACGCGGCATCCGGCAGAAGCACAAAGAATCCGCGCAGCGACTCGGCGCGATCCTGCAGGAAGAACTGCGTCTCGACCGCGAACACCAGCTCCCGGTCCTCGCGCAGCGCCGAGGACTGGGCGACAATGGACTCGAGTCCATCGAGGGCGAGCGTCGGCGGCGACGGCATCAGCATCACACCGAGGAAGTCGCTGAGCGCGTTCATGTACGCGCCGCAGAGAATGTTGCCCGCCTCCTTGATCGCCGACGACTCGAGCGCGCCCATGGCCGGCGATGAGCCCGGCGTCCGGCGCAGCATCAACTCGGCCAAGCGGAGGGCGACCGCGCACGGCAGGATGAGAAAGGTGCGCCCGGTGAGGTCGCCGAGCATCTGCATGTGCACGATGGCGACCTCGCCGCCCGCCGCGGCGAGTTGGTGCGGCACGTCCTCCGTGCGCGCGATGGCGATGCGTGGCACGCTGATCATGATCGTGCTCCCGGTCATCTCCGAGAGCGCCGTCGCGGCGTGCCCCGCCCCGATGCTCGCTACCTCGCGCAACGCATCGAGCTCGACATCGGACAACGTGTGCAGGTCGATCACTGCGGTCTCCTCAAGACTGTGCTGTCGGTTGTCACCTGTCGGCTGTCAGTTGCCTGCCGGCTCTCAATTGCGATCGCACCTGTTGACGGCCGGGGGCCGCCAGCTGACACCCGATGGCCCACAGCAGCCAGCTGCGCGACGTCGAGTATGAGCGCCGGCGCGCCGTCGCCGAGTATGGTCGCCCCGCTGAAGAGGGGCGCCGTACCGAGCGCGGCGTCGAACGGCTTCACCACGATCTCCCGCTGTTCCACGACCTCATCGATCACGAGTGCCACGCGGCGCTCGCCGGCCCGGAGGAGCACGACCTGCTTCAGAGTGTCGTCATCCGGTTCCATTTCGAGCAGCGTTCGGAGCCGGATCACCGGCACGGGCCCGTCGCGCGTCGCCAAGCGCTCGGCCGCCGCGGCCCCGGAGAGCGCGCGGCGATCGAGCTCGAGCGCGGTCACGACGTGCGCCGCGGGGAGCGCGTAGGTCTCGCCGGCGACGCGCGCCACGACCGCGCGCACGATCGCCAGCGTCGGCGGCAGCCGCAGCGTGACGCACGTTCCCTCGCCGCGTACCGAGATGATCTCGACCGCGCCGCCGAGCCGGCGAACCGTGCTCGCGACCACGTCGATGCCGACGCCGCGCCCCGAGAAGGCCGTCACCTCGGGGGCGGTCGAGAAGCCGGGACGCGCGATGAGGTCGGCGATCTCGTCATCGGTCGGCGCCGCGGCCGCGTCGAGCATGCCGAGCGCGCGCGCCTTGGCGACGACGCGCTCGCGGTCGACTCCGCGGCCATCGTCGCGCACGCGGATCGCCACCGATGCGTGCTCACGCGACGCAGTGAGCGTGACGCGGCCGGTGAGCGGTTTTCCCGCCGCGGCGCGCTCGACGGGGCTCTCGAGACCGTGGTCGACGGCGTTGCGCAGCAGATGCATCACCGGCTCCGAGATGACGTCGAGCACCGAGCGGTCGAGCTCGATGTCGCCGCCCTCGATCGTCAGCTCGGCGTTTTTGCCCAGCTGCCGCGCGGCATCACGGACGACGCGCGGGAAGCGCTCGAACACTTCGGCGACGGGGAGCATGCGGCTGGCGATGATCTCCGCTTGCAGGTCGGCGATGAGACGGGCGGCGTCCCCCACACCCTGCGTGAGATCGTCCGACTCCATCGCGCCCGCAATGCGCTCGAGCCGTCCGCGCGCGATCACGAGTTCGCCGACGAGATTCATGAGCGCGTCGAGCCGGCGCGTGTCGACGCGCACGTGGCGCCGCACGCCGGCGTGCGCACCGGCGGCCGGCTCGAGCGCGCGCTCGGCGTCACCCTCGCCATCGACCGACACCGCTTCGACGTCGCCCACGGCAAGGAGCGCGTGCTCGATCGCGTCGCGCGGCTCGTCGGTGACAATGCGCAGCGAGAAGCCGCGCCCGAACTCGCCGCGCTGCAACGCGTCCAAATCCGGCGTGAGCGCGCTGACACGCCCGAGGGATTCGGCGCGGCGCACGATGAGAAAGGCGCGCACGCCGCGCATCGGCACGTCGGACGAGACGCGGATGCGCACGAGCCGCCCCTCGAGCGCCACCGCGCTGATGCCGGCCGCCGGCGTCGGCAGGCTCGGCGCCGACGATGCAATCGTCACCCCTTCGAACGCCGCGATGCGGTGGGCGGCCGCACGGCACGCGTCGTCCGTCCCCATAAGACCGCCGGAGGGCACGCCGGCGATCGCCGCCTCGAGCGCATCGGCGCCGGCGAGGAGTACGTCGACCAGCGCGCGCGTGGCTTGCAGCTCCCGACGGCGCACGCGCTCGAGCAGCGGCTCGATCTCGTGCGCCAGCGCGGCGATCGCGTCGTGACCCATCGCGGCGCTCATCCCCTTGAGCGTATGCGCCGCGCGAAAGACGGCGTCCACCGGCCCCCGCGCGCGCGGCGACCGCTCGAGGGCGAGCAGCGCCTCGCTCATCGCCGCGAGGTGATCGCGGCTTTCGGTCAGGAAGAGATCGGCGTAGCGGGAGGTGTCTAGCATGGGCACCAGGCGACGGGCGTCGGGCGCGCTATTTGGCGAGCACTCGCTGTACCGCCTCGAGCACGCGGCTGGGTTGAAACGGCTTCACGACGAAGTCGCGGGCGCCGGCCTGGATCGCTTCGACGACGAGCGCTTGTTGGCCCATCGCGCTGCACATCAGGATCTTCGCGTTGGCGTCGACCTTTGTGATCTCGCGGACGGCGTCGATCCCGCCCATGTCGGGCATCACGATGTCCATCGTGACCAAGTCGGGACGTAGCAGCTTGTACTTCTCGACCGCCTGCGTGCCCGTCTCCGCTTCACCGATCACTTCGTAGCCGGACTGCGACAGAATGTCGCTGATCATTGTCCGCATGAAGATCGCGTCGTCGCACACCAATACCGTGTGAATCACAACTCCTCCAATGATGCCGTGTCGTCGGCCGCGAGAATCCCCGCGAGCAACAGGTCGACGTCGAGCATCTCGATGCCGCGCGCGTGAGCGGCGGCCCGGTCGTAAATGTCCACGACGTCGTCCACCGCGAGGCCCACCGGGCGCCCGCGGTATGTCACCAGGAGTATCGACCCGTTCGGGCGATTTGATGATTGTTCGTGCAGCCGAGCGCCGAGGTCGATCACGGTCACGACGGTGCCGCGAACGTTAGTGAGCCCGGCAATCGACCGGGGCGCGCCGGGGTACCGTGTGAGCGCACGCGCGGGGAGCACTTCGGCGGCCGATGCGAGAGCGATCGCGTGGCGCCGGCCCGCG
>JBDUCS010000159.1:0-8724 GCA_040003335.1 Gemmatimonadaceae bacterium | reverse complement strand
ACGTGTTGTTTCGTCCATGCGAAGCTCACATGCGAGAGCTCCTCCTGTCGCGGATCCTCGTACTTGCAGCCGCAGTGCTTGTCGTCCGCCCCGACGGTCGAGTCATAGTTACCCGCGATGCCGGCGATTCCGGCCGTCCGCAATCGTGCAACGACCTCATTTGGCCACGGCGCGTATCCGACGAGATCGCCGAGGTGATACGTCGCGGCGACATCGGGCACGGCTGCGATGTCGGCGAGCACGGCGTCGAGCGCCGGAAGATTCGCGTGGATGTCCGAGATGAGCGCGAGCCGCATCCTCACGGCGTGGGCGTGGTCAGGGGAAGACGCATTGCCGTAGCGGACGCCGGACAGGCGCCCTGGAACTCCGCCGTGGCTCGCACGTCCGCCGGCACGGCATCACGCTCGACTCGCGTGAAGCCGAAGCTCGGGAAATAGTGCTCCGCCGTGGTCGTGAGCAGGTAGAGCGACCGCAGTCCTCGCGACTCGCCGTCCGCAATGATGTGGTTCACGAGGGAGCGGCCGAGGCCGCGGCTTCTCCACTCGGGCGCGATTGCCACGGACCGGAGGAGCGCGTTGTCGCAACAGACCTCGAGCCCCGCCACGCCGACGAGTGCCGCATCATGGAGCGCCACGAAGAACGTCGGTAGCGCCTCCGCCACGCCATCGACCGGGAGTCCCGACGCTCGCAGCAGTCGCTCGATCGCGGGCAGGTCGTCGGCGATCGGCCGGCGAATCGTGGGCGCGCGAAGTGAGTCAGTGTTGCTGCCGTTCGGCGGTCCCTGCTGGAGCACTGTCATTGGCAGCACTCCGATCCACAGCACGACGTTTGTTCTGGCGCCGACGTCGCTGGCGTCGGCAGAGGAACCGCGACGTCCGACGCCCGCGCGCGCCCCCCCGCACCCTGCGGCTTCCGCGCGCGCACGAACGCGGCGCCCACTCTGCCTGCCACCGCTGCCGCCACGACGTCGACGTCGAGCCCGCTCTCGGCGAGGAACGCTCGCGCGTCCTCGATGTCGTACGTGCGCGTCATCTCAATGGTCGGATTCTCGAAGCCGGCCTCGGTCAGCATGCGCACGAACTCGCCTTCCTCGAGCGCGCCGGCCACGCAGCCGACCCACAACTCCATGCTGCGCTTGATGTGCGCGGGCAGGCTACCCTGCACGACGACATCACTCACCGCGAACCGACCGCCCGGCTTGAGCACGCGGAACGCTTCCGCGAGCACGCGACGCTTGTCGCCCGACAGATTGATCACGCAATTGGAGATAATCACGTCGACCGAATCGCTCGGCAGGGGGATGGCTTCGATCTGTCCGCGAAGGAAGTCGACATTCTGTACGCCGGCCTCGCGCTGATTTTGCCGCGCGAGCTCGAGCATCTCGTCGGTCATATCGAGGCCGTACGCCCTCCCGGTCGGCCCCACGCGCCGCGCGGACAGGAGGACGTCGATGCCGCCGCCCGAGCCGAGATCCAGCACCGTCTCGCCTTCACGCAGCTCGGCGAGTGCGCTCGGATTGCCGCAGCCGAGCGAGGCGAGCACGGCGGCCGATGGTAGTTGATCCGTCTCTCCGTTCACGTAGAGATTCGAGGTGATCGGATCGAGCGTGCCGTTGGCGGTCGAGCCGCCGCAACATGCGCTGACCGGCCCGCAACACGACGCCTGAGCGCCCTCGGCGGCGCGGCGGGCAGCCTGGCCGTACTTCTCACGGACGATGGCGGTAATCTCGTCCACCGATGCGCTCGCGGCGTTCATCGCTGTCCGATCGGAGTCAGTCGACATGATGTCCTCTCTGTTGATCAAGAAATGTTGATGTATAAAACGCGGCTATCGCGTGGAAATCGAGATCAGCTAGCAGCAGCACTTTTCGGCGAGCACGGCGAGGCGACGTGAGGGCAATCCGCCGACAACCTGCTGAAGAGCGACGAACGCATCTTCGTTGATCGTGTAGTAGGCCCACCGGCCCTCGCGGCGATCCGACACGAGACCGGCGTCCTTCAGCGTCTTGAGGTGAAACGAAAGCAGTGACTGCCCAACGTCGAGCGCCTCGGTCAAGTCGCATACGCAGCGCTCGCCCCCGCGCAGCAGGTCGATGACCTGGAGCCGCGTTTCGTCCGCGAGAGCGCGCAACTGCTTCGTCAATTGAGCAAGGTCTCCCTTGGCGGTCTTCGTGATGACTGTCATGATGTCAACATATCAAGCAAACTTGATAAATCAAGCCCGGTTGATGAATTCCTCGGCTCGCGGCCGCTACAGGGCGACGTGCAATCGAACGTGCCCGGTCGCGACCTCTGCGGCGCATCCGAAACGCAGCAACGCGCGCACGTGTGACAGAGCGTCAACGCAGCTTCTTCGTCACATCGAGGCAGCGGTCGATGTCGTCGCGGGTGTTGAACAACGCTGGCGCAATCCGGACCGTGCCGTCGCGGCTGGTCACCTCGATCTTGGCCGCGCCGAACGCCGCGCGAATCTCGACCGCAGGCTGCGTCGTGTAAAACGCGACGATCGACGACCGGTTACCCGTTGGCGTGAACAGACGGTGGCCCTGGCTCGCCAACCCGTCTTGAAGACGCCAAGCCAGACCATGCACGACGTGCTGCTCGATCCGATCGACGCCGACCTTTGCGAGATAGGTCAGGCCAGCGCTGAGCGTATACACGTCGCCGAATGCGCGGCTCGAGTAGTCGAATCGCTTTGCGTTTCTCGGTATCTCATAGCTGTGGTCGGGCAGCTCCGGCCCGGCGTTCATCTCGCCGAAGCGGTCGAGCCGGAGCCGGTCGGCCACCTCGGCGCGCACGTAGAACGGAGCCACGCCCCACCCAGCAAGCAGCCACTTGTAGGAGCCGGCGCAGAGGAAATCGACTCCCGACGCGCGGACATCGATGGGGAACGCACCGACCGCCTGGATGGCATCCGTGTAGAAGAGCGCTCCCTTGGCGTGCGCGACGTCGGCGATCGGCCGCATGTCGTGCCGGAAGCCGTTCTGATGCGAAACCCAAGCGACCGACACGAGCCGCGTACGGTTGTCCACGAGCGGCTCGAAGTCGCGCGCCTCGACCACACCGTTCCGGTGCTTGGCGATTCTGAGCTGTATGCCGCGCATTTTCTCGAGCGTGCGATACAGCACGAACTCCGTATTGTAGTGAAGCTCGTCGATGACAACGTTGTCGCCCGCTTTGAGATCGAGTCCGGCGGCGACGACGTTTTCGCCCTCGGCCGTCGAGAAGAGCAGGCCGATCTCATCCGGCGACGCTGCATTGATCAGGCCTGCAAACTGAGCGCGCACCTCATCGCACTTGGCCAGGAGAGGGCCGAGCTGAAACGATTTGGTCGCTTTCTCCTCGAGGAACGCGTGTCCGGCGGCCACCACCTGCCGAGGAATCGGTGTGATGTACGCCGAGTTGAGAAAGATCCGATCATTCACAATCGGAAAGTCGCCGCGAACGCCGAGCGGATCGTCGTCGCGTCCGAGCGGCAACGACGGAATAACCATTGCGGCGGTAGGGCCGCCCACCGCGGCAGCGGCCAGCGATGCGGCGGCGAAGACGAACGAGCGTCGATCGAGTGTCATGACGTGAGCCGGTGGAAGACGCGTTTAATTTTTGGCGTCCCTTCGCCCTCTCCACTCCGCCGCTTCCGCGGCCTTGCCCCACCGTTCGTACAGGTTCACGAGCCAGGTGATAACCACCGCGGACTGCTTCGCCGTAGTGGGTCGAAGAGCGAGCAGGCCCGATTCTGCCTGGAGCAACAGCGTCTCTGCTTCCGCGAAACGGCGCTGGCGCGTCAAGCAGAAACCCAGGGTACTTCGAAGGCGGTGCGTCATCGCCTGCGTTGAATCCGCCGGACTGTGAGCGATGGCGGCGCGAATCACTGAATCGCCCTCTGCTGCCGCGCCGGTCGCGCACAGATCGACGGCCAGCAATCGCTGAGCAGTGATGACGTTCAGATCCGTCGCCGGGCGGGTTTCCTGACTGATCGATAGCGACTCGCGCACCAACGGGATCGCGCCGCTGGTGTCATTCTGTTGTTCGCGGAAGAATGCGATGTTGAGGAGTTGGGAGGCAACTTGGGGGGCACGCGCCCCATAGAGGGTGCGGCGAACGGCGAGTCCCGCACGCGAGAGGGATTCGCCTCGCACGAGCTGTCCGCGACCGAACGCGATCCCGGCCAACTTCTCGTACGAATCTCCAACGCTCCAATGGTTGTCCCCATAGCGCGCCCGGCGCCGCGCCAGGACATCCGTAAGGAGAGGCTCGGCCTCGTCGTATTTCTCTTGCTTGCTGAGCGTCCACCCCAGCATCGCCATCGAGTTGATTTCCCCGTCCTCGATGTGCGCGGCCCTCCAGATGGGCAGCGCCGCACGATAGCGCTGCTCGGCCGCCGGCCAGTCCTCGCGGGCGTCCGCGACCTGTCCGAGATCGTTGAGCGTCGCGGCCAGCGCCGGACTCATCTCGCCCAACGCCGCCCGGCGAGCGCGCAATACCGCCGTGAGCATTGTGTCCGCGTCACCATACTTGCCTTGGGCTTGGAACAATCGAGCGAGCTCGACCCGGGCCAGTTGCACGTCGGGGTGCTCTTCACCAAGCAGCTTCACTCGCATCGCCAGTCCCTCGCGGAGCAGCGGCTCCGCCACTTCGAGCTTGCGCTGACTCCTCAGCGCGGCGCCCAGGCGGCTGACGACATTGGCGATGACCGGGTGTTCTTGGCCATACAGCGTGCGGGCGATCGGGAGCGCTGCCCGGAGGTTTTTTTCCGCGCCGACCAAGTCGGACTCATTCACGCGGGCGTCACTCAGCGCCACGAGGGCTTCGACGATTTGCGGGTGGGTCTCGCCGTATGTCTTGCGCAGGATCGCGAGGGATTCCTCCAGCAAGGGCCGGGCTTCTTTGGGCCGGTCGGTGAACGTCAGAAAATTGCCGAACGATCGGAGGCGCTCAGCCACCTGCAACGCGGCATTTCCGTGACGAGCGCGGGTGAGGCTGAGCGCCTGCCGATAGAGCTGCTCCGCCTCGGCGTTTCGCGCCTGCAGGTAACGAACATCGGCGAGCGTGACCAGTGTTGCCGTGACCTGGTCATCGTCCGGCCGAAGGGTGGCTCGCTTGAGCGCGAGCGCTTCGGTCACGCGCTTCTCCGCGAGGTCATAGTGCCCCGACGCCCGGGCCAGCTCGCCTAGATCGGCCGCGCTCTCGCCGACGGCGAGGCTCGTCGAGCCCATCGCCCGGCGATGAATCGAGTAGGCGGAGTCGAGATGCGGGCGGGCTTTGTCGTAGAGTCCCAGCGCAAAGTAGGTCCGGCCGATAGTCGTCTCGACGCCGGCCCTGACCTCCGGCTGGCGCTGAAGTTCACCGGTGCCGACCCTGCTCGCCGCCTGATCGAGTACTTCGCGAACGCTCAACTCTTTCCCGAGCGCCTTCGCCGGGTCCGACGATGCCAGCATGTTCTGGAGGAACGCGTTGACCGCCTGCGCCTTCGCCGCTTCACCGGTGGCGCGCTGGGCGCTGGCCGTCGCGGCGGCCTGTTGCCGAAAGGCGTCCGCCCGCGCCGAGTCGGCGACGAGGAGGGCGGAATCGGCTTGCGCGCGGCGACGTTCCGCTAGCCCGCCTGCCGCCACCGCGTCGCCGCGCCGCGATTCGGCCAGCCGCTCGGCGGTGGTGGCGCGCACTGCCTGCCAGAGACTCACCGCCGCGCCAACGAGGAGGATGAACCCAGCGAGTCCGAGACCGCCCACCAAGGCGCGGTTGCGTCGCGCAAACTTCCGCAACTGGTAGATCGCGCTGGCCGGGCGGGCGGTGATCGGCTCGTCGCTGAGGAAGCGCCGCACGTCGCTCGCCAGCTCCTCGGCCGACCCGTAGCGCCGGCGCTTCTCTTTCTCCAGCGCCTTGGCGACGATGACCTCGATGTCGCCCTTGAGGTTTCGATTGATCAGGCTCAGCCGAGCGGGATCGTCGACGAGGATGACCCGGGCGGCCTCGAAGATCAGTTTCCGCGTGAGATCGTAGGGCAGCTGTCCCGACAGCAGCTCGTAGAGAATGACGCCGAGCGAGTACACGTCGCTCCGGATGTCGATGTCATCCGGGTCGGCACCGACCTGTTCGGGACTCATGTATTGCAGTGTGCCGACCACCTCGCCGACCGACGTCTGGCGGGTGGCTTTCACGTCGGCGTCGGTGAGGCGTGCGACGCCGAAGTCGAGCACCTTGGGTTGGCCGGTGACGTCGACGAGAATGTTGGCCGGCTTCAGGTCGCGGTGGATGATGCCCTGCTGGTGGGCATAGTGCACCGAGTCGCACACCCGGCCGAACAGCTCCAACCGGCCATTCAGGTCGAGCGACTTGCTGTTGGCGTAGTCGGTGAGCTGCTGGCCCCTGATCAGCTCCATCGCGAAGAAGGGCTGTTCCCCATAGGCACCCTCGGAGGTGCCGGCCTCATAGATCTGGGCGATACCGGGATGCTGCAGCCTTCCGAGGAGGTCGGACTCGCGGGCAAAGCGCCGCAGCATTTCGGGCGACGCGTACTCGGGGCGGATCACCTTGAGCGCGACCATCCGGAGCGGCTGTTCCTGCTCGGCCTCGTACACGGTTCCCATCCCGCCCCTGCCGAGCACTCCCGTGATGCGGTAGTGGCCGATGGTGTCGGGGTGCCACCCCGTGTCGTCAGGTGGGCGTGCGGGAGTCGGATCCGGCGGGGACGGGGCGTTCATGGCACCTCACTACGACTATGGCGTGGCCATTCGGATCTTGTCTGTATGCACAACACTACTTCGGCCAGATTTGTGAGATCACCCGCCGGAAGTTGCCGCCGAGAATTCCCTCGATCTCCGCATCACTGTAGCGGCGCCGGATCAGACCCTCGGTGAGGTCGAACATTCGCTTCGGGTGGTCGAGACCCTCGATGTCGATCTTCTCGCGGAAGCCGTAACTCCCCTTGTAGCTGGCGCGCAGCTGCTTGTTGATCTCGGGCGGCATCTTGTCGTAGCCATCGAGATCGATGTCACTGCCGACGCCCAGATGCTCCGGTCCGATGAGCGTGCGCACGTGATCGAAGTGGTCGAGCACGTGCTCGATCGTGGTCGGTTCCTTGTCACGGACGAACATGCGCACCGCCGTGATGCCCATGACGCCGCCGGATTTCCCGACCGCCAGAATCGCTTCGTCACTCTTGTCCCGCGGATGGCCGCCGGCCAGCGTGCGGCAGTTGGAGTGCGTGATCAGCACCGGCCGCTTCGAGATTTCGAAGGCGTCCAGCGTCGTGCGGTCACCGCAGTGCGAGACGTCCACCACCATGCCGACCTTGTTCATTCGCTCGACGATCGCGACTCCGAAGTCGCTGAGCCCGTCGTCGCGGCGTTCGGTCGAGCCGTTGCCGATGAGATTTCGGCTGTTGTACGTCAGCTGCGACACGCGTTGGCCGAGGCCGAAGAAAAAATCCACATCGTCGGGCCTCGTGAACTGCTCCGAATTCTGCAGGCCCAATATCACGCCGATCTTCCCGGAACTCTTCGCGCGCTGGAAGTCGGCCGCGCTGTCCACGCGCATCAGCTTGTCGTCGTTGCCCGCGAGAAAGGCGTTCCACCCCGCGAAGAACTCGAGCGCCTGGCGGTTCGCGTCGCGCCCGCCGAGCCCCACCGCCGGATGGAACACGGTGATTCCGGAATCCTTGAAGCGCTGCAAGTCTGCCGTCGTGAAGCTCTCGGGATCGGCGGTCCACTTCGTCTGCTGCGGGAAGTTGAGCGTGAAGGGGCTCAGCATGTCGATCACGATCGAGCGCTGCATCAACGCCACGGCGCGCGCCGAATACTCGCGCGACGACTGCGCGAAGAGCCGGAAGCGGCCGCGGTTGAGCATCGGCGCGGCGAGCGAGGCCGCCGCGAGACCGCTCGCGCTCGTGAGAAACTCGCGGCGAGAGAGGGGATGACTGGCTGGCACAGGTATTACCCGGGGAGTGTGGGGTGAAGGTCACCGCGAACGGGCGCGAGTGAAGCTCATCGCCGGAGCGGTGGGCTGCAAGTCGACCCCTTGCGCTCCTCCGACGGCGCCCCATACTTCCCGTCACCTAGAACTTCTATGGGAAGATGCCCGATTCCACCGTTGAAGTCCTCCGCGGCACGCTCGACCTGCTCATCCTCAAGGCGGTCAGCTGGGGACCGACGCACGGCTACGGCGTGGCGCGGTGGATCGAGCACGCAACGTCCGATGTCCTCCGCATCGAGGAAGGCTCGCTCTATCCCGCGCTCCATCGCCTCGAGACGCGCGAATGGATCGGCGCCCACTGGGGTGTTTCGGCGAACAACCGGCGCGCCAAGTTCTATACGCTGACACCACGGGGACGCGCGCAGCTCCGCCGCGAGACCGTTACGTGGACGCGCTTCGCCCACGCCGTGTTCACCGCGCTCGACGCGCGGCCCGAGGGCATATGACACCACTACCGGCGTGGCGACGATATCTCCGCTTCTGGGGCTCCAACATCGCGGGCGACGTCGAGGATGAGCTTCGCTTCCACACCGAGCAGTGCGTCGCCGAATACATCGCGCGCGGGATGACGGAGGACGACGCGCGGCGCCTCGTGATCGCGCGACTCGGTGACGTCGATGCGGCCAGGGCCGAGTGCATTGCGCTCGGCCAGGTGCGCGAGACGCACGCGCGGCAGGCCGACTTCATTGACGGGCTCCAAGGAGCACGATGGTGCGTCCCCCGTCGACGCCCGAAAGCTCGTAGTGCGTGATGC
>JBDUCS010000416.1:0-2607 GCA_040003335.1 Gemmatimonadaceae bacterium | reverse complement strand
TGGTGATGTAGCCCTCATGCGGAGACTGGGCCTGGGCCCGCAGGGAGCAGGTCACAAGCAAACCACAGATGAAGCGAGCGCGCATCGTCGATCGTCTCCCGTCCTTGCGAGGAGCATCCACAGATGTCACAGATGACGCAGGTCTGTGGATGCTTTCGTGTTGCAGTGTGGCTGGCATTCCAGACGAACCGAGAACTATTGTCGTGTGATCCCCCTACGATATCATCCCCGACGCCCACCGCCATGGACGAGAGACGACAGCTGCTTCGGCATTTTCTCGCCGCGCTCGCCTACCGCACGCAGAAGGCGGTGCGCAATGCGCCGCCGGAATTCGGAGAGTTTCGCGCCGCCGAGGGAGTGCGCACGCCGCGTGAGCTGGTGCGGCATATGCGGAGCGTGCTCGGCTACGCGCGCACGTACTTCGTCGGCGGGAGCTACACGGCCGAGCCGCTTCCGGATCTCGGCGCCGAGCTGGAGCGATTTCACGAGATGCTCGAAGATCTCGGCGCTCGCGTCGGCAGCCGTGATGCGATCACCGGCACGACGGTCGAGCAACTGCTGCAGGGTCCGCTATCCGATGCGATGACGCACGCGGGACAGCTCGCACTCTTGCGCCGTCTCTCCGGCTCGCCGATTGCCGCGGAGAATTTCATCAAGGCGGACATTCGCGCGGACAATCTGGGAGCGGACCAGCCACCGCCGGTGTCGCCGGGCAGGAGGGACGGGAAGTGGGATCCGCGAGGGGTGGTGCCGGGCGAGGACTGACTGGGCGGTTCGGGCTCTCAATATTCACCCGTCGTTCGCTCACGGCTCAATCGTCGCGCCAACCTGCTAAATTTCGGAGTGTCCAGCTCACTCGCGCCCGCGGGCAGCATCGCCGCACACATCGTCAACCGCCGCACCTTCGCCATCATCAGCCACCCCGATGCCGGCAAGACGACGCTGACCGAGAAGCTGCTGCTCTACGGTGGCGCGATCCACCTCGCCGGGTCGGTGAAGGCGCGCCGCGCGCAGCGGCACGCGACGTCGGACTGGATGAAGATGGAGCAGGAGCGCGGCATCTCCGTCACGTCGAGCGTGATGCAGTTCGAGTACGATGGCTACCACATCAACTTGCTCGACACACCGGGCCACGAAGACTTCTCCGAGGACACGTACCGCACGCTCGTTGCCGCCGACAGCGCCGTGATGCTGCTCGACAATCGCAAGGGCGTCGAGGATCGCACGCGGCAGCTGTTCGAGGTCTGCAAGCTGCGCCGCACGCCGATCTTTACCTTCGTCAACAAGTGCGATCGCGCCGGGGAGGATCCGCTCAAGCTGGTGAGCGACGTCGAAGCGGACCTCGGGATCGCCTGCCATCCAATCACCTGGCCCATCCACCGCGACGGCGCGTTCGTCGGCGTGTACGATCGGCGGCAGGGGCAGATCCACCTCTTCGACCGCGGCGAGGACCACGGCGCCGAGCGTGTGGTGACACACTCGGGCGCGCTCGACAGCGCGGAGATCCGCGCGCTGCTCGGCGAAGAGGCGCACCAGCGGCTCGCGCACGACATCGCGCTGCTCGACGAAGCGGGCCACCCGTTCGACGAAGCGCAGGTGCTCTCGGGAGAACTGTCGCCGGTGTTCTTCGGGAGCGCGCTGACCAACTTCGGCGTCGAGCCGTTCCTGCGGGAGTTTCTCGAGCTGTCGCCGGCGCCGACGGCGCGCCCGTCGTCGGCCGGCATCGTCGAGCCGACGGACGAAGCGTTCACCGGATTCGTCTTCAAGATCCAGGCGAACATGGACCCGAGGCACCGCGACCGGATCGCCTTTGTGCGCATCTGCTCGGGGCGCTTCGAGGCGGGGATGCAGGTGAAGCACGTGCGCACCGGCAAGCCGATCCGCCTCGCGTCGCCGCAGACCTTTCTCGCGCGCGAGCGCACGGCGGTCGAGGTCGCGTGGCCCGGTGATGTGATCGGCGTGCTCGACCGCGGCACCCTGCGCATCGGCGACACGCTGTCGTCTGACGTCGACCTCGAGTTCCAGGGCATTCCGCGCTTCGCGCCCGAGCACTTTGCGCGCGTAGTGCTGATCGACCCGATGCGCCGCAAGCAGCTCGACGCCGGCCTGCGCCAGCTCACGGAAGAGGGCGCGGCGCAGGTCTTCTTCACGTCGCCGACCGAAGTCGCCGGCCCCACGCCGATCGTCGGCGCCGTCGGCCAGCTACAGTTCGACGTGATGATGCACCGGCTCGAGCACGAATACGGCGTGCGCTGCCGCCTCGAAAAAGTTTCCGGCAAATTCCCGCGCTGGATCACCGGCCCCGACGCCGACGTCGAGCGCGTCGGCCGCAACGCGCGCATGCTGCTGTTCGACGTGAAGGGCAAGCCGCTCGTGCTGTTCGAGGACGCGTGGGCGTTGCGTTGGGCGGTCGAGCGGGAGACGGCGGTCCAGTTCCACGAAGTTGCACCCTGAAGTCGGGCGTCGGGCGTCCGGCGTCCGGCGTCCGTCAAACACCCTGGCCCTCACCCCTCGTCCTTCACATCGTTGCGCCCTCACAACCAGCTGGAGCGTTCAATGAACGGCTACGCCGGCACCGAGCTCGCGAGCGCCTATCGCACGGTGCGC
>JBDUCS010000005.1:0-28305 GCA_040003335.1 Gemmatimonadaceae bacterium | reverse complement strand
CGCCGCGCTGCTCGACGTACTGCTGCGCCTTCCGCCACCCGTGCCGCCATGCGACGGCGGTCACGCCGACGCGCTCGTGGCCATGACGCTCGCCAAGCAGTGGGCATCGAGCCGCGCAGCGTTCGCCGGCGCGCTGCGACGCATGCTGGTCCGCGGAGCAGCAATCCGATCGGCGCTGGAGTCGGGAACGCACCCGTCGGCTCGCGAGCTTGCGCGCTGGCTCACGCCAGAAGGCGACGCGGTGCAGCTCGCGTTCGCCGCGCTCCTCTCGCCCAGCGCGCCCGACGCGACGTCGCTCCTCGACTCGTTAGGCGCGCATGAGAGCGCCGTGCGCGCCCTGCTCGCCCGCGTGAGAGGCGATGCCTCGGCGGTCGACGACCGGCGCGCCGAGGCGCTGCGCGCCGTGCGGCGAGCGCATCCGGGCGCGAGTATCGTCGCCTTCAGCGCGTATACCGACACCGTGCGTGCACTGTTCGCCCGATTGCGCACCGATGTGGGCATTGCCGCGCTCACCGCGCGCGGCGCTCTGGTCGCCGGTGGGCGGCTCTCGCGCGCCGAGGCGCTGGCGCGCTTCGCGCCCCTCGGGCTCGGCGTGCCACCGCCGCGCGACATCGAGCGGATAACACTACTGCTGACGACCGACCTGTCGAGCGAGGGCGTCAACCTGCAGGACGCCGAGGTCGTGGTGCACGTGGATCTTCCGTGGACGGCGGCGCGGCTCGAGCAGCGCGTCGGCCGCTCGCGCCGGCTGGGCGCGCGACACGCGCGAACGATCGTCTACACGTTCGCTCCACCCGCCAGCGCCGAGCGGCTGCTGGCGCTCGAGCGCCGCATACGCGTCAAGCTCGGGCACGCGCGCGCGCTCGTGGGAAGCGACGTGCTGCTGTTCGGCGACGCCGCGCATGCGCTCGACGCGAGCGCGACGAGCGATCGCGAGAGGCTTGCGCGGTATCTCGCGCCGTGGCTCTCGTGCGACGCGGATCGCGACTGGCCGCTCGTCTCGGCGGTGCGTGCGCCCGTGTCGGGCGCACTCGCGCTCGTGAGCCGGGACGGCCGGCCCGAGCTCGTCGCGATCGACGACGGCGGAGTCGTGTCGACCGATGTGCGTGCTGTTCTCACGCTCGTCGAGCACGCCGGCGGCGCCGAGTGCGTGGCCGACGCCTGCTCGCTCGCGCGCGCCGGCCTTGCGTTACGGCAGTGGCTCGTCGCCGGCGAGGCGGCGGAGCGCGCGGGCGCCAGCGGCGCGCTTGCGCCGGCTCAACGGCTGGTCACGCGCGCGATCGCGGCGGCGATCGGAACGACGCCGTATCACCGGCGCGCAGAGCTGGCCGAAGCAGCGGGTCGCGCGCTGCACGCCGCCGCGACGCCGATGGGCATCGCGGGGGAATGGTCGCTGCGCGATATGGCTCGAGCATCGAGCGATCGGGCGCTCGTGGAGCGTTTGGGCGGCGGTCTCAGCGGGCGCGCGCATTCCGCGCGCCCGGAGATTCTGGCGGTGCTGGTGTTGTCGCGCGGCGCTCATCCGCCGCGCTAGCCGCTTTTCGGCGAGCGGGGGCGCGTCAACCGGCGGCTGCCCGACGTCGCATCGCCAACGACGGATGTCCATAGAACACGTACGACAGGTACGTCGCGCGAAAGGGCGTCTCGCCGTCATCGCGGTACCGGGCGCGCAGCTCACGCATCGCTTCCGCGACGGACACGTGCGCCGCGCCCTCTGCGAGCACACGCTCGTAAAATCCAAGCGCGAAGTCACGCGCCGGCTCGTCGGCGACGCTCCATACCGGCGCGACGAATCCGCGGAAGCCCGCTGACAGGCATGCGCTGGCGAATCCGCCTTGGCCGCCGAGGAGCTCGCCGCTCGCTCCCACCTGACAGGCGTTGAGAAAGATGAATGGCGCCGCGAGCTCGCCGATCGGCGCGGCGCTGAACATGAACGGCGACAGCGGCATGTCTTCGGCGACGTAGACGGCACCGAGCTCGGGCGTGTTCGGCGACGCCGCGCCGTGACAGGCGAAGTGCAGCGACTGCGCGCCGCCCGGGGGGAGCGTGCCGTTGAGCAGCTCGGCGACCGCGTCCTCCGTCGTGGGACAGATGACGGCGTCGTAGCGCTGCTGCAACTCGTTCGCTTCGGCAATGGCGTCACCGAGTACGCGAAGCGTCGTCGACTGCGCATAGTCGCCCGCGATCGCGACCATCGCCGACACATCGAGCGGCTCGCCGCGCGGCGACGCGTATTGCGCGAGACCGAGAATCCATCGGCCGATGGTGGCCTGCGCGCCGAGAAAGGGTGGACGATCGGCCTCGAGCAACGGCTCCGGAAATATGGCGAGCTCCCACGGCACGTGCGCCTCGGCGGTGTAGAGCTGCACCGTCGGCGGTCGGCCCGTGCGCGCGTACACGGCCCGCAGCGCGTCGAACAGCGCGCGCGGTACGTGCTCGGCGATGCGCTTCGCGACGCCCCGCACCGCGAGCGCGCCGAGCGCGCTCCCCTCACCGGGTGGAATCCGCTTCATCAGAGCGAGGCTGAACGACGCGGCGTCGCGGCCGAGGTCGATCGCGAGCGGGGCCGCGGGCAACGGTATGTCGTGCGGCGAGTGCAGCGTCCACTGAAAGCGGCCGGAGGCGTCGTTGCCGTCGGGTTTGGCAATGATGATCGTGAGGTCGGGCGGCGCGGCGGCGGCATCGAGTTGCATTCCACCGGCGGCGTTGGCGATGCCGGACCACGCGGTCGCCTCGCCATTCATCCGCGACGGTAGCGTCTCTCGCTCACCCCGCACGGTAATCGCGCGCGCCGCCGAGCCGCGACACTCGCCCCGATGGAAGAACTGCACGAGGATCAGGCTGAGCCGCTCGCCCGTACCGTCGCGCGCCACGAGGCGCACGCGTCCCACAGCGCCCCGCAGATTGTCGGGATCGACGTCGAGCGTGAAGCGGCTGCCATCGGGCGCGTCGAAGCCGTCGGCGAGCACCTGCACCTCGAGGTGGATGCGCGTTTCGCCGGCGACGCGCGGCACGGTGACCGCGCCGACGGTTTTGTCGTGCGGTTTGTCGCTCAACCCCACCGACACCTCGAACGACTCGCTAGGCGCCACGACCTCGGGCGCCGTGATGGCGGCGTAGGCGCGCCACGGCTCGCTGACCGGCTCCCCGATGGCGCTTCTCGCGACGAAGCGCTCGTCCGTCCATCGGGATCGGCCACCGGCCACGGTCCCGCCACCGCCGTCGTCGCCTTCATCGGGATCACGGTCGCGACCCGGACGCCACAACGCGTCGCACTGCGCGAAGTACGGCGACGATCTCGACAGCTCGGCAACGCCGAGCACGCGTGGCCCGTCGAGCACGACGCCGCAGAGCCCGCGCGCGTTGGCCCATTCGAGCTCCGACGACTGCCGGGCCGGCCACGCGTCGCTCGTCCGCAGCGCGAGCGCGTCGCTCACACGGGTGTCATCGGCCCACGATGCCAGCGCCGCGTCGAGCTCGGCGGCGGTGCACGCATACCAGCAGAGCGCGTCCGCGATCTGAAGGCGAAGGACGACACGCGCGCCCGCGTGGAGTCGTCCGTCGTCGTCACGCAGCCGCGCGCGCGCGTCGCTCACCGCCGACGCGGCATCGAGCACAATGGCGGGATAGAGCATTGCGCGCTAAGGTGACCCCGCCACCGCGCGCACGACAGGGGCACGGCCGTTAGCGGCGGTTCACGGGCGCGCGCTTGACGCGGCGATCCTTGCCGGTATCGTTGCGCATTCCTTGCACCGTGGAGTCGTGAGTGTGGCCGACGTGAGCTCGGCGAATGCGCCGACGAACGCGCCATGGGCGCACCGCGCGGACCGGACGTACGCGCTTGTCGTCGGTGTCGAGCACTACGCCGAGTGGTTGCCGCCGCTTCCGGGGCCCGTCAACGATGCGTGCGCGTTCGCGGACTGGCTGCGCCAAGCCGGCGTGCCGGCCGCGAACATTTTTTGCTTCCTCTCGTCCGCTCCCGGCGGCGCGGGGCGCGCGCCCAAGGACGCCGCGATCGTGGTGCGCCCGGCGACGCGCGACGCAATCTGGGGCGCCATCAGCGACACACTGCCGGGCCTCACCGGCGACATGCTGTATCTGCTCTGGGGCGGGCACGGCGTGACCGATGCGGCGGGCCGGCGCCGGCTCTTTTACGCCGATGTTTCGCTCCGCAACAAGACCAACCTCGATGTCGACGCGGTGCTCGCGTCGCTCAAGTCGTCGCGCTTCGACAAGCTGCCGCGGCAGACGTGCATCGTCGACGCCTGCTCGACGTTCGTCGAGACGCTGAATCTCAAGGAGACGCTGCCGCACGACGAGCCACCGGTCGGCGCTCCGCGTGGCGACGAGCTGCAGTCGGTGATCTATGCATCGCGCCCGGGCGAGAGCGCCTTCGACCTCCAGTCGCGGAAAACCGGCGCTTTCTCTGAAGTCTTTCTCGAGCAGATCGCCGCCGAGCCGTTTCCACCGGATATCGCGCGTGTCGCGCAGAACGTGAAAGCGGTGTTCGAGGAGCGGCGCGCGCACGACAAGCGCTGGCGGTTGCCGCAGTACCGCGTCACGGAGTTCGGCGGGAGCCAGCGTCTGGTCGTGTCACCGCCGGAAAACGACGAGTACATCCTCCCTGGCGATCTCGTCGGCAAGCTCTACGACCGGGAGGCGCAGGATGGTGCGTTCTGCAGCGCCTTTCCCGACGCGCTGCGACACGGGTCGTGTCTGTCGGTGATCGTCTACGGCGACAAGCACGAGGCACATCTCGGCTACCTCGACCGCCTCACACGGTGGCGACTCCCCACGCTCAGCGCGTCGCCCTCGGATGCGTTCACCGGCATCGGCGAGTTCAAGGACGCGCCGGTGATGCTGACGCTCGACGGGCGCGACCGCGACGACCGGCAGCGTCTCGTGTGCCGCAGCCTCGCCGACGTCACGGGCGCGCCGGTCGCGCTCGACTCCGGCTGGACGATGCTCGCGGCGACGCGCCCCTTTCGCGACTATGCGGTCGTCGTCATCACGCATCACCTCCCGGTGGCGGCGTGGGATGAGGAAAAGGCCGCCATGCTCCGCTGGTACGTGGAGGAGTTCTGGAGCACGGCGAAGCGGCAGCCCGACCAACCCACGGTCGTGCTCCTCATCTCGATCGAGTGCGATGCCGCGCTGTCGGATCGGAGCATGCGCGAGCGGATGCTCGGTCGCGACGCGGGGAAGGCGCGGCTCGTCGAGTCCCTGGCCGCGTTGCGAGAGGAGCGCCAGCCATATCTCCTGCTCGAGGAGCTGCGGCCGCTCGAGTTGCTCCACGTCGAAGCGTGGTTCTATCGCTACGTGCGCCGTGCCGCGTCGCTCGATGACGCGGAGTGTCTCGACCGCGCGAAGCAGGTCTATCAGTCGGTGGAGCGGCGCAAGCCCAACTATCCGCGTACCGATCAGATCCAGCGCGAGCTGATCAAGGTGCATCGCGAGCTGGTACAACGAGAGGTGAGCCCATGAGCGATTGGCGCGTGTATGGCGGCCGCACCGCGGCGACGAGCGACCGGCAGCTGCAGGTGCGCACGAGCATGCAGGCCGCGCGGCGCTCGGAAGATCCGGCGGGCTACCTCGCCGAGCCGGGATTGTCCGACGCGGTCAATGTCGCGATCGCGCTCGGGCAGCCGCTCCTTCTTACCGGCGAGCCCGGCACGGGCAAGACGCGACTCGCCTACAGCATCGCCTTCGAGCTCCTCGGCGCGTCGGTCGATCCGCTGCTGTTCAACACGAAGACGAACTCCGTCGCTCGCGATCTCTTCTATCAGTACGACGCGCTGCGCCACTTTCGCGACTCGCAGATGCGCAACGCCACCGAGCCGCGCGTCGAGGACTACATCTCGTATCAGGCGCTCGGTCGCGCGATTCTCCTCGCGATGCCGCGCGACGAAGTGCTCGACGTGCTCGACGGTGAGGACAGGGAGACGCCGCAGCGCCAGTCCGTCGTGCTCATTGACGAGATCGACAAGGCGCCGCGCGACCTCCCGAACGACGTGCTCGATGAGATCGAGCAGATGCGCTTCGAGGTGCGGGAGACCGGGCGCCGCTTCCGCGCGCCGCAAGAGTTCCGTCCGATCCTCGTGCTGACGAGCAACTCGGAGAAGATGCTCCCCGATCCTTTCCTGCGACGGTGCGTGTTCTATCACGTGTCGTTTCCGAAGAAGGACGAGCTCATGCGCATCGTCGAGAGCCGGCTCGGCGGCGACGCGACGCGGCCGGCGCCGGCGAGGGCGTGGCTCGAGCAGGCCATCAAGTTGTTCGAAGAGCTGCGCCAACGGCCGCTGAAAAAGAAGCCGGCGACCGCCGAGCTCCTGTCGTGGGTGCGCATGCTCGACGAGCTCGAGGGGCTCGGCGACGGCAACCCGCTGCGCAGTGCCGACCTGCGCGCGACGTATCCGGCGCTCGTCAAGACGCGCGAGGATCTCGAGGCACTGCACAAGACGCCGCTCGCGGTGTCCTGAGGCACGCGTGGCCGAGCGAACGCTCTGGTGCGGTGACCTGCTCGAGCAGCTGCGCACGGCCGAGCATTTTACGATTGGCATCGAGCACTACCGGCGCGTCGAGCAGCTCCTCGACTTCGTCGGACCCGGCGCGTCGCTCGACCAGCTCGAGCGCCTCATCGGCCCAATCGTCGCGACGAGTGCCGAGCAGCAGGAGCGCTTCTCGGAGATCTTTCGCGCGTACGCGGCGTCCCTGACCACCGGCGGCGGTAAGCCGCCGAAGCACGCACCGCTTCCGCCGCCGCCCGGCGCCCATACCGCCGCACACGCCATACTCGTTCCGACCGGTGGCGACCGCGCGCGCCGCGCGCTGCGCCGTCATCAAACGACGTTCATCGCGGCGATCGTCGCCGGCATCGCGGCGATGCTGTTCGCGTGGCGGCAGGCACACCAACCGGTGACCGGCCGGGTCTCGCGTCCCGACACGACCGTTGTCGCGCCGGACACCACAGTGGGCGTCGACACCAACGTGCCGATCGCGCGCGCGCGCATCGCCACCGCGCTGCTACCGCGCGACGATTCGTCGGCAGCCGGCGCGCGACCGTCGTGGAGCAGACGCGAGGCGCGCGCCGCGCAGGGCATCGCCCTCGCGCTGCCACTCGTCATCCTCACGACGTTTTTGTTGCTGCGCCGCCGGCGCTCGCGCGCCGTGGCCGAGCGACAGCGGCGCGTGCGGCCGCCGTACGTGTGGCTGGTGCGCCCCCCCGATACGCCCGACGGCCCGTACGGCACCAACGATTTCTTCGCCGCGGCGCGCGCGCTCCGCCGGCGCCAGCGCGCGACAGAGAGCCGATTCGCCGTCGAGCGAAGCGTACAGGCGACCATCGACGCGCTCGGCTATCCGACGTTCGCCTACGAGGCCGCGACACGGCCGCCGGAGTATCTGGTGCTGGTACAGCGCGAGTCGTCGCGCGACCACGACGCGGCGCTGTTCGACGCGCTGGCGCGCGCGCTGCGCGACGCCGACGCCTTCATCTCGCGCTATTTCTACGAGAACGATCCGCGCGTCTGCTACGCCGAGGATGTGGCCGACGGCTCGCGATCCTTTCGCCTCGCCGATCTCCAGCGCCTCCACCCGGACCACCGGCTGCTCGTCTTCGGCGACGGCGCGGCATTTCTCGACCCGGTCACGGCCAGGCCGCTGCCCTGGCTCGCCTCGCTCGAATTTTGGGAAGAGCGCGCGCTCCTCACGCCGGCGCCGCCGACGGCGTGGTCGGCACGCGAGTTTCGCATCGCCGGCCGAATGCCCGTGCTTCCCGCGACGCTCGACGGACTCCGCGCGATGGTGGATCATCTCGACGCGCGCACCAAGCCGCGCGCGCGCACCTGGATCGATCGCGACGAGGAGCCCGTTCCGCCCGAGGCCGACGCGACCGTCCCGATCGCCGAGTTGCGCGCGTACATGGGCTCGGACGCGATGTTTCGTTGGCTCTGCGCCTGCGCCGTCTATCCGGAGCTGCACTGGGACCTCACGCTCCACCTCGGCACGCTGCCAGAGATCGGCGACCGGCTGCTCACCGAGGCGAACGTCCTCCGGCTCGTGCGGCTGCCGTGGTTCCGGCGCGGCGCTATCCCCGACGAGGCGCGCGTGCGCCTGCTCGACGCGCTCTCGGCCATGGACGCGATGCACCGCCCGCGGGCCGACACCGAGCGCGCCGTGCGCGCCACGATCGTGCAGGCGCTCGAGCGCGAAGCGATCGATCTCGAGACCGTCGCCGGCGAGCGGCGCGCGCGCGAGCTGTTGCTGCAGAAGCTCTATCTCTACCGCGACGAGCCGCCGACACGGCGCGCGCTCCTCCGGCGCTTGGAGAACGTGCAGCCAAAGGACGAGCTCGAGCAGGACATCACCGTCGTCCGTCTCCTCCGCACGCTCCGCCCGTCCCGGCTGGCACTCGTGCTGCCAGCCGCCGTCCGCGAAAAAATCTGGCGCTACGGACAACCGTCGGGCGGATTCTCCAATTACGCCGCCGGCGCCGCCGCGCTCCTCGCTGCCGCGTTCCTCCTCTGGATCATCCCGGTGCCCCTCGCGACGCCGGCCGGCGCCGAGCGGCTCGTCGCCGAGCTGCAGACGCTGCAGCTCCCGGTCGGCGCGGCGGTTCGCCTTCCCGTCTCCGCGCTCGGCGCAGACGGCGCACCAAAGCGCGACACGTTGGTGGTGCAGTGGACGAGCGACGCGCCCGGCACCGCCTCCGTGTCCCCCGCCGGCGACGTCACCGGCATCGCCGCCGGGCGCACGACCATCGTCGCCACTGCCGGCCGGCTCTCGGCGAGCACCAGCGTGCTCGTGCGGCCAAAGGACGTCGCCGAGCCCGTGATCGCCTGGCGCGTGCCGCACGCCGGACCGGTCGACAGCGCGGTGCAGCTCACGTCCGGCATTGCGTTGCAAGCGCAGTGGATGGGATGCGTGAGTGACGTGACGCTGAGCACGCGCGGTCTCGTCGCCGCCGGATCGCAGGGTGCGACGGTCGTCGAGGCGCGTCGAACGCCCGTGCTCGAGTACGGCATCTATTACGCGTTGGATCGCTCGCTCGGTGCCGACGGGGACACGCTGCTGCGGCCGGTGCGCGTGACGGCGCGCGGCGCGATGGACGCGGGCGACGCCGCCCTCCTCGCCGCCGAGGCGCGCGCCCTCCGCCGCAACGCCTCGGCGACGCTCAGGATCTCGGGAATCGTGCTCGCGGAGAGCGGCAACCCGCTCGACGTGACCGATGCCAATGCACTCGCAGACACCGTCGCGCGCCGGATGATCGCGAGCGGCGCGCCGGGCGAGCGACTCGCGCGCACGACGACCGTGTCGCGATGCCGCGACCCGTTGCCGCAGGAGAGTGCCGGCGCGCCCGTGCTGATCACCTTCCGCGTCGCCAACGCCGATACGCTGTTCGCGAACTATACCGGGTCGTGGACGAGCGACGACAAGTCGCGCTTCAGCTTCGGATTGCACTTGGACCAGCGCGGACCGAACGTGTCGGGGTTCTTCGCCTGGCGCCTCACCAACGCCGGCACAGACAGCACGATACGGCCGCGCGTCGGCGACGGCGGCGTCGAGGTGGTCGGCGGTGCGTACGATGCGAAGAAGCGCGAGCTGCACCTCGTCGGATCGAGCGTGAACGACACCACGCTGCTCGGGCTCGGCGACTACCGCATCACACTGTCGCAAGACTTGGCGGCCCTGGCGGGACGCACCTACGCGGTCGGCAACAGTGTGCCGGGGACGCTCACGGGCCGCGTCACGAGCGCCACAGTCGCGCGCATCCGACCGCGCGTGATTCCGGCCGCGACGCAGTGCGGAGGCGCGCGTGTGATCTCCGGCTCCAACCAGCTTCGACTGGGCGAGTCGCTCGTCATGCGCCTCGGTCCGAGCCCCTTCGCCGCGCAAAACGGCAGGCCATCGTCCGCGCAGACGTCGCAGGTCGCTGCCAGAGTCTCATGGGTCTCGTCCGACAGCTCGATCGCGCGCGTGTCGCCCGCGGGAATCGTCACCGCAGTCGCGCCGGGGAGCACGAATATCTACGCCGACTGCCGCACCGACCGCTCGCTCCCGTTCAAGCTCACCGTTCGCGCGGCCAACCAGATCGTCGACTCAACGGCACAAGACTTCGTCGACCGCGCCTACAAGACGATCGCCGGAAGCGGATTGTCGACGGCAGCGCCCCGGGATTCGATGCTGGCCATGCTGCAGGCGGGACGCGCGTCCCGCGCCGAGGCGATCGGGCAGCTGTTCGTCAACATGAAATCGAGCGGCGGCTCGTATCCGACGGCGTTCCTCGGCGCGCTCTACCGCATCGTGCTCTGTCGCGACCCGAATGCGGGCGACATCGCGAAGCTGAGCGATCTCGTGCTCAAGGACCAGCGCTACGTCGTGACGCAGACGCTCTACAGTCCCGAGGCCCGTGCGGGCTGGACGAAGTGCGTCGGCGGGCAGCCTCCCTCGCCCGCGGCCGGCCGCTAGAGCGAGATCGGTTGTCGCTCGTGCGTTGGGCTCGTACCCTTCGACATGCCCCAACCCGGCACGCGCGCGCCGCTCGCCCTCCTGCTGGACCTCGACGGCACGCTGGTGGACACGATCCCGCTCATTCTCGCCTGCGCGCGCCACACATTCGAGCGTCACGGACTCGACGCGCCGACAGACGCCGAGTGGAGCACCGGCATCGGCACGCCGCTCACGGCGCAGTTCCGCCCGTTCGCGCGCGACGATTCGCATCTCGCCTCGATGCTCACCGCCTACCGCGACCGGCAGCGCGAGTTGCACGACGTGCTGATTCGCGAGTACGCCGGCGTGCGCGAGGCGCTCGCCGAGCTCGAGGCCGAAGGGCGTCCCGTGGCAATCGTCACGAGCAAGGCGCACGATCTGGCGTTGCGGGCGCTCAATTTCGCGGGCATGCGCGATCTCGTCGACGTCGTCGTCGGCGTCGAGGCGACGACGCACCACAAGCCGCATCCGGAGCCGGTGGAGCACGCGCTCCGGCTCCTCGGCCGCGCCCGAGAGGACGCGGTCTTCATCGGCGATTCTCCGCACGACATAGGCTCCGGCCGCGCCGCCGGCGTGACGACGGTCGGCGTCACTTGGGGCGCCTTCAGTCGCGAGGCGCTGGAAGCGAGCGGTGCCGACCATGTGATTGACCGTGTAGACCAGTTCGTCCCGCTGATTCGCGCCCTGCAGAGATAGGGAGTCAAACCTTTTGCCCGTTTCGACCATCTGATTCTTCGCACAGTGCAGACTCGGAGACGATGCTCGCAGCGATCGCGCACCACGTGACCCACGACGTACCGCTAGTCCGAGACGACCAACCCGACGTGGCGCGAGCCGCCGGCGGAGACCGCCGGGCGTTCGAGCGTCTGTATCACGCGAACATGAACCGTGTGTTCTCGATCTGCACGCGCATGACGGGAAGCCGGACGCGCGCCGAAGAGCTGACGCAAGACGTCTTCGTGCGGGCGTGGGAAAAGCTCCCGCTCTTTCGCGGCGAGAGCGCCTTCTCGACGTGGCTGCACCGGCTGGCGGTGAACGTCGTGCTCAACGCGCGGAAGGTCGACGGCCGCGAGCGCTCGCGGTCGAGTGAGGAAGAGGGCGATACGCTCGAGAGTCCGGCGCACAAGACGCCGCGGCATGTGGACCGAATCGATTTGGAGGCGGCGATCGCCGGGCTCCCTCCAGGCGCCAAGCGCGTGTTCGTGCTACACGATGTGGAAGGCTACAAGCACGAGGAGATCGCCGAGATGCTCGGCGTGACGTCTGGTGGGAGCAAGGCGCAGCTGCACCGCGCACGGCTCCTCTTACGGGAGGCTTTGGAGCGATGACCGGGACCGAGAGCACCATCTTCGATTGCGACGCGTTCGACGCGCACTGCGCGGCGCTGCTCGAGGGCGACCTCGACGGCGCCTCGCGCGCGGCGATGGAGACGCACGCGGCGAGCTGCGCGCGTTGCGCCGCCGTGCTCGCAGACGTCGCCGCCATTCGCGACGAGGCGCGCGCGCTTCCTGCGCTCGTCCCGTCGCGCGATCTGTGGAGCGGCATCGAAGCGCGGATTGCCGCGCCGGTGATCGGGCTTCCGGCGGCGGCCATCCACGGGCGCCGGGCTCGGCGTCCGTGGCTCGGTGTCGCCGCGGCGGCCGGTCTCGTGATCGCGACAGCGGCGATCACGCGCGCGCTCACGCCGCGCGCGACGACGGCGCGACCGGTCGTCGCCGTCGCGCCGGCGCCCGCGCCGGCCGTCGTGCGCGAGACGTTGTTCGTGATGTCGCCAGCGATGAACGTGTCGCTCACCGGTGGCACGCGCGATTCGCGCGCCACCGTGACGGCCGTGCAGCAGAAGACCGAGCGGCTCTACGGTAGGGAGATTGATGAGCTGCAGCAGTTGATCAAGGTGCGGCGCACCGACGTCGATCCGCGCACGCTCGCCATCATTGACTACAACCTCGCCGTGATCGAGCACGCTATCGCGCAAACGCGCGACGCGCTGGCCAAGGATCCGGCGAGCAGCTTTCTCTTGGAGCGATTGAACGGAGCGCTCGACAAGAAGGTCGACCTCCTCCGCACCGCGGCCCAGCTGCCGTCGCGGACCTAACGATGCAACGCACTCGGCACGATGCCGAAGGACGATTGACCATGCACACGCACCGCTCGCGCACGCCGCACTCGATGGCACTCGCCGCGCTGGCGTTGGCGACCATCGCCGCGCCGCCACTCGAGGCGCAGCGTGACCAAGGGCGCAGCCGAATCGATACGACGTTCGCCTTCGGACAGCGCGGCACGCTCGACATCTCCGTCGTCTCGGGAACGATCATCATCCGGTCGTCGGGACGCGACGAGGCGCGCGTCAACGCGACGAGCGAGGAAGGAATCATTCGTTTGGAGACGTCGCCAGGCCGGATCGCCATTGGCGTGCGCTCCAATCGAGGGCACATGGGCGACTCGAAGTTCGAGATCGCTGTCCCGGCGGGCACGCGTGTCCTTGCGCACACGACGTCGGGCGACATCAGCATCCGGAACGTGAAGGGCGAAGTGGAAGCGCGGAGCACCAGCGGCGACATCAAGATCGAGGACGCCGAGCGCGTGACATTCGAGGCAATTTCGGGAAGCGTCGAAGCAACGCGTGTCACGGGCACGCTCACCGGCACATCGGTCAGCGGCGATCTCACGCTGGAGGGCGGCGTCGGCGACATCGACGTCGAGTCGGTGAGCGGCGAGATCAGCCTCTCGAAGGCGCGCGCCAAGACGGTCCGCGCCAAGACGGTCAGCGGCGACGTGACGTTCGATGGCACCGTGGACCAAGCCGGCCGTTACACGTTCGGCACGCACTCCGGCACGCTCAAGCTCTCCCTGCCGGACAACACGGCGGCGACGCTCAGCATCGACACGTTCAACGGCGACGTCGAGAGCGATTTCCCGATGGTGCTGCGGCCCGGCGAGCGCCGCGGCCGTCACATGGAGTTCACGATCGGCTCCGGCGGCGCCCGCGTCTCGGCCGAGACTTTCAGCGGCGACATCGAGATCCGGAAGGCGAGCAAGCAGCGGTGAGCTCACGCATCTGGACGGGCTCGCACAGTAGAAAAACGCGGACTCTGAGCTGTGATAGTGAACTGCAATTTTACCTAGGAACTGCAAATGATCCGAATCCTGCTCCGCCGCTCGCTCATGGCAACGCTCGCCGCCGCCGCGACATCGCTCCCAGCAAGCGCACAGACCAAACAGTCGGAGAACGGCGAGAAGTTCGACTGGGCGGCGCGCATGCCGGCCGGCTCGGTGATCCGCGTCCGCAACGTCAACGGATCCGTCGACGTCGACGGCGCCTCGGGCGACCAAGTGAGCGTGCACGGCGAAAAGCAGTGGCGCCGCGGCGATCCGACGTGGGTGCGGATCGATGTGATGAAGGACGGCGACAACGTCACGATCTGCGCCCTCTGGAACGAGGACGACACCTGCGATGAGCGCGGCTACCACTCGCACGACCGTGGCAATCGCGAGCGGCGCAAGAACAACGACGTCAGCGTGCACTTCACGCTGAAGGTGCCCAAGGGCGTGAAGGTCGACGCGAACACCGTGAACGGCAGCGTCGAGGTCCGCGGCGTGACGAGCGAGGTGCATGCCTCGACCGTGAACGGGCGCGTCGAGGCGGCGAGCACCGGCGGACCCGTCTTCGCGGCGACGGTGAACGGCGACGTCGAGGCGCGCATGGAGCAGCTTCCCGGCAATGCCGACCTGCACTTCGAGACCGTGAACGGCTCCATTACCGTCGACTTCCCGAACAAACTCGACGCCGAAGTCGACATGGAAACGGTGAACGGGGCGATTCATAGCGACTACCCGCTGACCGTCAGCGGCCGGATCTCCCCGAAACACATCCGCGCCACCGTCGGCGCCGGGGGGCGCCGCATTCACTTCACGACGGTGAACGGCAGCATCACGCTCCGCAAGCTGAACTGATTGGATCCACGCCAGTTGCCGTTTCACCGGGGGTCCGTAACTTGACTGACCTCTACTCGGCAGCCAATGAGCGGTCCGTCTGACCTGAGCACGGCCATTGCACGCGCCCGCATCAGCGGCGAGCACACCGGCGTCGCGCCCCGCGCCCTCATCGTCGACGATGAGCCGACGATTCGCGAAGCACTCAAGCGCTTCTTTCGCCGGCTCGGCTGGGACACTTCCGAAGCCGTGAATGGCGAGTCGGCGCTCGCCATCCTCCTCGATGATCCGCCGCCGGCCTACGACGTCGTCATTTGCGACCTGCGCATGCCGCGGATGTCCGGCGCCGAGCTGCACGACACGCTCGCCAACGACCGCCCCGAGCTCCTCGACCGCTTCATCTTCGTCGCCGGCGACGTCACCTCGCCCGAGATCGCCGCCTTCGTTCAGCGCACGAAGCGACCGGTGATCCTCAAGCCGTTCGAGCTCGCGGCACTCGCGGACCTCATCGAAAAGACCAAAACGTAAGCCATGAAGACGTAAGCCCGCTTTGAGATCTCGAGGCGCGCTCCCGTCTTCGCGTTTTACGTTTTTATGGCGCCATCGAGCCGCACCGACGCGATCACGGTCGCGCTCGCGCTGTTCTGCGGCCGAAAATCGCGGCGCGGCTGAAAGTAGTCGGGGAGGAGATCGACCTCGCTCAGCTTGGCGAGCTCGAAGTGCTTCCATCCTTTTTCGCTTCCCTTCTCCGTCTGGCCGTGCAGCTGATACGCCTGCAAGATCTCGGTGCCGTCGCCTTTCTTGAGAATCGCGTGCGGTTGCACGATGCGCGGCTTCCCGCCACCGAACACCAGCTGCATCTGCCGCCGCTCGTCGAGCCCGCGCATCAGCGCGCGACGATCGATCACCGCCGCGTCGTTCGCGTGGTTGCTCATGCTTCGATGCGTTCCGCGAGCTGCGCCTCGCCCGCGCCGCCGCGCCGGCGCGACGCGGCACGACGCACGGCGATCATCTCGGCGACCACGCTGATCGCAATCTCCTCCGGCGTGTCGGCGCCGATTGGCAAGCCGATCGGCGCGTGCAGCTGCTCGAGTCGGTCGGCGCCGACGCCCCACTCGCCGAGCATCCGCCGCGTCAGTGCCACCTTGCGGCGGCTTCCCAGCATGCCGAGGTAGCGCACGTCGGCGCGGGCGACCTGCTCGAGGATCAGCGCATCGTGCTGGTGACCGCGTGTCGCGATCACGACGTAGGTGGCCTGGTCGAGCGCGACCGTCGCCGGGATCGCACTGAAATCGCACACCACCGTTCGCTCGGCGTACGGCAGCCGCGATGCGTCGGCGAAGTCGGCGCGGTCATCGATCACAGTCACGCGCCAGCCGGAAAACGCCGCGGCCTGCGCCACGCGCGCGCCCACATGGCCCGCGCCAAACACCACCAGCCGCGGCGCGCCGAGCACCGGCTCGACGAGCACGCCGTCGCGGAGCTCCGGCTCCTCGCGCACCGGCTCAATCATCTCCGCCGCGATCGACAGCGCGGCGCCGCCGCGTCCCACGGCCACGCCCTCACCCACCACGAGCTTGGCGACGCCGGCGGCCCAGTCACTCGACGTCGCGAGCACGACGCGGTCGCCGCGCGCGAGGCTCGTAGCCAGCGCCGCATACACCGCGGCCAGCGTCTCGTCGGGGAAGAGCGGCTCGATGAACATCACCGCGGTTCCGCCGCAGGTGAGGCCGTAGTCGCCGGCGAGGTCGGCGTTCAGCGTGTGCTCGGTGATCGCCGGCTGGCCCCGCGCCGCGACCTCCACCGCTCGCTCGATGATCTCGGCTTCGAGGCAGCCGCCGCCGACCGTGCCCAGCCGGGCGCCGTCCACCGTCACGAGCATTTTCGCGGTCGCGCTCATTGGTAGCGACCCGCGGCGGCGCGCCACGCTCGCCAGCGCTCCGCTCCCGCCGCCCGCCGCGAGACGAGCGCATTCGCCGATGATCGTCGACCACGCCATGCGTGGAGACTACGCCAGGGGAACGTGCGGGGAAAGGCGGATGACGTGACAGTTCAGGGCCCAGCGCAACGGCGGCCGTCGGGCTCCGCTTCAGGCGTCAACGCTGAGGCACGGCCGGCCGCGCGCCGCGCCGCGTCACAGAATCGTCGAGCGCCCATATCGCCCCCTCGCGAAAGGTCGCGATCGCGTGCACCGGAAGCACGCGCAGCAACGGCTCCGGCGGCGGCACGTACTCGCTGGGCCGCGTGAAGGCGACGATCAGACCGTTGCGGCTCACGAGCGAGTCGGTAAACGCGCGCACCTCCTCGGGCTTCACCGTGGCGGGGAGCGGCCACGCCTCGCGGGCAGCGTGAAAGTAGAGCGCCGTCGGAAAATTGCTGAACAGCGCGCGGCCGCGCCCCTCGTGTCGCGCCCACTCGACCAGACGGGAGCCGCGCCAATCGCCGTCGGCAAAGTCGACGCCGACGTCGAGCGCGTACCGCACATCGTCGCGGCTGGTGAGAAGCGAGCCCACCGCCCAGGCGGCAATGGCCGCGCACGCGACGATGCGCCCCCAGCGCGGCGCGCCGCGCCACCACACGGCCAACGCGATCGCCGCGGCGATCGTCGCGAAGACGAAGATCGGCGAGAGGAGGCGCGCGTCGAATGGAATGTTGGGATCCGCCGAAAGACGCGCGGCGATCAGCGTCAGCGCGTACGTGGCCGAGAGGAGGCCGCACGCCGCGAGCACGCGTGACGCGAGCACGTGTGACGCGTCGACCGCTGTCCGATCGCGCTCCAGTGCGCGCGTCACGCGAACGACAAGCGCCCCGACCGCGAGGAGCGCGATCAGGGCGACGCCCGTCCTGAGGGCGTTCAGCGCAATCGCCGGCGCCAACCACTGCGCCACCGTCGCGATCCCATCGCGCATCGTCTCGCCGAGGTCGGGGTAGACGCCGAAGGCGCGAATCTCGGATTGCTCGAGACCCGCCGAACGGAACACCCAGGCGCCGAGCACGATCACTGACGGCGCTCCGGCGATGACGGCGCGTCGTAGCGCGTCGCGCCACGATCCGCCGCGACCGGGCGACCACAGCGCCCACAGCACCACGGCGGCCGTCGCCGACACACCGGCGTAGCGCATCATGCACGCGGCCGCCGCCAGGCAGCCGTACACGATGGGCCGGTCGCGCTGGCGCGTCATCGCGCCAAGGGCGAGCACGAGCATCGCCAGAAAGAGCGGCTCGCTCAGTACAGCGAGATGCGACTCGACCAGCGCCGGCGTAATGACGAGGAGGAGCGCGGCGAGCGCGCCCCACCACAACCCAACGGCGCCGGCGACGATCCACGCCGCCGCGGCAGTCGCGACGAGCGCGCCGGCGGCCAGGCCCAGCCGCGCGCCCTGCACGGGCGACATCCCGAGAGCGATCGGAATGGCGATCACGGCGGAAAATCCCGGCGGAAAGTGCGCGAGCGGCACCGTCGGCGTTGGCGTCGCCCACGTGAAGGTCGGGGCGCGGAGCGCGTGATCGTGCACGAGCGTGCTCGCCGCCATCACGTATGACACCGCATCGGGGTCGAGCCCCGGACCGGCCGGCTCGGTGATCGCGAGCGCGAGCCCGAACGCGCAGGCGCCGCACGCGGTGCTGAGCGCCAACCTCGCGGTCGCTGTACTGAATGCCATGCGCGCATCGAAACGCGCACGGCCGAGCGGCGCAAGTGCCACCGTGCTCCTCGAACGACGAAGCGCCTGACGAGATTCGTCAGGCGCTTCGTCGTAGACTGGACCGTTCGCGGCTACGGCGGCTACTGCGGCGGCTTGGCCGTCGAGTCCGCTCGAATCGCGTCGCCCACCGTGCCGGCACCGAGCACGACGATCTCCACGCGCCGGTTTCGCTGTTTGCCTTCCGGCGTCGCGTTGGTGGCGACGGGCTGCGTCTTCCCGAAGCCGCTCGACTTGATGTGGCTCGGGTCGATCCCGCCGGCGACGAGTGAGGCGCGCACCGATGCCGCGCGGTCCTCGGACAACTTCTGGTTATAGGCGTCGCCGCCGCTCGCGTCAGTGTGCCCTTCGACCGAGATCTGGTTGTTCGGGTATTGCTGCAGCACCGCCGCGATCTGCCGGATCTTGTTCTCGTTCCCCGGCTTCAGCGTCGCCTTGTCGATGTCGAACAGCACGTCGCTCAAGCTGACGACGAGACCGCGCGACGTCTGCTGCAAGTTGGTGATCTCGACGACGAGCGAGCGTAGTTGGTTGAGGGCCGCGTTGAGCCGCGCATTGGCCGAATCCGCCGCCGCCTTAAGCGAATCGGCGCGCATCTGCGTTGCCGACAGCTGCTGGTTCACCGCGACGTTCTGGGTGCGGAGCGCGTTGATCTCCGACTGCGAGAGCTGGTTCTGCGCCGCGAGCGCATCGCGCTGCGCCTGCGTCAGCGACACGAGCCGGTTGAGCCGCGCCTTCGCCAAGCTGTCCGCCGCCGCCCGCGCGATCACGCGCGCGTTCTCGGCTTCGGCTTCCTTGGTCACATTGAGCGCGATCTCGGACAAGCCGTTCACGTACGTGCTGCCGTGTCCCTCTTTATTTGCCTTTTGCGCTTCCTCGAGCGCGCGGCCGGCGCGCAGCATTGGTCCCTCGGCCCGTCGCTCTACGTTCTGCGCCTGGAGCTGCGAGTAGAGCTGCTCGGCCTGGCCGAGCGCGGCGGGCGGACCTTCCGAGGCGCACGCGGTCGCGGCGACGATGGTCGCGGAAAATGCGAGCGCGCGCACGCTGGACAGATGGCGCGCGGTCATGGCGCACCTCCCGGCGGCAACGCCGCGAGTGCGGCCTGGGCGTGATCGCGGTCGCGCTCGGCTCTCACGCGTTCGGCTTGCACCCTCGCGAGCTGCGCTTCCGCGCCCGCCATGCGGGCGAGCAGCGCGGCCCTGTTGGCGTTGCGCTCCGTCGTCGCGGCTTCCGCGAGCTTGAGATTCGCGCGCGCGCTCGTCATGTGCTCCATGGCGAGCGAATCCGCGCCCGCGGCCTGCGCTTCCGTCACGCGCGCCGCAGCATCAGCGAACGTCGTTCCAGGATCTCCCGAATATGGCACCACGCCACCTACGCTCGCGCATGCGGTGAGCGCCAGCACGAGGGCAACAGCCCGTGCGATTTTCATTGTCATCCTCCGAGTGTGGACCTACCTCCGTCACCCGTGCATCCGCAAGCGTTGTTCCATATGGATGACACTACTGCGCGAAGGGCGCGCGACCCTTCCCAGGTCGGCGCACAGCCTTATCTTAGCGTGATCTTGGCTGACACTAATTCGATGCAGGACATCGTGGCCGGCCTGCACACTCTCGCCGGCCGCTACGTGATCGAGCGCGAGCTCGGACGTGGCGCGACGGCCGTCGTCTATCTCGCGCTCGATCAGCGCCACGAGCGTCACGTCGCCGTGAAGGTGCTCCGTCCCGAGCTCTCCAACGCGCTCGGCGGCGACCGGTTTTTGCGCGAGATCAAGCTCGCCGCAAAGCTCCAGCATCGGCAGATCGTCGCCGTCTTCGATTCGGGTGAAGCCGGCGGCTCGCTCTTTTACGTGATGCCGTTCCTCAACGGCGAGTCGCTGCGCGACCGGCTCACGCGCGAGCGGCAGCTGCCGATCGACGATGCGATTCGCATCGCGACGCAGGTGGCCGAGGCGCTCACGTACGCGCATTCCGAGGGGATCGTCCATCGCGATATCAAGCCCGAGAACATTCTGCTCACCGGCGACGGCGGCGCCGCCTGCGTCGCCGACTTCGGGATCGCGCGCGCGATTCAGCGCGCCGTCGGGGAGAATCACACCGGGGTCGGCCTCGCGGTCGGGACGCCGGCATACATGAGCCCCGAGCAGGCGAGCGGCGACGATCTCGACGGACGGAGCGACATCTACTCGCTCGGCTGCGTGCTGTACGAGATGCTCGTCGGCATGGCACCGTTCGTCGGCGCGACGCCGCAGGCCGTCATCGCGCAACGCTTCTCACACAGGCCGGCGCCGGTGCGCGTCACGCGGGACCGCGTTCCGGAGTGGGTCGATGAAGCGATCGGTCGCGCGATGGCGCGCTCGCCGGCCGATCGCTTCGCGACCGGGAAGGAGTTCGCCCAGGCGCTGGCCGCGACATCGGCCACGGGAACGCGTACGGCATCCAACGCGATCGCCGCGCCGGCCGCGCCCTCGCGGGCGCGTCTGTGGATCGCGCTCGCAGCGGCATGCGTCGTCGCCGGTGCGGTGATCGCTCGGCTGGCACCCCGCAGCGCCTACGCCGGCGGCGACCCGACGATGTTCGCCGTGATGCCGCTGCGCGGCGCCGGCGCATCGTCGATGATCGACGGCGTCACCGCCGCGCGGCTCCTCCACGATGGTCTCAGTCGATGGGACGTGAAGCTCGTCAGCGCGCTCAACGTGCAGGACGCGCTCGACCGGCGCGGCGCCAAGGCGCTGCCGGAGAAAGAGGCGCGCGATCTGGCCGTCGAGCTCAACGCCGGCCGCGTCATCACCGGCGAGATCGCCCGGATGCCGAACGGCGAGACGCGCATCACGGCGACGCTCTTCAGCGCGGCAAAGGGGGCCGTCGAGCGCACCAACCAAGTGACGGTGCGCGCCGATAGCGAGATCGGTCGGCGCTTCAACGATCTCGCCGACGGCCTGCTGGTCACGCGCGCCAAGGGGTCGAAGGCCGACGGTGAGGGCGCGCTTGGCACGCACGTCGTCGCGGCGGCGCAGTCGTACGCCGAGGGGTTCGCCGCGCTCGGCGCCTGGGACCTGCCACAGGCGGAGCAGCAGTTCGCGCATGCGAGCGAGGTCGATCCGGACTTCGCCAACGCCTATCTCTGGCAGGCGCAGGCGATGCTGCTCCACGCCGGCGGCAACGTGCTCGGCGACTCGATCAAGCTTGCGACCGAACAGGCCAAGCGATTGCGCGATAAGCTCGCGCCCGCCGACCGCAGGCGCGCCGATGCGCTGATCGCGCTCGTCGAGAAGCGGTATCCCGAATCGTGCGCGCAGTACGCGGCGCTGGTGAGGGGTGACGCGACGGATCTCATCTCGTGGTATGGGCTCGGCGAATGTCGCAGCCGCGACAAGATCGTCGTCCGCGATCGGGCGAGCCCGTCCGGATGGCGCTTTCGCTCGAGCGCCGACAGTGCGGCGCAGGCGTACAAGCGCGCGCTCGAGCTCGTCCCGTCGATCCATCGCGCCTTCCGCGGCGAAGCGTTCAGCCGGCTCCCCGATCTGCTGTACGTCACGGCGCACCGCCTGCGATCCGGCTATGCCGCGCCGCCCGACACGATCGTCTTTGCGGCGTATCCGGCGCTCGCCGGCGACACACTCGCCTTTGTGCCGTATCCGATGACGCAGATCGCCGCGGCAGCGCCGGGGACGATTCCCACGACCACCTCGGAGGCGCGGGAGCACGCACGGCTCGTGCTCCTCGAGATCACGCGACGCTGGCGCGCGGCGTTTCCGAAGAGTCCCGATGCCCTGGAGCAAATGGCGACGGTGCTCGACGCGCAGGGCGAAGCGAGCGCCGCCGGCCAGAGCGACGGCACCGCGCTGGAGTCCGTGCGCACCGCGCGCGGTCTCGCCACGGAAGGCGCGCAGCGCCGCCGCTTGGCGATCACCGAAGTGCGCCTCCTGGTCAAGCGCAGCGACTTTCTCGCGGCGCGCACACTCGCCGATTCGCTCCTCGCCGCGACGGCGAGCGTGCCGCTCTCGGCCGTGGAGGCCGGTGACCTCGCGCCGCTCGCCGCGCTGACGGGACGTCTGCAGCGCACGTCGTCGCTCCTCGTGCAGTCGGCATCGGACTATCGCGCGACCCTGCCGAATGGACGCGAGGTCACGGTGCCGCGCAGCGCACTCGAGCCCGCGCTTGCGCTGCTCGCGTCGTGCGCCGTCGGCGCGCCCGCGGATTCGCTGTCGGCACAGGTGCGCCGGCTCGACGCGGTGATCCAGGGGCTCGTCGCGCCGGCGCAACGCGCCACGGTGCGCGAAGCGCTGCTCTGGCAGCCGGTCGACATCGCCTTTCCCGCGCTGCGCGAAGTGAATCTTCCCTCCGAAGGTGGCTACGTCGCCGACATGCGGCGTGCGGCGCTGCGGCACGACCGCATCAAGGTGCGAGCGCGCTACGAGGAGCTGGAGCGGCAGCGGGCACCGCTTCGTCCCGGCGATGTCGCGATCGATGCGTCGCTGCAGGAAGCGGCGATCCTCCTCGCCGTCGGCGACTCGGCGGCGGCGGTGGAGCGGCTGGATGCCGCACTCGCGACGCTACCGGTGCTCCAGCTCAGCTTCGACCAACCGGCGGCGCCCGGCTCACTCGTGCGCGCGATGGCGCTGCGCGCCGAGCTGGCCGACCACGCCGGCGACCGGCAGACGGCGGCGCGATGGGCGCGCGCGGTGACAGTTCTCTGGGCCAACGCAGATCCCGCGCTACAGCCGGTCGTGCAGCGCATGCGCGCCATCAGCGTGCCGCCACGGAGCTGACCGTTCGAACGCACCACCCACTACTCCACTCGAGGACATCATCATGAGTCGACACACCCGGTCATTCGCCGTACTCGCCATCGTCTCGCTCGCCTTCGGTGCTGAAACGCTGTCGGCACAACGGATCGTGCGCAGCGGACGCGCCTGCGCGATCGACAGCGACATCGATGATCTAAAGGCCGGCGCCGCGCCGCACCGTGCCGCGCTGCAGCGGTGTCTCCGCAACGACCATCCCCGCGAGAACCTCGCGCAGAAGCAATGGACCGGCGACGAGCAGGAGCTCATTGGCGGTCCGCACGCGACGATCACGGTGCTGCAGAACATCGATCTCCCGCCAACGGACTTCGACCATGGCCATCCCGTCGCCCGCATCGACGTCGACAACGGCGAGTATCCGATGCTCAACCTCAAGCAGGGCGCGAACTACCTCTGGATGAAACGCGCCGGGGGCGGACGCTGGATCGCCTACATGCAGAACGATGCGAACGACGACGGCACCGGCACGTTCGTTCAGCTGGCCGGCAATCGCGTCAGCTTCGTCGAGCACAACAACCAAGTGCCATCGGCGTCGCGATGGGTCACGCGCAACGTCGCCAGCGCGAGCGGGTCGCGCGCGACCTTCGTGGTCGGGAACGGCATCTGGGTGCGGTGCGGCAGCGGCTGCTGCACGATCGATCCGCAGTAGCGACCACGGGTGCCGGCGACGCCGTCTCGCGGAGGCGTCGTTTACGTTCGTTGCATTTTCGGTGTGTGTTCGGTAGACTGCGAATCCGCTTCTCGCAGTCAGGTGCCGCCATGTCCGGCCGACAACTCGCGATCTTCTCGGGACACACGGCTCACGCGCTCCCGGCCATCGGCGAACAGAAGGACATCACGTACCACGGCACCGTCGCCAAGAGCATCCTCAACGATCCGGCGACGACGGGTATGGGGTACTGGTCCATCAACCCTTACGTCGGGTGCGCGTTCGGATGCGCGTACTGCTACGCGCGCTATGCGCATCGCTACGTGCTCGAGCGGGTCATCGCGTCGCCCGACGGAGTAGACGCCGCGCTCGCCCGCGACGCGCGCGCGATGCCGCCCTGGCTCGCCTTCGAGCGGCACATCGTCGTCAAGCAAAACGCGCCGACCGTGCTCAGCCGCTCGTTGCGGCACGGAAGCGACAAGCATCTCGCGCTCACGAAAGGCGAAACGATCGTCATTGGTACCGCCACCGATCCGTATCAGCCGGCCGAACGGCGCTACCGGATCACCCGTGGCATTCTCGAGACGTTGGCGCAGCATCCCGGTCTCAAGCTCGTGGTGATCACGAAAAGCCCGCTGATTACGCGCGACATCGACGTGCTCGTCCGCATCGCGCGGCATTCCGAGATTCAGGTGCATCTCTCGCTCATCACGCTCGACCGCGCGCTCGCGCGCCGGCTCGAGCCGCGCGCGCCGACGCCTGATTCGCGCATTCGCGCGCTCGAGCGGCTGCGCGAAGCGGGCGTCGACGCCGGCATCAACTGCATGCCCGTGCTGCCAGGCATCACCGATGAGCCGCGCGCGCTCGAGGCGCTCGTGAAGCGTGTCGCCGAGGCGGGCGCGACGCACGTGAGCGCGTGCGCGCTCAGGCTGCAGCACGAAGCGCGCAAGCGCTATCTCCCGTTCATCGAGGCGGAGTTTCCACATCTCGTGGAGCGCTACCGGACGGCGTACGCGAACGGCCATCAGCCGAGCGAGAAGTATCGCGAGGGTCTCACCGCTTTCTTCGCCAAACTGTGCAGGAAATACGGCGTCCGTGGCCGCTCCTACGATCGCGACGACGAGAGCGACGAGGCGCCCCCGACGTCGCAGCTCGCGCTCCCCCTGTAGCGATTCTGCGGCTCGCGTCGGGCCGCTACGTTTCGAAGATGGAGACGACGCCACCGCTGCGCGACGTGCTCGATTCGTTGGAGCTCGGCATCGTGCTGGATGCTCTCCCGGATGCGATCGCCATCGTCGACCGGGAGTGGCGCCTGCTGTTCCTGAATCCGCGCGGCCGCGCGAACTTCGCCGCAATCGGCGCGTGCACAATCGACAGGATTCACCGCACGCCTCTGAGCCGTTCACCAATCCTGTAAATCCTGTAAATCCTGTCACAAGCTTTTGGACAGGATTTACAGGATTTACAGGATTTACAGGATTTACAGGATTTACTGGATTGTTGGCGGGTGTTCGGCGACGTCGCTATTCACGCCTCTTGCGATTCGGCGAATCGTGCGCATATTCACCTTCCCAAATTCGGTGTTTGTTCGGCACTGTTCCTGCGCTGCGTAAGTCTCTCGCGTGTCTCTTTTTGTCGGCAATTACTTCGGTATTTGTTCGGTATGATTATTCCCGCCCTCCAGGAGTTGCGAGCCCAGATCGATGCCGTCGCCGAGTCGCATGCGGCGTCGGAATCGCTGCCGACGGGGATCGCCGAGCTCGATGCGGCGCTCGTCGAGCGCGGCATCCCGCGCGGCCGGCTAACGGAGATCACGGGGGCGCGCGGCAGCGGAAAAACGACGCTCGTGCGGGGCATGGTGGCGCGCGCCGCCGGCCGCGGTGAGTGGGTGGCCTACGTCGATGCATCGCGCACGCTGGCGCCGCGCGATTGGGCATGGATGGCCAGTGTGTGGATGGTGCGGCCGCGCTCGCCCGCGCGCGCCGCGTGGTGCGCCGACGTGCTGCTGCGGAGTGGCGCGTTCGGGCTCGTCATCGTCGACGGCGCGCCACCGCTCACGCGCGCCGCCTCGGCGCGGCTGACGCGCGTGGCGCGCGATGGTGGATCGGCGCTCGTCGTGCTCGCCGACGGCGACGGCGCGGCGAGCGCGTCGTTCCCCGCGGTGCGGCTGCGGATGATGCGGACACCGCAGGTGAAGCGAAAACGAAAATTTTTTGGCGGCGTCACGCTGCACCAGACGCCCGGTACCCGGCACCTGATCGTAGTGGAAAAAGGAGGGAGTCGCCGAACCGTCGAGGTAGAGTATGGGTGGAACGTGGCGCGTCGCCTGTGTGCGCATCCCGAGGTTCCCGATCGGCGCGGTGTGGAGCGAGCGAGCGCGAAGGCGGACGAGCGAGATAGAGCGGAAGCCGGTGCAGCTCGACCTCCTCTCGCTGCTCCCACACCACGCGTCGCGCCCCGGTCCGCTCGATGCGCCGAGCCAGCGTTCGGCCGGCGCGAGCCACGCGCCGCCCACGTGGGATGACGTGCCGATCGCGCTTGGCGATGGCGGTGGCGAGCGGAAGCGGCTGCGCGCAGTGTCGAGCGCGGCGGCGCGGCGGCGCGTGCGCATCGGGATGACGGTGCCCGAGGCGCGCGCGCTGTGCACCGAGCTCGACGTGCTCGACTGGGACGACGCCGCGCTGGGCCGCGGGCTCACCGTGGTGACGGGGACGCTCCTCGCGGCGAGCCCGCAGGTGACGCCAGTCGAGGGTGAGCCCGGCCTGTGGTGGATCGGCGCCGGCGGGATGGATGGGCGTGGCGGCGAGCCGGCGCTGGCGCGCGAGCTGGCGCGCCTCGCGAAGACGTGGCACCCGCGGCCGCGCATCGCGATCGCGGACTCGTGCGTCGTCGCGCGCGCGGCGACGTGGAGCGCCGGCGTGGCCGCGTCGCGCGGCGGCGGTGCGTGTTGGACGATCATCCCCACGGGGGGCGACGCGGCGTATCTCGCGGCCGCGCCGCTGGCGCTCGTGCCGATGGATTCGGAGCTACGTGAGACGCTGGCCGCGCTCGGGCTCACGCGTGCCGGCGCGCTCGCCGCGCTGTCGGCGGAGGATGTCGAGCGACGGTGGGGCGCCGAGGGATTGCATGCCTGGCAGCTCGCGCGCGGCGAGGATGCGCGGCGTCCCGTGCTGGCGCGCGCCGATGCGCGGCGCGTGGTGGACGCCGAGCTCCCTGTGGCGGCGACGGTGATGGAGCCGGTGCTCTTTCTGGTGCGCGCCGCACTCGAGCGATTGGCGGACGATCTGGCGTGCGACGGCCGCTCGGCGGCGGCGATCGCGGTGACGCTCAGGCTCGACGATGTGCGGTCGTCGCTTCCGGCGGGCGCGCCCGCGCACACGGTGACGCGCGAGGCGCGTCTTCCGCGTCCGACGGCGCGCGCGCCGCAGCTGTTCGAGCATTGCCGCGCGCTCCTCGAGCGATGGACACAACCGGGCGACGCAGCGGGCGGCGCGCTGGCGGCGCCGGTGAGCGCGGTGTCGGCGGCGATCGCGGCGACGGCGCCGAGCGCGGGAGAGCAGGGCGATCTGCTGGCGACGCGGTGGCGCGATCCCGCCGCGGCCGATGCGGCATTCGCGCGACTGCGATCCGAGCTCGGCCCCGACGTGGTCGTGCGTCCCGTCGCGCGCGACGAGCACCGGCCCGAGGGGGCGGGGGCGTGGGTGGAGGAGAACCGGTGCTCGGTGATCGGTGATCGGTGTTCGGACACCATACCACCAGAGGGCACCCGCCGATCACGGAACACCGACGTCTCATTGCGATTGCTGGAGGCGCCGGAGGCGATCGAGATCGAGCGGGTGGAGGGAGTGCCGTGCGGGATGTGGTGGCGCGGGGCGCGGTCGCCGATCGTGCGCGCGATGGGGCCCGAGCGGTTGTCGGGTGATTGGTGGAAGGACGATTACCGCCGCGATTACTGGCGATGCGAGGGGGAAACGGGAGAGTTCCTCGTCTTCGCGAGCGAGGACGGGTGGTGGCTGCACGGATGGTACGACTGAACTCGGTGATCGGGTGTTCGGTGTTCGGTGATCGGTGATCGGTGATCTGAGAATACAGAATGGCGGGATGCTATCGACTCGGTGTCGTGTTCGGTGTTGGTAAACCTGAGGGCATACAGATGTCAGGGACACTGCAGGGAAAGATCGCGCTGGTGACGGGCGGGAGCTCGGGGATCGGGCGGGCGGCGGCGCTGATTTTGGCGCGTGAGGGCGCGAAGGTGGTGATCGCGAGCCGCGGTGCGGAGGAGGGCGAGGCGACAGTGCGGGCGATTCGCGCGCGGCGCGGCGAGGCGCGCTTCATCCGCACCGACGTGTCGCGCGCCGAGGAGGTGGCGGCGCTCGTCGGGGATATCATCGAGATCCACGGGCGGCTCGACTGCGCGGTGAACAGCGCCGGCGTGGAAGGGATGCTGGCGCCGTTGGCGGAGCAGACGGAGGCGGCGTTCGATCACGTGATGGCGACGAACCTCAAAGGCGTGTGGCTGTGCATGAAGTACGAGATCGCGCGAATGGCGGCGCACGGCGGCGGCGCGGTCGTGAACATCGCGGCGGTGGCGGCGCTCGCCGGGAGCGCGAGCGCGTCCGTCTATGCGGCGAGCAAGCACGGGGTCGTTGGTCTCACGCGCTCGGCGGCGGTGGAGTACGCGCGCGCCAACGTGCGGGTGAACGTGGTGTGCCCGGGCGTCGTCCACACAT
>JBDUCS010000158.1:0-8758 GCA_040003335.1 Gemmatimonadaceae bacterium | reverse complement strand
AGGCATTCACGCCCGCGGCCCTCGCCCGCGCGCTGGCGGCGCGCCGCGGCCCGATCAAACCGGCGCTGCTCGACCAGCGGATCGCCGCCGGCATCGGCAACATCTACGCGGCCGAGGCGCTGTGGGAAGCGCGCATCGATCCGCGTGCGGCGGCGTCGGCGCTCGGCGAGACGCAGCTGCGCTCGCTGATCGCCGCGTTGCGGAAGGTGCTGCGCCGCGCGCGCCCGGGCGACGGACGCTACACGACAAACCGGGACGCGGCGCGCTGGCGCGTGTACGACCGCGAGGGCGAGGCGTGCCCGCGCGACGGTACGGACATTTCGCGAATCGTGCAGGCAGGACGCTCGACGTACTTCTGCGCGCACTGCCAGGTCAGTCGAGCGCCTCGAGCAGCGCGCCCTTGATGTAGCCGCTCTCCGGCATCGTCAGCAGTTCCGGATGGTCGAGCGGCTGCCCGCGGATCTCGCGCAGCGCGACGCGCCGTCCGCTGTCGGCCGCCGCGGATCCGAGCATGTCGAGAAAGAGCGGTTTGGTGAGATGAAAGCTGCAACTCGCCGTGAAGAGCAGGCCGCCCGGCGCGAGCAGGCGCAATGCGCGCAGGTTGATCTCTTTGTAGCCGCGAATCGCGCCGGCGAGCGACGGCTTCGTCTTGGCGAATGCCGGCGGGTCGAGCACGATCGTGTCGAATCGCTCGCGCGCTCGTTCGGCCTCGCGCAGATACTCGAAGGCATTCGCCTCGACGAGCTCGATGTTCGCGATCCCGTTGCGCGCCGCGTTCTCGCGCGCGCGCGCCAGCGCGGGCGCGGAGGAGTCGAGCGCGATCACGGAGTCGGCGCGGCGCGCGAGGTGGAGCGCGAAGCCGCCGTGGTAGCTGAAGGCGTCCAGCGCGCGCCCCCTCGCCACGCGCCCGACGAGCGCGCGATTCTCGCGCTGGTCGAGAAACGCGCCGGTCTTTTGTCCGTCGAACGGCGCGGCGAGATAGCGCACGCCGTGCTCCTGCACCTCGATCTCGCGTGGCACCGTGCCGTGCAGCAGCACCGTCTCGCGCGCGAGCCCTTCCTTGTCGCGAACCGGAACGTCGTTGCGCGCCAGTACCCCGTTCGGCGAGCAGAGCTCGCGCAACGCCGCGACGATCGTGGCGCGAAACGCTTCGAGGCCCGCGCTCAGGATCTGCACGACCAGCCAGCGATCGTAGCGATCGCAGATCAGCGACGGACAGCCGTCGGCTTCGGCGTGCACGAGGCGGTAGGCGGAGGCGTCGGTAGCCAGCGGCGCACGGCGCGCCAGCGATCGAGCGAGCGTGGCGTGCCACCACGCCTCATCGATCCGTGCGTCGGGGTCGCGGTCGAGGAGCCGGAGCGAGATCTCCGATTGCGGGCTCCACAGCGCCCAGCCGAGCCGCCGTCCACGGTCGTCGTGGACGGCGACGGCGCCGGGTGGCGCCGACGGCTTGGTCGTCACATCGCTTCGGAAGATCCACGGATGTCCCGCTGCCCAACGCCGCGCTCCCTTTCCGGTGACGATCGCCTGTTCCGTCATGCGCGGAAGCTAGTCGGCTCAGATGCAAAGGAGCATCGCGGCCAGGCATTGCTACGCAGGCGCTTGATTTGACACGAGGTTTTTGCACGGCTAGCGTTCCACGCTCTCCGCGACATTCTCGGTCGCGGACAACGCACGCTGATCAGCGAACATCAACAGTCGCTGGCGTCCCTTCGCCGAGTCCCGCACCGACGAGCCGAGGCGGGGCGTGGGTGCACGGCGGCGCGGTGCCGGATCAGCTCGTGCTGTCCGAGGGCATCGGATCGGACCGCCAGTCTTTGCTCGGAGCGCTGGATGTCACACCGCATTCCCCTGGCCGTGCTCGGCGCCGGCATCGGCTATTACTTTCTCCGTCTGCATCGCGAGACGGAGCGCATCGAGCGCCTGGCCGCGGCGTCGTTCGAGTCGCTTCTCAACGCGATCGACGCGAACGATCCGGAGACCGGTTCGCACGTTCGTCGGGTGGCCTGCTACGCGCTGATCCTCGCGCAAGCCGCGGATCTCGACGAGCATCAATGCCGCATGGTCGAGCGCATCGCGCTCTTTCACGACATTGGAAAAATTCACGCCGCGCTGTTCGACATCATTCGCGATGACGCGAAGCTCTCGCCCTCCGAGCGTCGCCTCATCGCCACGCACCCGCAGCGCGGCGCGGAGGTCCTGTCACCGCTGGCCGCGTTCTATCCGGATCTCGCGGACGGCGTGCTGTCGCATCATGAACGTTGGGACGGCGCGGGCTATCCGCGTCAGCTCGCGGGCTCGCGTATCCCACTCTCGGCGCGCATCGTCGCCATTGCCGACTCGTTCGACGCGATCACGCATCGCCGGCTTTACCGTCGTCAACGAAGTGTGGCGGAGGCGATCGAAGCGATCATGCAAGGGCGCGACACTCAGTACGATCCCGATCTCGTCGACGTCTTCTTGTCGCCGCCGGTGGTCGCCGAGGTGGAGCGCGCCATGCGCTCGCTCCACGGCCCGCACCGCGCCGCAGGCCACAGCCGCGCTCGCACGAACGAGCACGCCGACGTGCCGGACGTCACCTTCCGATGGCGGAGCGCATCGCGCGTGCAGCTTGCTCCGGATCGAGAGAGCCAAACACCGCGCGGATGACGGCGATTCCCGCGGCACCGGCCGCCATCACTGCCGGCGCCTCGCGCTCGGTCACTCCGCCGATCGCCACGGCTGGCAGTGCGCAGCGCGCCGCCAGGCGCGCGAACGCGTCGATGCCGATCGCTGCGCCTGCGTCGCCCTTCGACACGGTCTCGAACAGCGGACCGATGCCGACGTAGTCCGCGCCCGCCGCGCCGTCCGTCTCCGCATCGCATCCCACCGACGCGCCGATGATGAACCCGCGCGGCGCGAGACGTCGCAGCGCGGACGCCGGAACGTCGTCCGCGCCGACGTGCACGCCGGCGGCGCCGGCGGCGATCGCGATGTCGGCGCGGTCGTTCACGATCACCGGCACGGCGAGCGCGGCGACGAGCGACCGCACCACTTCCACGTACAGGCGGGCATCAACATCTTTGAGCCGCGCCTGCACCATCGTCGCGCCGCCGCGCACCGCGGCTGCCGCACGCGCGACGAGGCCGTCGCGTCCATCCCGGAGGTCGTCGGTGATCGCCAACAGCGTCAGCGTCGTCGGGTCGAACACGAGCGGTGATGCCCGGTCGAGATGAGGAGTCGTCACGACGGGTGCGGGCCATCCGCGGCGCGACGACGGTCGCCGCCGATCGCGCCGACCTCCTCGGCGACGCGACGCGGGAGCTGATCGGCGAAATCGTACGCCGCAACGCCCTCGCGCCGGCCGATGTCATCAGCGCGATCTTCACCGTTACGGACGACCTGCGCAGCGACTTTCCCGCGCGCGCCGCGCGCGCGCTCGGATGGGCCGACGTCCCGCTCCTCTGCACCGTGGAGATCCCCGTGTCCGGCGCGCTCGCGCGATGCATTCGCGTGCTGCTCCACGTCGAGTCCGCGCGGGCGCGCGACGCGATCGTGCACGTCTACTTGCGCGACGCGCGCGCGCTGCGGCCCGATCTCGCGGGCGACGATCGGCCGCGGTGAGCGCCGCCTACGTGCCACCACGCTCCCGCTTCGCGCGACGCACGTCGCGAATCGCTTGCGTATGCGCGCGAAACGTCTCCCGAAACTCGTGGTGCCCGTCGGGGCTGGCGACGAAAAACTTATATGGCACGCTCGCCGGATAGAGCGCCGCCTCGAGGCTCGCGCGCCCCGGCGATGCGATCGGCCCCGGCGGCAGGCCGGGGTGCCGATACGTGTTGTACGGCGAGTCGATCTCCAGATCCTTGAACAGTACGCGGTCGTGGTGCGCGCCGAGCGCGTACTGGATGGTCGGATCGGCTTGCAGCGGCATCTGCGCGCGCAATCGGTTGTGATAGACCGCCGAGATGACCGCGCGCTCCTCGGCCAGGCGCGCTTCCTTCTCGATGATCGACGCGAGGGTCACGATGTCGTGCCGGCTCATGCCGAGCTCGCGCAGCCGGCCGTTCCAGTCGGGCTTCCACACGGCGTCGAAGCGTCGTGTCATTTCCGCCACCGCCGCGCGCGCGCTTGTGCCGACGGCGAGCTGATAGGTGTCGGGAAAGAGGTAGCCTTCCAGCGTGCCGCTGGGCACGTCGAAGTGATGCAGCAGCGCGGTGTCGCGCACCGCAACGTCCATCGAGTCCCCGTCGATGCCGACGACGCGCGCCAGCACCGGCTCCATGTCGCGGATGGCGAAACCCTCCGGGATCGTCACCGGCCGCTCGGCGCCTTCGCCGCGCGCGAGCGCGCGAAGGAGATCGCCCCACGAGAGCGATCGGCGGAAGGCGTACGTGCCGGCTTTGACCTCTCGGTCGCGTCCCTTGAACTTTGCGTACACGCGAAAGAGCCGCGGCCACGCGACGAGTCCCACGCGCGCGAGCGAGTCCGTGGCGGCGCGGAACGTCGCGCCGGAGGGTATCGTCACGCGCGCGGATGCCGTGACCGGCGCGCCGCCGCCGCAGCCGGCGGCGAGCGCGGAGGTCGCGCCGAGCGCGAGGAGCACGGTGCGACGCGTGTTACGGCGCAAGTCGGAGCGCATGTTGTAATAGTATCGTCGCCGCCAGCGCGTCCACGTCGCCCTTGCGGCCACGCGTCGACTCGCCCATCTCGCGCACCGTGCGCAGCGCGGCGGCCGTCGTGTAGCGCTCGTCCACGAAGCGGACGGGAAGGCCGGTCCGCGCCTCGAGCTCGGCGCCGATGCGCCGCACTTCTTGCGAGCGCGGCGTCTCGTCCCCCTCATCGTCGAGCGGGAGGCCGAGCACGAACGCGCTCGCCTCGGCACCGCTCGCCCGTCGCACGATCTCGGCGATCGGCGGTCGCTTCCCGGCGCGCCGGACGATGAAGCCCGCCGGCGACGCAATCGTCCGCGTCGGATCGCTGAGCGCCAGCCCGATACGCTTCTCGCCGTAGTCGACGGCCATCACACGCCCTGCGTCGCTCACGAGAGAGATCGCGGATCGCGGATCGCCGATCGCGTGGGAGGAGGACGTCGCGATGCACGGTCCACGCGCCGCGATCCGCACTCGTTGCGTATCGGATTCACCTCGGCGTCCGTGATCAGCCCTGCGCCATCGAGACGAAAAATTCCTTGTTCGTCCGCGTGCGGCCCATGCGCTGGATGAGGAACTCGATCGCTTCGACCTCGGGCATGTCGCTGAGGAAATTGCGCAGGAGGTACACGCGATTGAGCTCGGCTTGGTCGAGCAAGAGCTCTTCCTTGCGCGTCCCCGAACGTCCGATGTCGATCGCGGGGAAAATGCGGCGGTCGGCGATCTTGCGATCGAGCACGAGCTCCATGTTGCCCGTGCCCTTGAACTCTTCGAAGATCACTTCGTCCATGCGCGAGCCCGTCTCGACGAGCGCGGTGGCGATGATCGTCAACGAGCCGCCTTCGTCGATGTTGCGCGCCGCGCCGAAGAAGCGCTTCGGCTTGTGGAGGGCGTTCGCGTCGACACCGCCGGAGAGAATCTTGCCGGAGTTGGGGATCACCGTGTTGTGCGCCCGCGCGAGTCGTGTGATCGAGTCGAGGAGGATGACGACGTCCTTGCCGTGCTCGACGAGGCGCTTCGACTTCTCGATCACCATGTCGGCGACCTGCACGTGCCGGGCCGCGGGCTCGTCGAACGTCGAGCTGATCACCTCGGCGCGCGAGCCGACCGCCTGCTGCATGTCGGTCACTTCCTCGGGACGCTCGTCGATCAGCAGGATGATCAACGAGACCTCGGGATGATTCTCGAGGATCGCATTGGCGATCTTCTGCATCAGGATCGTCTTGCCGGCGCGCGGCGGCGCCACGATCAGCCCTCGCTGCCCCTTGCCGATCGGGGCGATCAGATCGACGATGCGCATGCTGAGATCGCCATTCTTCATCTCCATCCGGATGCGCTCGTCGGGATAGCGCGGGCGTAGATTGTCGAAGCTGATGCGGAGCTTCGCCTTGTCCGGATCTTCGCCGTTGATCGTCTCGACCTTGAGCAGCGCGAGATAGCGCTCGCCTTCCTTCGGCGGCCGCACCTGGCCCTGCACCGTGTCGCCCGTGCGCAGATCGAAGCGTTTGATCTGCGACGGCGAGACGTAAATATCGTCCGGCCCGTAGAGATAATTCCAATCCTGGCTGCGCAGAAAACCGTAGCCCTCCGGCAGAATCTCGAGCACGCCCTCGCCACGCAGCACGACGTCCGAGTCGAGCAGATTTTGCTCGATGCGGAAGATCAGATCTTGCTTCCGCAGCCCCGAGTAGTTGGAGATATTCAGGTCCTCGGCGAGCGCGTTCAGCTCGGCCACGGACTTCTGCTTCAGCTCGGTGATATCCAACTCTAGCTCCGAGAGCGACGCGCGCTGGTGCGCGGGAGGGGCAGCTCGCGAGGCTGCTCGTGCCCAGCCATGGCGTGCGCAGGCCGGAGGGCGGACGCACGCGAGGGAACGATGGGGGCGGTGACGGCTGGGTCTGTTGGCGGGAGCCACGGGATGGAACTGCCGTGGCGAGACGGTAACCCGGCAAAACTTGGCGGTCAAGAGTGAGCGAGCTTCATGTTGCGCAATACTTTGCGCGCTCGCGCCGTCTCACGTTCCCGGGCCGTTTTCTCGTCGAAGGATTGGTGCTCCCCGAGCATCGCGGCCCGTCACCCGAGCTTTCGTCCGCGATCATGGACTGGAAGGGCCGCCACTATTGGGCGGACTCCGCCGACGGCCGCGTGCTCGTGCTGGTGCACGAGCTCGAATCGACGCGCGAGCGCTGGTGGCTACACGCCCTCCTACTCGCGATCACCTTCGTCACCATGTCGGTCGCGGGTGCCATGCTCGCCGGCGTCGCGGTTGACAACCGGCGATGGCCGACGCTCGCCGTCATCGGCGCCGGATTGCCCTTCGCACTCTCGTTGATCTCGATTCTCCTCGCGCACGAGCTCGGCCACTACGCCGCGGCGAGATGGTATCTCGTGAACGCGAGCCCGCCCTTCTTTATTCCATTTCCGCCGGTGGCGAACGTGCTCGGCACGATGGGCGCCTTCATCCATCTGCGGAGTCCGCTGTTCGATCGGCGCACGCTGTTCGACATTGGGGTCGCCGGTCCGCTCGCTGGTCTCGCGGTCGCCATCCCGCTGCTGACCGTCGGACTCGCGCGAAGCCACATCGTCCCGGGCGCGCCGCCGCTTGCGCTCTCGCACCAGCTCGTGCATGTTGACGGTGACGTGATCTATCTCGGCGACTCGCTCCTCCTCGCTGGCGTGCGCGCGCTGGTCGCGCCCCGCGGCGTGCTGCTGCTGCATCCACTCGCGATTGCCGGATGGGCCGGCGTTCTCGTGACGATGCTGAACATGTTGCCGATGGCGCAGCTCGACGGATCGCACGTCACGTACGCGCTATTCGGCGATGCACAGAAGGCGATCGCGGTGTGCTTCTGGCTGGCGTTGGCCGGCGGCGCGGTGCTCACACTCGACCCCGGGTGGGGCCTCTGGGCCGTAGCGGCGCTCGTCATCGGCCGCGGCTCGCTCGCGCATCCGGCGATCGCGATTCCAGAGCGGCCGCTCGACGTGCGGCGGCGTGCGGTCGCGCGGCTCACGCTTCTCCTCGGCGCGCTCTGTGTGATACCGATGCCGCTCACAATCGGCGGCTGAGCTCGGACGACCGCTCAGAAGACGATGTAGCGCGCCGGATGCTTCTTGAAATCGGCGAGGAGCGCGGCGATGTCGCGCTCGACTTGGCCCAGTTGCTTGACGATGGCGCTGTCGGCCAACACGCGCCCCGCCGTGCCGCGCGGCTCGGCGAGCCGAGCTCGCACGATCGAGACCTCGTTGCGCACGTCGCCGAGTGCGTGCATCAGCGCACTGTCGCCGCGCACGCGGCCGGCGAGTGAGGACGGCGATCGCACCACCTTCACGAGCGACTCGGCGCGCGCTAACACCTGCCGCGCGCGCGTCAACACCGGCGTCTCCTTGCCCAGCAGCAGCGACACCGTGCCGTTGCCGTTCACGGCGCGGGCGGTCAGACGATTCGCGCTCACGAGCATCGGCTGAATGCTGATGCTGCTCGCGCGGAGCTCGCCCATGCGCGCGACCACGTCGCCGGCGTTCCCGGCGATCGACTTGATGCCGGAGATGATCGAGGGAAAGTCGCGCGCCGACATCGCGAACTCCGACGTCAAACCTTCGAGGTCGACTTGCTTCGCGCTCAGCGGTACGATGTCGCCGTCCCGCAACATCGGCGAGGATGGAGTACCGGTGCTGAAGAAGACGACGGGCGCGCCGATCATGCTCCCACCGCTACGGATCTGCACGCGCGAGTCGTGGCGGATCTGCGGCTGGTACTGGATCAGCACTTCGATCGGAATGCGGAGCCGGGTGAGCATGTCGGTGGTCGGCGGCCGGAACTCGAGCTCCTGCACCACGCCGACCTTCTGGCCGTCGAGCCACACGTCGGAGCCCTTGATCAAGCCGCGCGCCTCATCGGCGAGCACGATCAGCCGGTATTTTTTGCCATGCAGCTGACCGATGCGCGCGAACATGAGCACCGACGCCGCCAGCGCGGCGACGACGATCAACGCGATGATGCCGGGAACGAGACCACGCCAGCGGCGTTTGGGCGCGGACATCGTCAGCGGCTCGGAGCGGAGAATGGGCGCGCGATCACAACGTGGAATCTCGCACGATCGTCCCTCGCGGGCGAGGCCGGCGGGACG
>JBDUCS010000415.1:0-2620 GCA_040003335.1 Gemmatimonadaceae bacterium | reverse complement strand
CAGCACATCAATCCGACCAACGTCTGCATCCTGCGCAAGACGTGCGTGTTCTGCTCGTACGCGAAGCTGCCCAAGGAAGAGGGCGCGTACCGCTACACGATGGAGCAGGCCTACGCCGAGGCGGCGGCGAATCCGTACGTGCGCGAATTCCACATCGTCGGCGGGCTCGACATGCAGGCGGGTCTCGAGTACTACGCCGAGATGTTCCGCGGTCTCAAGGAACGCCATCCGCAGGTGCACATCAAAGCGCTCACGGCGGTCGAGATCGCGCACATCGCGCGGATCGAGAAAATGTCGGTGGCCGATGTGCTGATCGCGCTCCGGGACGCGGGCCTCGACACGCTGCCTGGTGGGGGCGCGGAGGTGTTCAGCAAGGGAGCGCGCGCGATCATCGCCGACAAGAAGCTCGCCGCCGAGGATTGGATCAGCGTCCATCGCATCGCGCACGGGCTGGGTATTCGCACGAACTGCACGATGCTCTATGGCCACGTGGAGTCGATCGAGGACCGGATCGAGCATCTGACGATGCTCCGGGCGCTACAGGACGAGACCGGCGGATTTCTCACGTACATCCCGCTCGCGTACCATCCCGACAACAACGAGCTCGGGCACACGCTGCACCGGGAGGGGACGGCCACGACGGGATTCGACGACCTCCGCAATCTCGCCGTCGGCCGCCTCTTCCTCGACAACTTCGATCACGTCAAGACGCACTGGATCATGGTGACCACCGCGCTGTCGCAGATCGCGTTGACGTTTGGCGTCAATGATCTGGAGGGCACCGTGGTGCGCGAGAAGATCTACCACGAGGCGGGCGCGCACACGGCGCAAGGGATGTCGCTCGACGAGCTCCTCAAGCTGATTCGGGGCGCCGGCCGCATTCCCGTCGAGCGCGATTCGCTCTATCACGTCATTCGGACGTTCGACGAGCCGACGCCCGCGGGCGGCCAGGCCGCGGCCGCGTGACCGCGCCGGCGACGATGCGCGTCGGCCGTATCCCGTACATCAACTGCTATCCGGTGTACGGGGCGATCGACCGCGGCATCGTACCGCTCGACGCCAAACTGGTCGACGGCGTGCCAAGTGTGCTCAACCGCCGCATGGCCGCGGGCGAGCTGGACATTAGCGTCGTATCGGCGGTCGAGTACGCGCGCGACGCGGGGAGATACCTGCTGCTGCCGGATCTGGCGATCACGTGCGATGGTCCCGTGCGGAGCGTACTCCTGTTCGCCAAGCGGCCGGCGCCGGACTTGTCGGGTGCGCGGGTGCTCCTCTCGCGCAGCTCGATGACCAGTGTCGCGCTCCTGCGCCTGTTGTTCGACAACGTCTGGCATGCGGCTCCCGACTACTCGGCGGGCGACGCCGAGGCGAGCGACGTGGCGCGTCTGGCCGACGAGCGCCACGACGCGCGGCTCGTGATTGGCGATGCCGCGCTGCTGTTGGCGGCGCAGTCCTCGCCCACCTATCCGTACGTCTACGACCTCGGCGCCGTCTGGAAAGCGTGGACGGGATTGCCGTTCGTCTTCGCGGTCTGGGTCGCGCAGCGCACGGCGCCCGTGCGCACGGCGCTCAAGCTCCATGCGAGCCTGATCGAGTCCCGCAACTGGGGACTCGCCAATATCGACACGCTGGCCGAGCAAGCGTCGCAGGCCACGCGCATCGCGCGCCCGACGTGCGCCGAGTATCTGTCGGGCCTCGATTACCGGCTCTCGTACGCTCATCTCGCGGGCCTCACGGATTTCTTTCGCCGGCTCGCTGAGCTGGGCGAAGTGCCGAACGGCTCGCTGGCGTTTCTTCCCGCTGCCTAACGAGTGGCGACTCTCATGCGCGACATTCTCGATTTCTACACCAATGCGCCGCTGCTCGAGCTGGGCGCCGCGGCGGACCGCGTGCGGCAAGAGAAGCACCCGCACAACACGGTTACGTACATCGTCGACCGCAATATCAACTACACGAACGTCTGCGTTGCCGACTGCGGCTTCTGCGCGTTCTACCGGCGGCCGAAACACGGGGAAGGCTACACGCTCTCCTACGAGCAGATCGGCGCGAAGATCGACGAGGCGAAAGCGCTCGGCGGCGTGCAGATCTTGATCCAGGGCGGGCACAACCCGTACATCCCGTTCGAGTGGTATCTCGAGCTGCTCAAGTACATCAAGCGGTATCATCCGATCCACATTCATGGCTTCAGCCCAAGCGAGGTCGATTTCTTCGCCAAGGTGTTCCGGCTCGACGCGCGCGATGTGATCCGCGAGCTGATGAAGGCGGGCCTCGATTCCATTCCGGGCGGCGGCGGCGAGATTCTCGTGCAGCGTGTGCGCGACATCGTGGCCAAGAAAAAGGCGGGCGCCGACCGCTGGCTCGAGGTGATGGAGATCGCGCACCAGGAAGGGCTCAAGACGTCGGTCACGATGATGTATGGCCTGGGTGAGACGCTCGCCGAGCGGATCGAGCATCTGGAGCGCGTGCGTGACGTGCAGTCGCGGACGAACGGCTTCACGGCCTTCATCTGCTGGCCGCTCCAGCCGGAGAACACGCCGACGATGTCGCAGCAGCCGAAGACGGACGCGATCGACTACCTGCGTACCGTGGCCATCGCGCGGGTGGTGCTCGACAACGTCCC
>JBDUCS010000157.1:0-8799 GCA_040003335.1 Gemmatimonadaceae bacterium | reverse complement strand
GGCACGTACTCGAAGGGGATGCGCCAGCGCATCAAGATCGCCGGCGCGCTGGTGCACGATCCGGCGATTCTGTTACTCGACGAGCCGTTCAACGGGATGGACCCGGCGCAGCGCATCATGATGATGACGCTGCTGGTGAAGCTGGCGGGCGACGGGAAGGTGGTGCTGATCAGCTCGCACATTCTGGAGGAGCTGAACGAGCTGGCGGTGAACGTGCTGGTGATGGTGAGTGGCCGGCTCGCCGCCAGCGGGCATTTCCGCGAGATCCGGAAGCTGATGATCGACCGGCCGCACACCTTCACCATTCGGTCCTCGAATGACCGCGCACTGGCGGCGAAGCTGATGACGGAGCCGGATGTCTCGAGCGTCGACGTGTCGCACGGGCTGATCAGCCTCAGGACGAGCGACCGCGGCACCTTCGCGCGCGCGCTCCCGCGCGTGGCGCGCGATGCCGGCATCAGCATCCACGAGATCCGTCCGACCGACGAATCGCTCGAGAGTGTCTTTTCCTACTTGGTGCAGCAATGAGCGGCGTCGTCGATCGGACCGTGATGTGGCTGACGTTCCGCCAGCTGTTCGCGCGCAAACGGTTGGTAGTGAGCGTGCTCTTCTCGCTCGCGCCGGCGCTGATCGCGCTCCTCTATCGATTGGGTCACGGCGCCGGCGACGCGCAGGCGCCCGCCTTTCTCGTCACCGTCTATCGCGAGATCGTGATCGGCACGCTCCTTCCGCTCGCCGCCGCGGTGCTTGGCACGACGGCCTTTGGCGGCGAGGTGGACGACGGCACCGTCGTCTACCTGTTGGTGAAGCCGCTCGCGCGCTGGCGCGTGGTGTCGTCGAAGTACGTCGTCGCGGTGGCGGCGACGGTCGCGCTGATGCTGCCGGCGCTCGTGTTGCCGTGGCTCGTCATCGGCATTGGCCGCGTGCCGTTTGCGACGGTGCTGGGCTTCGCGGCCGGGGCCGTGGTTGGGAGCGCGGTGTACTGCGCGCTGTTTGTCGTGCTCGGCCTCGCGTCGCGCCGCTCGCTCGTCGTCGCGCTCCTGTACATTGTGGTGGTCGAGGAGGCGCTGTCGCGCAACATCGCCGGATTGAAGTCGATCTCCGTGCGCGAGTTCGCGGTCGCGGTCGCCAAGGCGTCGGGTGTTGGCGACTCGTTGGGCGGCGCGCCGACGGTGTCGATGGCGACGGTGTGGGTGATGGGCGGGGTCATGCTCGTCGGAGCGTTGGCGCTCGCGGTGTGGAAGCTCGGGCGGTACGAGATGGCGGAGCGGTTGTAGGGCCAGAGGGCCATCACGCGCGCTGTAGCTTTCGCCTCCACGGCCGCATCACGGAGTAGCGAGCGGTTGCCGTGACGCTCGACCGCGCCGTCTCGATCAGTCCGCGTCTCACCAGTCGCGCCACCGCCAGCTGCACCGCGCGTTTCGACAGCCCCGTTCCCTCGGCGATCGCGCGCAGGCTGAGCGCCACGCCGCGCGCACGCGTCGCGGCGGTCTGCCGCCAAAGGAAGAGATAGACGACGAACGCCGACGGCATCTTATCGTGGCCGACGAGGTCGGCCATCAAGGTGTCGAGCACGTAACTGTCAATCGCGATGCGAGTGGCCATCAACGGCTTCTCCTCTCGAACAGCCGATCCTGCGCTCGGCCGAGGATGACATACCGGGATGCTGTCATGCTGAGCGAAGCGAAGGATCTGCTGGTTCATCTATCTATAGCAACAGTTGCTATAGCAGCAAGTGCCCGCCTGGCGCGCGGCGGGTGGCGGACGAAACTTTCTCGCTCACCCGCGCCTCATGAGGATACCGTCCGCAATGATCAAGGCTCTCAAGTTCGCCAGCCTGCCCGTGCGCGACCAAGATCGCGCCATCGACTTCTACTGCGGCAAGCTCGGCTTCGTCGTCGCCACCGACCAGAAGTTCAACGATACGCAGCGCTGGATCGAGCTCCGCATTCCCGGTGCCGAAACGCGCCTCGTGCTCTTCACGCCCGAAGGGCAGGCGGACCGCATCGGAACCTTCGCCGGCCTCTCCTTCCTCGCCGACAACGTTGTCAAGACGTACGAAGAGCTGAGCGCGAAGGGCGTCGAGTTCACCGCGCCGCCGAAGGTCGCCGAGTGGGGCACGTCGGTCATCTGCAAGGATCCTGACGGCAACTCGTTCGTGATCGGCTCCAAGTAGCGGCGCGACGTGACCGGCGCGAGCGCGTGAGCTATCTTCGCCCGCGTGCCGCTTCTCTCGTTGCTCGACCGCTCGCGTTCGGTCGCCCCGCCCGGCTACAGCCGCTGGCTCGTTCCTCCAGCGGCGCTCGCCATCCATCTGTCGATCGGCCAGGTGTACGCGTTCAGTGTCTTCAAGATTCCGCTGTCGCGGCTGATCGGCGGCGCGCACGCTGCGCCGGACGATTGGTCGCTGGCGACGCTGGCCTGGATCTTCTCCATCGCGATCGTCTTTCTCGGTCTGTCGGCGGCGCTCTTTGGCGCGTGGCTCGAGCGCGTAGGCCCGCGGCGCGCGATGTTCACGGCTGCGCTCTCGTTCGGCGGCGGCTTCTGGGTCGCGGCCGCCGGCGTCGCGCTGCACCAGCTCTGGCTCGTCATCCTCGGCTACGGCGTGCTCGGCGGCATCGGGCTCGGCCTCGGCTACATCTCGCCCGTGTCGACACTCATCCGCTGGTTCCCCGACCGCCCCGGGATGGCGACGGGAATGGCGATCATGGGCTTTGGCGGCGGCGCGATGATCGCGGCTCCGCTCTCGGTCTCGCTGATGACGCGCTTCGCCGGCGTCGCGCCGCAGGGCGTCGTCCCCACCTTTCTGGTGATGGGCGCGGCGTACTTCGTGTACATGATGTTCGGCGTCTTTACCATCCGCGTCCCGCCTCCCGGATGGGCGCCCGCCGGCTGGGTGCCTAACGAGAAGCGTCGGGCGGCCGGGCCGGAGACGAGTGTGCAAAACGCGTGGACCTCGCCGCGATTCTGGCTCGTCTGGGTCGTGCTCTGCATGAACGTCACCGCCGGGATCGGGATTCTCGAGCAGGCATCACCGATGATCCAGGAGCTGTTCAAGGGGCGCGTCGCCGCGGCGGCGGCGGCCGGTTACGTGAGTCTGCTCAGCCTCGCCAACATGGTCGGCCGCTTCGTCTGGTCGTCCGTCTCCGACTACCTCGGACGCAAGGCGACCTACGCGACCTTCTTCGCGCTGGGCGCCGCGCTCTACGCGAGCGTGCCGTCGCTCGGCGCGGCGGGCGCGCTGCCGCCGTTCGTGATCGTGACGGCGCTGCTGCTGTCGATGTACGGCGGTGGATTCGCGACGGTGCCGGCGTATCTGCGCGATCTCTTCGGCACGATGCAGGTGGGCGCCATACACGGCCGGTTGTTGACGGCGTGGTCCGTCGCCGGCGTGCTCGGGCCGCTGCTCGTGAACCGCATCCGCGACGCGCAGCTCGCCGCCGGCGTGCCACGGGCCCATGCCTACGACATGACGATGTACGTCATGGCGGCCTTGCTGGCGGTCGGCTTCGTCAGCAACGCGCTCGTGCGGCGGCCGGCCGTATGACCGGGCACATCGCACCGCCGGCCCCGTCGATCGCCCGGTTGATCGGCGCCTGGCTCTTCGTCGGCATCCCGTTCGCGTACGGTGTCTACCAGGTGGTGGTCAAGGCGCTCGTGCTCTTGCGAGCCGGACGCTGAGACGTCGCAGTCACGTTCGCTCCCGTACACTCTGAACGGTTGCTCACGTGCCCGCGCGTCGCCATCGTCGCTACCCAATCCTTCGACGCGAGGTGTATGGATGGCCGGAACTTGGAGTGCGCTGACGCATCAACCGACGTTCAACACGAGCACGATGTTCCTCCTCACCGACGGGCGGATCATGGTGAACGAGGAGGCGACGACGCACTGGCACGCGCTGGCGCCCGACGACAGCGGCAGCTACGTGAACGGCACGTGGTCCGAGCTGGCGGACATGGGGATCTGGCGCCGGTATTACGCGTCGGGGATGCTGAAGGACGGCCGCCTCATCATCGTGGGCGGTGAGCAGAATGGCGACGGCGTAATCGACACGAACAAGGGTGAGATTTACGATCCCGTCGCCGACACGTGGACCGCGATCCCCACACCGCCAGGCTGGCCGCTGGTCGGTGATGCCTCGTCGTGCATCCTTCCCGACGGCCGTCTCATGATCGGTGGACTGCTCGACGGTCGCTGCATCATCTACAACCCGACGACCAACGCCTGGACCAACGCCGCGACAAAGGCGATCCGTGCCAACGAGGAGACGTGGATTCTCCAGCCCGACGACACGATCATCGCCCCGCAGTGCTGGTCGCCCTTTCAGAGCGAGAAGTACGTCATCGCGAGCGACGCGTGGCAGAACGAGGGAGCGCCCGCGGCGACGCTCGTCGATCCGGTGATGAACGAGATCGGTGCGGGGATGCTCTGCTACACCGGGAGAACCATCTTCTTCGGCTCGGCGAGCGTTGGCGGCGTCGGCAAGACATCGGTCTACTCGCGCGGGGCGACGGCGACCGCCACCGGCTCGTGGGCCGCCGGTCCCGACATTCCGACAGTCGGCGGCCAGACGATGGTCTGCAACGACTGTCCGGCGAGCCTCCTCCCGAACGGAAAAGTGCTCGTCACGGGGGCGCAATTCCTGAACAACGATTGGGGCAACCCGATCCACTTCTTCGAGTACAACCCGGCGACGAACACGATGGCGGCGGTGCCGGATCCCTCGAACAACGTGAAGAAGCTGTACTGGAGCCGGCAGATGCTCCTCCCCACGGGCCAGGTGATGTTCAGTCCGAGCACGAACAACGTGCAGGTCTACACTCCCGATGGTGGGCCGCAGGAAGCGTGGCGCCCGACGATCACGGCGATCACGCCGCACACGTTCGGATTCTTCACGTCGCCGGACTACTACCTGTTGCAGGGCACGCAGCTCAACGGCCTGTCGCAGGCCAACACGTACGGCGACGACTGCCAGCCGGGGACGAACTATCCGCTCATCCGCATGACCGACACGTCGACGCACCACGTCTTTTACGCACGCACGTATGATTTCAGCACGATGGGCGTCGCCACCGGCGCCGCGCTCCAATCGTGCCGCTTCAAGCTCTTCGACATCCCGTACGGCAACTACGATCTATGCGTGATCGCCAACGGCATTAGCTCGCATTGCCAGGCGTTCGCCCACAACCGGCCGAACAAGCCCTATTTCATCGACCACGGCCTGAAGGAAGTCTTCGAGCACTACGGCAAGATCGTGTTCGAGGGCGATCCGTTCAAATGGCGCGACTGGGTCGTCGATCCCGTGGACGTCGTGCGACTCAAGCAGCAGGTGAAGCAACTGCAGAACAGCGTCAACCGGCTCAACTCGCTCATCGGCGCCAAGCAGCTGCCGCGCGTCGGCCAGGAAGTGGCGAACGAGGCGAGCAAGGAGAAACCGAAGCACACAGAGTAGTGGGCGGGATGATACTCGTCCTGGCGAGCATCATCGATGAGGCCGCCGCATCGTTCGCGAGGGAGCTCGCGTCCGATGCGGCGGCTTCGCTCATCACCTGCGCCGACCTGGCGTCGGCGCCGCTGAACGTGCGCCATCCGGACTTCGACGCGTCGACGATCACCGTGCGCGGTGAGAGCTGGTCCGTCGCTCGTCTCGCCGGCGTCGTCAACCTCCTGCCTGCCGTCTTTCCCGACGAGCTCGTCTTCTACGACGAAGGCGAGCGCGAATATCAGGCGGCGGAGATCCACGCGCTTCTCACCTTCTTCCTCTCATCGCTGGCCTGCCCGGTGATCAACCGCGCTACGGCGGCGAGCCTCACCGGCCCCTTCCTCAACCCACTCGGCTGGCGCCATCTCATGCGCTCGGTAGGCACTCCGCTCGCGCGCATCGACATCACGAGCGATGCGTTCGCCAACCCGTTCCTCGTCTCCGCGGGCGACGAGCCCGTCGAGGTCGCGTGCCTCGGGCAGCGCGTCATCACGCCATCGCTTACGGACGCCGACGCGCGGACGCTGGCACTGGCGAGCGCCGGCGGCGTCGACTATCTGCGCGCGGTCTACCTTCGCGATGGGGACGGCGGCGTGCGGTTTCTCTCGGCGCACACGACCCCCGACGTGAAATCGGCGGCGACGCGCGCGGCGATCGCCGACTACTTCGCGGCACGCCGTCGATGATCTTCCTGTGGGGTCTGCTGGAAGACGCGACGACGCGCTCGGTGTACGAGTGTCTCGACGAGATCGGCGCTCCGGTCGCGTTCGTGAACCACGCCGACATCGCGCGCACCATCGTTCGATTGGCAGGCGACGGCGCGGAGTTTTGCCACCTCACGTGCGGCGCCGCGTCGCACGAGCTCGACGAGATGTCAGCCGCCTACCTGCGCCCGTACGACCACCGTGACTACGCAGGCTACGTGAAGCCGGCCGGCGACGCGCCGGCGATCGGAAGCTCGGCGCTGGTGCACCACCTGCTCGGCGCGTGGGCCGACGGCACTCCGGCGCTCGTCATCAACCGGCCGACGGCCGAGGCGAGCAACCACTCGAAGCTGTTCCAGGCGACGCACATTCGCGCGGGCGGCTTCTCCGTTCCCGCCTCGCTCGTGACGAACGAGCCGGACCGCGCTCGCGAATTTCAGAGACGGCACGGGCGTGTCATCTACAAGTCGATGAGCAGCGTGCGCAGCGTGGTGCAGGAGCTCGACGCGAGCGCGCTGGACGCCATCGGGCCGATGGGCCCCGTGCTGTTTCAAGAGCGCGTGATCGGAACGAACGTCCGCGCGCACGTCGTCGGCGAGGCGGTATTCGCTGCCGCGATCGAGAGTGACGGAGTGGACTACCGATACGCCGATGCGACGCGAATGTCGCGGGCCGAGCTCCCGCCGGAGATCGCCGAGCGATGCGTGACGCTGGCGAAGCGGCTCGGACTCGTCGTCGCCGGCCTTGATCTGATCGTGACCGCGAGCGGGGAATGGTATTGCCTGGAAGCGAACCCGAGTCCGGCGTTCGCGGTGTTCGAGGCGGGTGGCTCGCGGGAGATCGCGCGCCAGGTCGCCGAGCTGCTGGCCGCCGGTTGAGCGGGCGATGAGCCCCCGCTCGGGTGGATTCCGCCTTTCAATGAAGGAACCCTCCACCTGGGAATCGTCATGTCCGAAATTGGCCACCTGCACAATGTGAACGTCCAACTGTCGAGCGAAGTCGGCGACGCTGGCAGGGACGCCGCGCTCGCGGCAGCGAAAGCGCTCACGACCGACCGGGCCGCGCACGTTCGCGAGCTCGAGGAGCAGGCCGCGAAGCTCGAGCACGACAACGAGCTCCGCCGCCATGAAAAGGCGGCGGAGGAGCGCCTGCACCGCGCCGAGAAGGAGGCGCACGACCTGGAGCACCCGGCGGCGCCGTTCCCGTTCAACCTGCTGCACTCGCAGGCCGAGGGGGACGGACACGTCGCCGTGGCGGCGGCGGACGCGGGGCACGCGGGGGTGATCGATGCCACGGCGTCGGATCACGCGGACGTGCACGTGGAGGTCGTCGCGCACGCGGACGAGCACAACGTGAGTGTGGCCGCGGGACACGACGCCGAGCACGTCGTGGATCACTCGCACGACGCGATGCCGGACTCCGGCGCGGCGTGAGCGCCGCGCGGCGGGCGTCACCGTGATCGGCATCATCGAGGGCACGGTCACGAAGCTGCTGCCGCATGGCTTCCGGATAGCGACCGCCGCCGGCGGCGAGATGGACATCGCGACGAGCACGACGGGGCGGGAGTTGGCGATCGCCATCGGCGACACCGTGAGCGTGAGCGGCGGTCCCTCGACGGACGGGTCGACGTGGCTGTCGTCGCAGATACTCCGCAAGTCGCGCGGCGGCGAGATGAGCGTCGTGCCGGACGCACCGCGGCCCGGCGGGCTCGCGCGTGCGCTGGCCGCGGCGCTCGCGGTGCCGGGCCGGCTGTCGGCAACGGCGCGTACGCTGCGGTGCCCGGCGGATTTCCACGCGATCGCGGAAATGCGTTACGTGCAGCAGATCGGCACGCGCCCCTCGACGCGCGTGCGGCAGAGCACCCACATCCCCCGCGACGGCGAGTGCCGAATCGAGATCGCGCATTCCGATGGGCGCGACGACGTCGTCGCGCCGTTCACCGTGCCGAAGAGTGACGTGGCGCGGCTGTACGCGCGGCTGAGCGACGCGGGCATGTTCACGCTGGATTGGCCGCCGGTCGCGAACGTCGCGGCCTACGGCGACGACTGGCCGAGAATCGTCGTCCTCGCCGCAGGACGCACGTATCGCGTGCCGCGCTGGGTCGCCGCGCATCGCGAGAGCGCGTCAGCGACGATCGGCGGCGCGATCACGGCGCTCGTTCCACAGTCGGCGTGGGATACGCTGAACGGGCTCATGCCGACGTAGGCGTAGCCGCGCTTGACCGCCGCGAGCTGTGCCGTCATTTCCTACCGCGCGCCAAGTCGCACGTCCCAGTAGTTCATGGTGTAGGTGGTGCGCACGAAGATGAGCATCATCTCCTCGCGGTCGATGATGGCGATCGCTTCGAGCGCCTTCTCGAGCGAATCGCGCTGGGCGACGAGCTGCATGTTGCGCGCGGGCTTTGCGCGGCAAGGGCACTCGCGAGGGCGATGGCCGCGGCGAAGGACACGAGTGACCAGAATGGGGTTTTCGGCATGCCAGCGCTCCGCATCGGGACTCAATGGGACTGTGGGGACGCTGTAACGCGCCAGGGCCAGCCGCAAGCGCGCCGGGGCGGTCGCGGCACGGTGATTGCCCTCCAGACGGTTCGGGAGCGACGCCAGGTGGCGCCGC
>JBDUCS010000156.1:0-8838 GCA_040003335.1 Gemmatimonadaceae bacterium | reverse complement strand
TGTCCTCTGGCTCGTTCGACGGCACGATCAGCCTCGCGCATTGAACGCGTTCGCGGCCCCGACCTGTACGCCGGTACAACGTGAGGCGTCAGACGTACTCCGTTGTACTCAGGACGTCTTTTTCCGCGAGACGAGCGTCTTCTCGAGCCCCGGCATGTACACGTCGTAGATCGAACCCCGGGTTCCACATCACCCAGCCGTCGTATCCGGAGTCGTAGACGGCCCTCTCCTGGTGAGCGCGGACGCAATCGCGTCCGCGTGTTCGAGGACCTCACGCGCGCTGACGCCCGATGCAGTACGGGCGCTGGAGCGCGCACGCGTTGAACAACCTGCCATTGGTGACGCGTGTATATTCCCCGCTCCACGTGATCCGTCGCAGCCCGTGTCGCGGCATCTGATGCGCGATTGGTGGGAGAGAGCGACCGCGAAAGCACAGATGCCCGCCGTGCGCTTCGCGGATCACACCAGCGCCGTCGGCTATTCGCGACGGATCTCAGAGACACTCCGCTTCGCGATCGCTGCGAGCTCGGCGGCTGGAAAGATTTTCGAACGATCCTCAAGTGCTATCAGCGGCCGGACGAAGACACGATGCGCGCCGCGCTCGCTCGTCGATCGAAGCGAGCGGCGGAGACGAGTGCGTGAAGCAAAGACGCGGCGAATCGACAGCGTGAATCGACAGCAGCAGTCATTTTTCACGACAACGAAAACCCCGCTCACGACGCTCCTCGCAAGCGGGGAATGATTTTCGGAAGTGGGCCTGGGAGGAGTTGAACCTCCGACCTCACGCTTATCAGGCGTGCGCTCTAACCACCTGAGCTACAGGCCCCGGAGAGCGGTGAAAGTTAGCCGCGCCCGAGAAGTCAGTCAACGAGATGACGCGTCGCGCCGATCAGCGAAACGCGAAGAGGCGCCGACCATCGTCGGTCGGCGCCTCTTCGTCGTGCTCCACCATGCGAACGCCGGATCAGCGATCTGGCTACGGAGTCGGCGGACGGCGATCGACCACGAACACGACCGACGGCGTCGTGTACGCCTGCGGTGCACCGGTCGCAGCGCTCGAGCGATTGACGAATATTGCTGTCATCGCCGTGCCGCCGAAGTTTGAGCCGCCAACCGGGCCCGTCGTCGTGGTGCCGGCCGCGCCCGCCGGAGCCGTCACGTCGGCGAGCGCCGTCGTCGTGCCCGTTAGCGCGACCAACACCTTCAGCGTCGCCGCCGGCGCCAACGTCGAGTACGCCGAGGAGCCGAGGTACGGAACGTTGGAAGCGAAGATGGTACCGGGCGCGGCGGCCGTACCCGTGCGCTGGTACGCGTCCACGTTCCCAATGCCCGCCGCGGCGTGGAAGAAGCGCAACGCGACCTGCGCTGTGGTCGGCGTCGGCACGTTGTCGGTGAGGATGTAGCCGCTGAACGCCGGCGCGCCGCTCTTCTTGAAGCCGGTGAGAATCACCGTGTAGTACGTGTTCGATGTGAACGTCGCCGTCGTGTCCCAGACCACGGTCGACGACACAGCCGCCGAACAGCCGACGGCCGCGCAGTTCGGATCCAGGAATACTTTCAAGTGGCGCGGCTTTCCCACCGAGACCGCTTGATACGTCTGAAAATCACGGAAGTTGGCGTTAAAAAACGACGGCGAATTTTCGAGCGCGTCGACAAACCGGAAGGCGACCGCCACGGTGTCGGGGATCGCGTTGATGTATCGCACATAGGCGAGTGGCACCACCGCTGTCGTCGTGCCGCCCGTATCGTTGTTGCACGCGGATACGGCGACGGCGACGGCGGCCAGGGTGAGCAAGCGATGTCGAATCATTCAGGGTCTCGAATGCAAGAGGTTAGGTACGAGGGAGGCGCGATCATCGGCCACCGCTCACTGCCCGGACACGCAGCAGGTCGGCTTGCCACCATCGTCGGCGCCGAGTCCGAGCAGACTGCGCCCGGCGATGAAGGCGCCGATCGCGAGCGCAAAGATGCCCGCCGCCAACACGCTTCGATTCTTGGAGAACTTGCGCTCTTGGACGTTCTTCAGAAAATCCTGCTTCACGGTGAGCGTCTCGCCGGCCCAAGCCTGTTCACTGCCGCCGAGCTGCACGATCCGCTGCACGCGAAGCACGTACGCGCCGTCCCCCATGCTGACGAGGTTGCCGGCGATGTGATCGATTTCGGGTCCGAGACGCGACCCGACGCCAACCCTGCCCGCGTCGTTGAGCTGCAAGTCCAGCTCAGCGCCCGAGTCGGGATGGAGACCTGCGATCGGCGTGTACGTGTAGCAGCCCACCGTCATCGTGGCGATGGCCATCATCACAGGCCCACGCAGGTGACCGGCGCGTCGCGCTCGGCAAGCGGTGCCCGGCTCGCCCGGATTGCTTCGGGACGAGCCAGGACACTCGGACCGCGAAACGTCATGCAGCGGCAGCATCGTCGGCATCAGAAGCCGTACGTACCCTTCGCCGCGCCGTCCGGCCGCCCCACGCCACCGAGGTCGTAGAACGGACGCGTGCGCGCATCCATCTCCTGGTACGGCACGGGAAATTCGAGCGCCGTTCCCTCGGCCAGATCGCCCCAGCGACGGCCGTCGAAATACCACTGGCCGTAGCCCGTGTACGCCGTTTCCATCCGCTTCTCCCACTTCATCGCCTCGAACAGCGTTCCGCATTTCGCCTTGTCGTACGTCGGCGGCGCGGGCACCTTCGGCACGCACGCCGTGCCGCCCGGAACGATCTGCGTCAACGACGTGACCACGCCGCTGAGCGCGGGGAGATTGTTGCGCGTGCGCGAGACATCGATCAACGCGGTCGCGCCCGCGATATCCAGCGTCGCCGTGCGCAGCTTTCCTTCCGCGATGAGCATGTTCATCTCGGCCAGCGTAATCGTCGGCCAGTTGCCCGTGCGGGCGGGCGACGCATTCGCCAGCGCCTGGAAGCGGTAGTGGTCGTAGTTCGACGCCGCCCAGGCATCCACCGGACGGTCGAGACCCGGCGTGCGGTTACGGATGTAGTTGCCCTTGTCCGGCGGTGAGCACGTGCTCGCGCCGCAATTCGAGTACGTGTTCTGCGCCGCGCGCGTCGCACCCTGAGGAAAGCGCAAGTCGGGCGTGATGATCAGGAACGGCGTCCGTGAATTGAACGGCTGCGCCAGCCACGTGCTGTACGCCGCGGAGTCGGCGGCCATGCACCACATCAAGCACGGCAGCGAATGCCACGTGTCGAACTGATAGAAGTTCGCAATCACGCCATCGTCCCAACCGGCCGAGGGCGATAGCGATAGGTTGAGATCCGCCGTGACGCCGTTCTGCGCATCGGCGATCACCGACGCCCAGTCCACGGCCGCACCTTCCGCCGGCGTCCGCGCGACGTTCGCGCGGAAGCGCGCCTTGTACGAGCGGATAACGCGGACGAAGTTCGGTTGCGTGAGCGCGTTGCCATTGATCCACGTCGCGGGGAGCGGGAAGCCGGCGGCATCCGCGGTCGAGATCGCGATCGCGGCGGCGAGCATCCGCAGCGCCGTGCGCATCACCGAGTCGTGCAGCGCGAGCGGCGCGACCCACGACTTGTTGATGCCGCTGCTGAGCGTGTCGTACGGCGAGATGACCGTCGCCGAATCGTAGACGAGCGCCAGGTCACCGAGCGCGACGCCGAGGGCGAAGAAGCCGAACGACCGCGCGCGCCCCGAGCGGCCGGCGCCAAGCAGATTCAAGTCGATGCCGGGACGCTTGGCGGCCGCCAACGCGTTCGCCGCCGCGCGAGCAGCGCGCGACAGCCCGCTCCAGTCGCGGTAGTTGCCGGCGAGCACGGCATTGCCGCGCTGGTTGCTGATCGGATTACGTGGGAGCGCGACGCGCGGGCCCATGCCGAAGTTGGCGAGTCCCGAATAGCTCTCCAGCGCCATCACTGTCAGCTGCACGACGATGTTGTCCCCGCCATGAAGCGTGTTCTGATGCACGTTCACGTACGCGTTGCCGATGACCGTCTCGATATCCGAGGGGCGCCCGAGTACCTGCGTCACGTCCGGATTATTGGAGTTATGGACGTTCAGTGGATCCTTACAGCTGGCCGCAACCACGAGCAGGCCAAGGCCGGTCACAGCGTATAGCAGCTTTCGCATCGTTGTCCTCGCAAGGTGGCTCCCCGCCGACATGGGGGGAGAGCCACTCGAATTTTAGAAGGCCGTGGAGATGGCGAACGTGACGGAACGAAGATTCGGGAACTGAAACGCGTCGACCGCGTTGATGGCCGACGACCCGGCCTGGCTCGAGGTGTTCGGCGTCACACCGACTTCAGGATCGAAGCCCTTGTACTTGGTGAACGTCTTGAGGTTGCGGCCGATCACGCTCACGCTCCAGTCGCCCGTGCGAAAGACGGGACCGACGTGGTACGCGGCGAGCACCTCGCGAATCTTCGCGTAGCTCGCATCCTCCACGAACCGGTTGTTCGGTCCGAGGATGTCGTAGAAGCCGCCGAGACGCGAGTTGTCCGGCGGGCCCGAGCGGTAGTAGTAGCCGAGCGGCTTCGCCGTCTCCACCGTCTTGCCCGTCTGGTCGATGTCCTTCGACAGGAAGTCGAGGTACGACCAATGACGGCCCTGGTTGTACACGCTCTGGCCGATCGACGCGTCGAGCAAGCCGTAGAGCGTCAAGCGACGGATGCGGATGTTGTTCGAGAGTGAGAAGCGGTAGTCCGGCAGTGCGTGGCCGAGGGGACTCAGAATCGGGCCACCCGCCGAGTCACGCTGCACGATCGGCATCCCAAAGTTGAGCGGCTGGCTGTTGAACGACTGCGACCCGGGGAGCTGGGTCTGCCAGAGGTTCTTCGTCACGCCATCGCGCCAGCTGTTGCCGTCGCCCACCCACACGAGGTAGCCCTCGTTGTTGATCTGGAACGCCGACGTCGCGCCGCCGCAGGCGGCACGCTGCGTCGACGGGAGCTCGGAGCAGCTCGTCAGGAAGCGACGCCCGTAGAACGTTCCGAACTTCTCGCCGACGCGGGCGATGAACATGTCACCCGTCGCCTGCAACGCCGTGCCGAACGTGAACGGCGGCACGTTGAGCTTCGTGATCACGGCGCGGTTGTGGTCGTACGAGCCGTGCGCGCTCCAGCTGAAGTCGCGACGCTCGATGATCGGTACGTCGAGCGACAGCTCGAGCGTCTTGTTCTGCAGCGTGCCGGCGTTCTGCCACTGGCTTTGGAAGCCCGTGGACGACGGCGGCACGACGGGAAGAATCTGATCCTTCGTATCCGACTTCGAGACCGTGATGTTGGCCGTGATGCGATCGAACAGGCCAATATCCACGCCGTACTCGTTCTCGGTCGTGATCTCCGGCCGGAGATTGGCGTTGCCGAGCACGTTCGGGCTCGTGATGCCGCCCGTGCCGATCGTGTACGTCTCGTACTGCGCGCTGAAGTTCGGACGGCCGCCGGCCGTGCCGTACGAGCTGCGCAGCTTGAACTGGTTGATCGCGCCAAAGTGCCACCATGGCTCCGACGACACGATCCACGCGCCGGCGACGCGGCCGAACGTCGCATACCGATTGTTCGCGCCGAACAGCGAGCTGCCGTCCCGCCGAACCAGCGCGTCGAGGATGTACCGCTCCTTGAGCTCGAAGTTTTCGCTGACGAACAGACCCGTGCCGCGAATCGACGTCTGGCTCGAGCCGACGGCGTAGCCGGCGGTCACGTTGCCGGCCTGCGGAATACCGATGACCGCGAGCGTATTACCCTGCAGGCTGCGGTTGTCCGTGTCCTGCTGGTCGTAGAGATAGCGGAGCGTTGTGCGCGTGCGGAACGCCGAGGTGAAGTCGTGGCGAACGGTCGCGTCGATACTGGTGTTGTACGACTTCGTCGCCCCCGTGGCGCTGAAGATGAACCCGTTGTTCGTCGTCGTGTTCAAGACGGTCGTGCGGAAGCCCTTGTTGTTGAACTGGCGCGCTTTCCGGTTCGCGAGGTCGTACGCGAAATTGCCCTCGAAGTCGAGGAAGTCGAACGGCGAGTACCGTACCGTGCTGCTTCCAATGAAGCGGTCGGTGATGTCCTCGCGGTGCGTGTTCTCGAGCGAATACAGCGCGTTCTCGTTCTGCTGACCGCCGCCTTGGAGGTTGGGGCGAATGAACAGACGGCCGAGCGAGTCGCGCTGCAGCAGGTTGACGACGGGCGGAACGCGCGTCAGGCGGAAGAAAGCGGTGCCACCGTCCTCTTGGTTGAACCCATCGTTCGATCCGCGGCTGTAGAACGTGCGGATCGTCGCGGTCCACGCGTCGGCGATCTTCTGGTCGACGTTCAAGCGCAAGGACTGGCGCTGGAAGCCGTTCAAGAAAAGGATCGAGCCGCCCTGATCGAGGTTCGAGACGCTGGCAAAGACGCTCGTACCGCCAAAGCGACCCGTCATGTCGACGTTGTTGCTCATAAGCGGCTTCGGCTGGGCGAACTGCGACACGGCATCGTACGTCTGGCCGGGCCACTGATTGACCTGAAACGCGCTGCGCAGCGGCTGGCCGGCGAGCACCGACCCGGGATCGACCGGGAAGCTCGGCGGCGACTGCGCGAAGTCACCTTGCGCGTTGTTGATGCGCTTCTGCTCGGCGAGATAGTCGATCGTCGAGCCGCAGAAAGGCTGTCCGGTGACGGAGACACAGAAGCGTGTGTTCGTCTCGTCTAGCGAGAGCGCGTGGCGCTGCGCAATGCCGATCTTGCGCTCGAGCCCGTTGACGCCGTACTCACTGCGGATCGTGAAGCGTACGCCTTCCGGCGCGCCCTTCGCCGACTTGGTCGTGATCTGAATGACGCCGTTGCCGGCGCGCGCGCCATAGAGCGACGCGGCGGCCGCGCCTTCCACGACTTCTACGCTCTCGATGTCCTGCGGATTGAGATCGGGAAGTCCGCCCTGCAGAATCACTCCGTCCACAACGTAGAGCGGGTCCTGACCGCGGCCCGACGCGTTGATCGACTTCGGCCCGCGCAAGAGCACCGACGGCTGGGAACCGGGACGGCCCGAGCCGCTCACGATGTTCGCGCCGGGTACTTTGCCCTGGAGCTCGCTCAGCGGATTCGTTCCCGGCACCTGCAGCATCGATGAGTCGATGCGCGTGACCTGGAAGGGAATCTTCGCGAGCTCCGTTCCCGCCGTGACACCCGTCGTCACGACGGCGGTGAGGCGCTGCACGTCGATCTTGAGCGTGAAATCGAACGTCTGCTCACCGGCGCGAACCGTGACCTGCTTGGTCTCCGGTGCGAAGCCGATCGACCGCGACTGCAGCGGCACCGTCTGCCCGCGCACACGCTCGGCGGGAATAACGATGCGATAGCGGCCCGCGGCGTTCGTGCCGACGGAGACACCGAGCTGCGTGATGAAGATGTTGGCGCCTTCGATCGGCACGCTCTGCTCCGAGATGACCCGTCCCGTGATCGTCGCTGCCGTCTGCTGCGCAACGGCTTGTCCCGCGCTCACCGTCAGCGCCAGCGCCGCTGCCGAGTACCACCGTAGGACTTTTCCCACGTTCATGGTGCTTTCCTCGTATCGAATGGGAAGAACCATCGGCCGAGCGGGGCGACAGCTAAGGCGCCACGTCGTCCGACACCGCACTTTCACTCCGAGTCCAGCGTCACCGGGCCACCGATCCCGGCGTTCGGCGTGCGTCACACGCCACTGCCATTGGCAGGCTACCGTCACAACAATCGACTTCGCTGAAAATGTGGTCCTCCTCTCGAGGCTTGATGTGAAACTGGGGCGCTGCTGCGTCAGGTATCGGTGCGTGACCTACAGCGGGGAATACGCGCAAACGACGCGTAGGCAGGTGCAGCGAAGAGGCGGGACGCGCATGCCAACGAACGGCTTTGCGTCAAGACCAATCGGCCTCTCCGTTGTGATCCTCGTTACCAAACCCGAACAGCATCATAACAATGATCGCCGGCCGGGTCGAGGAGACCGGGTCGGTGACCTGCCAATATGAGACCGGGCATGCCGGCTTCGCAACGTCTAGCTTTCCCAACCCGGGAAGTTGCGCACAAGTCACCACATGGTGACGAAAGCCTGACGTTCGCGCGTCACACTCGCCGGAGCTGGTCGAGCGCAATCCGGAGCCAGACGGTGTAGCGATCCGGGTGCGCCCCGACATCGTGGCGCAGTTCGTTTAGCGCGACCCAGCGCCAGGCGTCGACTTCCGCGACGTTCGGCACGGGATCGTCGCTCCACTCGCCGGTGAAGACGTGGTCGAGCTCGTGCTCGGTGAGACCGGCGTCGAGCGACGCGCGATAGATGAAGGAGAACGCCGGCTCGAGCGCGCAGTCGAAACCGAGTTCTTCTCCGAGGCGCCGGTGCGCGGCGTCGAGCGGCGTCTCGCCTGGTCGCGGATGGCTGCAGCAGCTGTTGGACCAGAGTCCGGGCGAATGATACTTGCCCGCGGCGCGTCGCTGGAGGAGCGTCTCGCCGCGGGCATTGAACACAAAGATGGAGAAGGCGCGGTGCAGCAGGCCGTCCCGGTGAGCGGCCTGCTTGCCGGCGACGCCGACCTGGCGATCGAGCGGATCTACCAGGACGACGAGCTCTTCGGACGGCGGGCTCGGAGTGTCGGGAGGAGGCATGCGAGTGGAGCTGTTCCGGATTGGGCGTACGACAAAGATAAAGCCGCCAAACGTAACCGTGCGATCGAGCCGTTCGCCCATCGAGAGCTCGCGCCGTGCGTAGGCTCTCGCGCTTTCGGATTGCGCCGAGCGTCCTGAACGCACCACGCCCCGGATCTCTACAGGAGACCCGGGGCGCGGGAAAAAAGCAATCGAGTGTGTGTTATGAATGGCGCGACAAATCCGAGAATTTTCGAGCGCGGCGGGGTTGCCCCAGCCTGGCCCTACT
>JBDUCS010000414.1:0-2647 GCA_040003335.1 Gemmatimonadaceae bacterium | reverse complement strand
CGCGGCCGGCCGCCGCGGCGCGACGATCCCCGCTCCCGCGCGGCCGACGACCGCTCGCGGCGCCCCGCGAAGCCCCGTCGAGAAGACTGACCCGCGCCACCGTGATATCGCATTCGCACACCAACCCGCGGAGCGGGTCGATCGAAGTGATCGCCGGCGTGATGTTCAGCGGCAAGAGCGAGGAGCTCATCCGCCGCGTGCGCCGGTCGATCATCGCCAAGAAAAAAGTGCAGGTGTTCAAGTCGCGTTTCGATGACCGCTACACCGGTGTCTTCAGTATCTCGAGCCACGATGGCCGTACAGTCGAAGCGGTACCCGCGGACTCCTCGTCGCAGATCGCCCGCCAGGTGAATTCGCTCGCCGACGTGATCGCGATCGACGAAGCCCAGTTTCTCGACTCCGGCATCACGACCCTCGCGACCTCGCTCGCCGAGGGCGGCGTGCGGGTTGTGCTGGCCGGCACCGATACCGATTTTCGCGGCGAGCCGTTCGGCGCCATGCCCCATCTGATGGCCGTCGCCGATCTCGTCGACAAGCTGCACGCGATTTGCGTGATCTGCGGCGGTGCCGCGATCCGCAACCAGCGCCTCATCGCCGGCAAGCCGGCGCGCTACGATTCGCCGACGATCATGGTCGGCGGCCACGAGAGCTACGAGGCGCGCTGCCGTCACTGTCACCAGGTTCCGCGCAAAGACGAGGATCAGGTTGCGCTTGCGCTCCCGATCAACGGCGCCAGCGCGACCGCCGAGCGGGGAGACTAACGCATGCTTCGGGTCGGCCTCACGGGCAACATTGCCAGCGGTAAGTCTACCGTCGCGCGCTTCTTCGAAGCCCGCGGCGCGACGCTGATCGACGCCGACGAGCTGGCGCGCCGCGCCGTCGAGCCGGGCACCCCGGGCCACGCCGCCATTCTCGCGCGGTGGGGCTCGCACGTCTTCGCGGCCGACGGCGGTCTCGACCGTCCGGCGTTGCGCCACGTCGTCTTCGAGAATCCGACGGAGCTCGAAGCGCTCAATGCCATCGTGCATCCCGAGGTCTCGCAGCTGCGCGACGCCGCGCTCGCCGTTGCGCGCGGGCGTGGCGACACGATCGTCGTCTCCGACATTCCGCTGCTCTTCGAGCGGCGCCTGGCCGACGAGTTCGACCGCATCGTGCTCGTCGACGCGCCGCGCCCGGTGCGTCTCGAGCGCTTGATGCGCGACCGCGGGCTCGACGAAGCGGGCGCGATGAAGATGATCGCGGCGCAGATGCCGGCCGAGCTGAAAAAAGCGCGCGCCGATTTCCTGATCGAGAATACCGGGACGTTGGCCGAGCTCGAGATAGCGGCGCGCACCGTGTGGGACGAGCTCGAGCGCGGCGCCGGCGAGCAGAAATGAGCGTCCCGTCGTTTCCTTGACACTGCTTTTCCGCGCCCGCTAGCTTGCCACTTCAAATTCACCCGATCGGAGCAACCGTGGCGAACGTCCCGAACGACCTGCTGTACACCGAGGAGCACGAGTACGTGAAGCCGACGGACGACGCCGACGTCGTGCAGATCGGGATCACCGACTACGCGCAGGGTGAGCTTGGGGACGTCGTCTACGTGGAGCTCCCCAAGGTCGGCGACAAGTTCGGCCGCATGGATGTCTTTGGCACGATCGAGGCGGTAAAGGCGGTGAGCGAGCTCTTCTCCCCGCTCGCCGGCGAGATCGTCGCCGTGAACGAGCGCCTCGACAAGGAGCCCGCGCTGGTGAACAGCGATCCCTACGGGCAGGGGTGGATGGTCAAGATGCGGCTCTCGGATGCCGCCGACCGGGATGCGCTCTTGGGTCCTGAGGAATACGGAAAGCGGATCGGGGGCTAGTCGATCAGTCTGTCTCCTGCGCCATGCTGGCCTCGTACTCGTCCACGGGCGGACACGCGCAGATCAGATTCCGGTCGCCGAACGCGCTCTCGATCCGCCCGACGCTCGGCCAGAACTTCCAGTCGCGGGTCGCCGCTGTCGGGAAGGCCGCCTCTTCGCGCGTGTAGGCATGCGTCCAATCGCTCGACACGACCGCGTGCATCGTGTGCGGCGAGTTGACGAGCGGGTTGTCCTCGCGGCTCAGCTCGCCCGACTCCACCCGCCGTGCTTCCTCGCGAATCGAGATCATTGCCTCGCAGAAACGGTCCAGCTCCACCTTCGCCTCGCTTTCCGTCGGCTCGATCATCAGCGTGCCAGCCACCGGAAACGAGAGCGTCGGGGCGTGAAAGCCGTAGTCCATCAGCCGCTTCGCGATGTCCTCGGCCTCCACGCCCACGCTCTTCAGCGCGCGCGGATCGAGAATGCATTCGTGCGCGACGAGGCCCGTGTCGCCCTTGTACAAGACGGGATAGTGCGCCTCTAGCCGCTTGGCAACGTAGTTCGCGTTCAGGATCGCGATCTTGGTCGCCTGGGTGAGACCCGTCCCGCCCATCATCTTGATGTACATGAAGGAGATGGGCAGGATGCTCGCGCTTCCCCATGGCGCAGCGCTTACCGCGCCCTCGCCTCGCCCGCCGACGTGGATCACGACGTGGCCCGGGAGGAACGGCACGAGCTGCTTGGCCACGCCGATCGGCCCCATGCCCGGCCCGCCGCCGCCGTGCGGGATGCAGAACGTCTTGTGCAGGTTGAGGTGGCAGACGT
>JBDUCS010000155.1:0-8886 GCA_040003335.1 Gemmatimonadaceae bacterium | reverse complement strand
GCGATCTACGCCGCGATGCTGAGAGACAGCGGCGTGCCGCTGCCGCCGGCCGATGTCGCGCTCGATCGCCGCACGTTGTCGGATTCGGGGAAATTGTCGACATCGGACTTCGTTCCCGAGTCGGCGGCCGCATTCCTGATGCGGCGCGGCCTCATCTCCGAGATCTGTCCGATCGCCGGCGACTCGTGTCCGGAGCGCGCGCACTGGGTGATGCGCCTTTCGCTTCCAGTCCCCGAATCGCCCGGCGTCGTTCGCGTGTACAAGGGCGGCCACAACGCGAAGCCACGCAGCGACACGTCCCCAGATCCGCTAACCCCGCTCGGCGGGTCGTACGTCTGCCACGTGCGCTGGCGGTGGGGACGGTGGCGACTCGCGGAGTGCGAAGGGCTGACGGTCGGGTAGGACGAGGAGAGCTAGGGGGCTAGGGCACCACAGGGGCCTTCGGTTCCAGCTTGGCCGCCCACAGGCCGCTGTTGAAATCCGTGAAAATCACTTGACCCTTCCACGGCATCGCGTTCATCACGAATGGCGCGTTGGCCGTGTATCCCTCGGGATCATTCGGCAGGAAGGCGGCGATCTCGCGACGCTGGTCGGCCAAATTGCCGAGCAGCTCGCCCGAGACATCGACCAGCCGCACGCCGCCCTGGTAGTACGCCTGGTAGAGGATGTCGTCCTGCACGATGATGTCGTGCGAGCCATAGTCCTCGAGGTGATACTTCGCGACCTGCTTCGGGTGCATCGGGTCGGTGAAGTCGATGATGTGCGTGTAGCCGCCCAGCGTCTGGGCGATGCCGTGCTCGGGCGGTTTCCCATCCGGGCCGCTCAACGCGAACGTCGTTCCCTCCCACACGCGGCCCGTACGCATTTCCTCGTCGCCCATGAACAGATAGACCTTTCCCGTCTTTTTCTGGAAGTACGGATAGATCTCGTGACCCGAGTTGATCGGAAACGTCGTGATCAGCTTCGGCTTCTCGATCGTCCCGCCGTACTTCCCGTTGCCGACGTCCACCACCACGGCGCCGACGCCGCCCTGCGCCGAGTAGGCGATGCCGTCGTGCACCCAGAGGTCATGGATGCGCGCGTTGGGGTGACGGTACTCGCTGACGTACTTCGGGTGGTAGATGTCCTTCGTGTCGATGATGACGTACTTCGCGCCACCGGAGACGGCGAACAGGTTGTCGTTCGTGGCGAACATGTTGTGCACGCCGCCGGTCAACTCCTGGTCGAAGCCGGCGGCGATCTTCGGATGCGCGGGAACGGCGAGGTCGAGGAGCACGACGCCGTTGATGCGGTTCGACGCGCCCTCGCGCGACAGCGCGCCGTACCGGCCATCGGGGGAGACGGTGACGTCGTTGATCGTGCGCGCATCGACCTTGATCGAATCGGTCTTCACGATCTTGGTCATGTCGGTGATGTCGAAGACCATTGCGTACCCGTCAGCGCCCCACGTGCCGACGAGACAGTAGTCGCGTCCATCTTTTCCGGTCCACGGCCACAGATCGGACGAGTGCTGGTTGCGGATCGTGCCGCGTCCGGTGACGGTGATGCGCTGGCGTACATCACGCGGCTTCGCCTCGATCACCGTGCTCGCGTGCGCGGCACCCGATTGCGCGTGAATCGTGAAGCGCCCTGGTGCGTTGGCCGCGAACACGGTGCCGAACACGCCGCCGTCGATGATGCCGGGCCCGCCGGGGGCGGCGATCGAATCGTCGGGGATGTAGGTGTAGGTCCACGTGATCGGCGCGTCGGTCACCACCGCGCCGTTCGCGCGCTTCGTCTTGCCGACGAGGTGCACGACGTCGCCGGTGCGCACCGAGTTCTCCTTGATCGCGAGCTCGATCGACGCAACCGGGTTCGCCGTCACCGTGTACGACTGCGTCCCGCTCACGCCTTCGACGTCGGCCGAGATCGTCGTCGTGCCGGGCTTGAGACCGGTGACGGTGCCGAAGCGGTCGACGCTCGCCACGCCCGCGTTCGAGCTGCGCCACGTGGCAATCGCGGCCGGCCGCTCGCCGCCATCGGCGTGGCGCGCGACGACGCGGTGATCGAGCGCGACCCCGGTGTAGAGATGGCCCGCGTCGGCGACGAGCGTCACCTTGGCGATCGCGGGCCATGTCACCGTCACCGGGATCGTCAGCGTGACCGCGCCGTTTGCGAGAGTGCTGCCCGAGCTGGCGATCGCCTCGTATTTGCCCGCCCTGATCGCCTTGACCTTCCCCTCGGTGAACATGAGCCCCGAGCGCTGCGCCACCAGCCGAACCGCCGCGCCGACCACCACGCGCCCCTGCGCATCGTATGCGGTCACCTTGATCGGCGCCTCGTCTCCCGCTTTGAGCGTGAGGCTCGCCGGCTCGGCGACCAGGCGTGTCACCGCCGGCTGCTGCGCGGCCAATGGAGCTACGATCGCGACCATCGCCATCAATGATGGGGCAAACCGAATGACGCGCGCGACTCTGCTGTGCATGTTGACCTCTCCCTTTCGGATCGCCGCCGCGTGACGCGTCGGAACGCGGAGTAGGATGCCGCCGCTGGGTGCTGGGTGCTAGGTGCGAGGTTCTAGGGCACACCCCGATCAGCAACACAGATTCCAGACCCTAAGAGGTAGAAGTTAGGAGTCAGGCTAGGACCTAGTGATCAGGGCTTCGATCAGCCCGAATGGCTCCGCCGTCGGAACGAAGATCTCGTTGTCGTTCTCCAGTCCGAACGACGACAGGTCGACCAGCAGATGATGCTTGTTCGGGAGCGTGAGGCGGACGGACGTGATCTCCGGCACGCGCTCGAGCATCGCCTCGCCCATCGCGAACAGCGTGTGCTGCACCGACTGGCTCTCGTGCTCGCCGAACCGGTCGAGCATCGCCTGCCGGGCGAGCGAGTACGCGAGCGCGTAGTCGATGTCGATCGCGTCGGCGTAGGTCCAGCGGGCCGAGATCACCGTCGCCAGAATGCGATCGTTCGTCGGGCGAAGTGTCGTGAACTGATCGGTGAGATATCCGCTGAACGCCGAGTCGGCAGACTTGAGCACGAGCAAGTCGTCGATGCCGGCGTCGACGCCAAGCCCATCGCGCGTGCCGGTGACCGTCGCGACGCGCGTGCCGCCGCCGCCGCGCGAGAAGGCGTGCGGGTGCGGCCACCCGCCGGCCACGAGGCGCTCCCACGGATGCTCCTCGATCTCGACGCGGATGCGCGCGACGTACGGATCGTCGACCATGAAGTGCCTGACGAGTGTGGCGCCGAACTCTTCGATCTCGCCGATCTCCTTCATCTTGGCCAGGGCGTACACGCTGTTCTTCATCGTATCCGTCGGCAGGCAATGGCTGTTGTCGCCGGCACGATGCACGGCATCGTAGTCGCCGTCGAAGAAGACGCCCACGGTGAGATCGCGAATATCGTGACGGTCGCCGAGTCGCTTGATTTTGACGAGCCGCACGTTCGACTTGCCGTAGCTGTTGCGGCCGAGCTTCGCTGTCATGCCCGTCCTCTCGCGTCGCGAGTGAGATGGTCGATCGGCCACCGCTGACGGAACGATGTCCCGTACCGACCGGGCGCTGCTTCCTACGATCCCCGGTACGTCGAATACCCGTACGGGCTCAGGAGCAGCGGTAGGTGGTGCGGCGTAGATCCGTCGCGCAGGACGAATGTGACTTGGACGACCGGATAGAACGAGTCGACCGAGTGCGCCGCGAAATAGCGGTCGGTGTCGAACGTGAGGCGATACGTGCCGGCGGGGATCGCCTCGCCCGCGAAGTCACGCGCGCGCCCGTCCTTGTCGGTGACGGCCGCACCGACCTCGCTCCATGCGTCGTCGGCGAGCCGGTCGAGCCGAACGGAGACGCCGGCGGCAGGCGCGCCGCGCGCGGTGTCGAGTACGTGCGTGGTGATCGGGATCATGGTCCCTCGGTCATGGCGAGAAGAGTGTCTCGAGACGCCGCAGCGAGATCTCGCGCTGCTCGCGGGCCGCTTCGCCGAGCTCGGTCGCATCGTCGTTAATCAGGCGGCGCTCGAGCTCGCGCAAGATCTCCGCGCTCGTGCGGCCGGCCGCGCGGATGAGAAAGATGCGACCGAAGCGCGCGTCGTACACTTGGTTAAGCTCGATGATGCGCGCCATCGTCGCACCGAGCGCATCGACGATCGCGCGCTGCTCAGAAGCGGCCAGCGACTCGGCAGGCGCCACCTCTCCGATGCGCGGGTGCGCGCGAAACGCCTCGAGCCAGTCGGTTTCGTCCAGATGGTCGAAGCTCGCCGCCGCGGCGGAACGGAGGCCGTTCAGATCACCGAACGGCCGTCGCGTCATCATCGCGCGGCTCCAGCGCGCCGAGCCGCAGACGTTGAGGAGGATCGCCTCCGCCGCGTGCGCCGGCATCTCGTCGAGCTGGTCGATCATCACGGCGCGGGCGCCGGCGATCCGTAGAGCCGCAAGCGGGCGATGCCGCCATCGGGAAAGATGTTCAGTCGCGCGTGCGTGGCGACCGGCGGCGATGGTGCGTCACCGGCGAAGAAGACGTGCCGCGCGTCCGGCTGGAGCGCCGTGCGCGCGACGAGCTCGCGCCAGACCGCTGTGCTCAGATCGCCGTCGCCGTCACGAGCGTGGGGCACGCTGCACGTTTCGAGCGAGCACGCGCCCGGCGCGTTTCCCTTGAAGTGATCGGTATCGATCTCGACGCGATGGATCACGCCCGGCGTGGCGAGCCGAACGATGCTCCAATCGTTCCCTTCGCCGCGGCGGCGTTTCGTCTCCCACCCATCGCCCATGTGCGTGGCGCGGCCCGGCATGATCATGTTGTGACGGTGGCCGTAGAACATGTCGCTGCACGCCTCGACGCGTCCGCCGAGCTCGGCGCTGGCGAGATCGACGTCGCCGCGGGCTGGATCGAGTCGCCACGGATCGGGAGCGGCGACGCCGTACGCACGGAACCGGGCGACGCCGCCGTCGGGAAAGATGTTGAGCCGCAGGTGCGTCGCGCGTTCGCGCGATCCGACCATCAGCTCGTTCTCGCCGTCGCCGCGCAGCTTCGAGCGCGGCACGATCTCGCGCCATTGGGCCGCCGCCGCTAGCTCCGCGCCGCTCGGCGATCCCGCCGCCTCGCACGCGTCGATGGAGCACGACTCGGGGAAATTGCCCGTGAACCATTTGGTGTCGACGATCACGCCGTAGACGGTGCCGGGCGCGCCGAGCTTGATGATGCACCAGTCGTGACCCGGCTCGCGGCGGCGGCGCGTCTCCCATCCGTCCATCCACTTGCCGCGCTCGGTGTACTCGCCCTCGTGCCACTCGGCGGGACCCGGCTTGAGGAGACCCTCCTTGGGCGCGAAAAACTCATCGTTGGCGGCGATGGCTGTCGCACCCAACTTTGCCGAGGCCAGGTTTACGTGATCAGTCAACATGGAGTCATCAGTCGTCAGTCGTCAGCCCGCTCGATCGAATTCGAGCCGCGGGGGCCCCCCCCGAAAACAACATACGGTCGATTCGAAGCGTTACCACCACCATTTGCCCTCACCGATCACGAGAACGTCCGACGCCTAGGACCCCACTAGTCGCCCGCGCGGCTGGCCAGCGAACGCACCGCGATCGAAGATGGGCTCACCCCGCAGCCACGTCTGCTCGACGACACCGCGCAGCCGCGCTCCGTCATACGGCGTCAGCTTGTGCCGGTGCTCCAACCGCTGCGCGTCGACGGTGAATGCCGCGCGCGGGTCGAACACGATGAAATTCGCATCGCGGCCAACGGCGAGTGCTCCCACCGAATCGCCGAGTCCCGCCAGCTTGGCCGGCGCCGCACACATCAGTCGGGCGATATCGTCCAACTCGTAGTGAACCGGCTCGAGATCGGTCCACGCGATTGAAAGCCCGAGCTGCAACGAGGCGATCCCGCCCCAGGCACGCATGAAATCGCCCGTCTCGCGCATCTTCATTTCCGGCGGACAGGGCGAGTGATCGGAGACAATCATCGACAGGTCGCCGGCGAGCGCGGCCAGCAACGCCCCACGCCGGTCGCGCCTGCGAATCGGCGGCGCGCACTTGTACTCGGTCGCGCCGTCCGCGATCTCCTCGGCCGCGAAGTGCAGATAGTGCGGGCACGTCTCCGCCGAAATCGGCACGCCGCGCGCGCGCGCCGCGCGGAGGAGCGGCAGCACGCGATCAGTCGCCAGATGCACGATGTGCACGCGTGTGCCGAGCTCCTCCGACAGGCTCGCCATCATCTCGAACGCCTCGACCTCCGCCGCGTCGGGCCGCGAGTCGAGCCACGTCGCGTACGATCGACGGTCGCGGCCAGTCACCGACGCCTCACCGCGCGCGATCGGGCCCGGCACCTCGGCGTGCACAAGAAGCGGAACGCCCAGATCGCGCAAAATCGGCATCGCCTCGCGCAGCTCGCGCTCGCCGACGGCGCCGAACTCGTCCACGCCCGACGGCACCAGAAAGCACTTGAAGCCGAGCACGCCCGCGGCGACGAGTGGCGCCAAATCGCGGGCGTTTCCCGGCACGACGCCGCCCCAGAATCCGACGTCGACCGCGCACTGTCCGCGCGCCGCGGCGCGTTTCGCCTCGAGCGCGGCGACGGTCGTCGTCGCCGGGATGCTGTTGAGCGGCATGTCGACGATCGTCGTGATGCCGCCCGCCGCCGCCGCGCGCGTCGCCGTGCGGAATCCTTCCCACTGGGTGCGGCCGGGCTCGTTGCAGTGCACGTGCGTGTCGACCAGGCCAGGCATGATCACGCGGTCACCGACGTCGATGAGTCGCGCCGCTGCGGGCACGTCATCGTGCTCCGCCACCGCGGCGATCACGCCGCCGCGGATGTGCAGCGCGCGCGCGCCAGAGCCGTCAGCCGTGATCACGCGTCGCGCGCGAACGACGAGGTCCGCGCGCTCGCTCACGCGCCGGTCTCGCTCCAGAACCGCGCCAAGAGATTCTTCGCGACCTGCAGCCGATAGGCGGCCGTCGACCGCGCGTCGTCGATCGGATGGATCTCATCGCCGAGCACACGCTGCGCGTCGGCGACCGACGCGCCGGCGGCGAGCGCGGCCTCGGTGCGCGGGAGCCGCACCACGGTCGCCGCGACGCTCCCGATCGCGATGCGCGGAACCGGCGCGCGCACGCCGGCAATGACGATCTTCGAGATTGCCTGTGCGGCGCGCGTGCCGACTTTGCGGAACCACTGCGCGCCGTCGATGCGCGGAACCTCCACCCATGTAATCAGCTCGTCCGGGCGCACGACGGTTGCGCGATAGCCGGTGTAAAAGCCCGCGAACGGCACGCGCCGCTCGCCGCCCGCGCTGCGCAGCACGATCGTCGCGCCGGCTGCGGCAAAGACCGGCAGCGTGTCGCCGGCCGGCGAGCCGTTGGCGATGTTGCCGCCGATCGTGCCGCGGTTCTGAATCTGCACGCCGCCCACCTCGCGCGCCGCCGCGACGAGCATCGGCATGTGCGCGCGCACGATGTCCGACCGGATGAGCTGCGTATAGGACGAGAGCGCGCCCAGCGCGAGCACGTCTCCGTGCTGCTCGATGCGCCGCAACGCATCGAGCTTCCACAGATTCACAAAGCGCCGCGGCTTGAGCGTGCCGGAGTTGAGCGATACGTAGAGATCGGTCGCCCCGGCGATCGGCGTCAGCGCGCCCTCGCCCGAATGGTCGCGCATCATCGCCAACGCATCGTCGAGCGTGCGCGGCTCGAGGAGCTCGAGTGGGGCGACGGTCGCTCTCACGATGCGCTCACGCTTGCTCGACCGATCGGAAGATCGCCTCGTATCCGGTGCAGCGGCACAGATTGCCCGCCAGGCCGTGCCGTATCTCGTCGAGCGACGGCGAGTCGCCGAGCGCGAGCGCGGCCATGATCATCCCCGGCGTGCAGATGCCGCACTGCGCGCCGCCGTGCGTGGCGAAGGCTCGCTGCAGGGCGTGGTCGCCGCCGAGCCCTTCGATGGTTTGCACATCGGCGCCGCGCACCTGCGCGAATGGCACGAGACAGGCGCATACCGGGGCGCCGTCGACGAGCACCGTGCACGCGCCGCACTCGCCCTCGCCGCACCCCTCCTTCGTGCCGGTGAGCCCGCAATCCTCGCGCAGCACGTCGAGCAAGCGCGCCATCGGGTGCGCGGCCACGTCGGCGCCCGCGCCGTTCAGCGTGAAGCGCACGCCTGCCTCATGATCTTTTCCGGCGTCGCCGGAATCTCGCGCAGGTCGAGACCGAGATGGCGGATCGCGTTCACCACGGCCGGCGCCGGTCCGTCGATCGGCATCTCGCCCACGCCCTTGGCGCCGTACGGGCCGTGCCGCGACGGATTCTCGATGATCACGATGTCCATCGGCGGCGTGTCGAGCGTCGTCGGAATGATGTAGTTCGTGAGTTGCGCGTTCGTCATCGCGCCGTCCTTCGTCACGACGTCTTCGAGCAGCGCCCAGCCGAGGCCCTGCGCCGTGCCCCCCTCGATCTGTCCGGCAGCGAGCGAGGGATGGATTGCCTTGCCGATGTCCTGCACCGCGGTGACGCGCGTCGGACGAATCTCGTACGTGTCGCGGTCGATCTCGACCTCGACGACGTCGCACGCCCAGCCGAACGTCGCGTACGCGTCGCCACGATACGTCGCGTCGTCCCACGTCACGTCGGTCGGCTTCGCGTATTCCTTCGTGATCACCAGCGCACCGTGCGCGGCAAAGTATTCACCCGGCGACGCCGTGCCGATCGTCGCGCGCATCTCCTCGGCGCATCGCTCGAGAATGCGCCCCACGACCATGCACGTGCGCGAGGCGACCGTCGGTCCGCTGTCGGGCACGGCGTGCGTGTCGGGCTGCGCGACGTCGACATCGTCGTACGGGATGCCGAGCGCGTCGGCGACGATCTGCGCGTGCATCGTGCGCGTTCCCTGCCCGATCTCGGTGCTGCCGACG
>JBDUCS010000413.1:0-2657 GCA_040003335.1 Gemmatimonadaceae bacterium | reverse complement strand
ACGAGCGCCGGACCGGTGACCCAGATCGGATAGCCGCCGCGCATCCGCTCCTCGACCAACAGCCGCGCCATCTGCGCGTAGTCGATCGGCTTCTCGCGCGACACCTCGCTCGCCATGAACTTGAACTCGCCGTCGCCCGCGTCGCCCATGAAGGCGTGCGCGTCGACGAGAATCCCCTCGCTCCCGTCCTCGGCCGCGCCGACGGCGACACGCTCGTTCCGCCGCACCCGCCGCATCTCCTTCACGCGCAGCGCTCCCTCGCCATCGATCACCAGCGCGCCGTCGATCCGCGGCTCGAGCGGCATGCGCCATTCGCCGCCGATGCGGACGTACGTCGGGAGGTTGGTGGTGGAGAAAAATCCCTCGGGGAGCACACCGTCACCCGGCGCAGCGGCAAAGCGCGCGTCGGGCGCGACGGAGAGGGGCGCCAGCGAAAAATCGGGACGGGCGAAGATGGTCACGCCGGAAAGATCGTCGCGCGGGCGCCGCCCGCGCAACGATCCTCGGTGATCGGTGATCGGTGTTCGGGTTGGGGCTGATATCTTTCGGCCATGCCCACTGAACACCGATCACCGATCTCCGATCACCGATGAAATTCACCACCCTCGGCGGCACCGGTCTCACCGTGTCGCGACTTTGCCTCGGCTGCATGTCGTATGGCTCATCCAAATGGCGGCCGTGGATACTGGATGAAGCGGACGCGCGCCCGTTCTTCCGAGCGGCGATCGAGGCTGGGATCAACTTCTTCGACACGGCTGACATGTACTCGTTAGGCGCGAGCGAGGAGGTGACCGGCCGCGCGCTGCGCGAGCTGGCCAACATGGACGAGATCGTGCTCGCGACGAAGGTGTTCTATCCGTTGAACGAGCGGCCGAACATGGGTAGCCTGTCCCGCAAGCACATCGTGCAAGCGTGCGAGGCCAGTCTGAAGCGACTCGGCGTCAGCACGATTGATCTCTACCAGATCCACCGTTTCGACCCCCCCACCCCGATCGAGGAGACGCTGGCGGCGCTCGACCACCTCGTGCACGCGGGCAAGGTACGCTACCTCGGCGCCAGCTCGGGGTGGGCGTGGCAGTTCGCGCAGGCGTTGAGCGCGTCTGAGCGCAACGGCTGGGCACGCTTCGTCTCGATGCAGAATCACTACAACCTTCTCTACCGCGAAGAGGAGCGCGAGATGCTTCCCCTCTGTGCCGCCGAGGGGATCGGCGTGATTCCGTGGTCACCGCTGGCGCGTGGTGCGCTCACCGGCACGCGCCGCACGGTGGCCGATCGTGAGGCGAGCACGCGCGCCGCAACCGACACGTACGCGCACACGCTCTACGGCGATCCGAGCGACGATCTCGTGTTGGACGCCGTCCGCGCCGTCGCCGCCGAGCGCGGCGTATCGCCGGCCGAGGTCGCACTGGCGTGGCTATTGGCAAAGCCGGCCGTCACGGCGCCGATCGTCGGCGCGACCAAGCTCGCCCATCTCGAGACGGCGGTGAAGGCGGTAGAGCTCACGCTCACGCCCGACGAGATTGCGCGGCTCGAGGCGCCGTACCGGCCGCACGAGGTGCGCGGGCACAACTAGCCGCCGTCAGTAGACGCCGAGGTCTTGGGCGATCACGACCGGCCCGGAGTAGTGCAGCCTGATCTCGCGCAGAAAATCGTCGTCCGATGCGCCGGGCGGGAGCAGATGATAGACGACGAGGAGCTTGGGATGCGCGCGCACCGCGATCTCACCGAGCTCGACCGCCGTCGTGTGCGCGTCGTGGTGATAGCGCTGCCAGTCGGCCGTGCGCTTATCGAGCGCCGCGGCGACGATCGCCTCGTGCACGAGCACGTCACAGCCGTTGCATGCCTGTACGACCGCATCGCTCGCCCGCGTGTCGCCCGAGACGACGATGATCCGATCCTTCGTCGCGAAGCGATACCCGAGCGCATGCTCCCAGTTCGCGTGCGGCACGGCGAAGGCAGTGACGGTCACGTTGCTGTCGTGATAGACGACGCCCGGCTTCACGTCTCTGCCGATGACGCGCCATCCCGTTTTGTTCGCCGGCTCGAGTCCGGTCGTCCGGTTTCGCACGTCCGCCGAATACGCCGCCGCGAGGTGCTCGGTCATCGAGCGCAAGCCCGGCGGTCCGAAGGCGAGCAGCGGCGCGGTTCGGCCGAGCGTCCACGGCGACAGCATGAGATCGGCGAGGCCGACGGTGTGGTCCGAGTGCAGATGGGTAATGAAAACGATCGACAGCCGCTCGGGGGCGAGCGCCGCTGCGCCCTTCCGCGCCGCGCCCGCGGCGCGCCTGATGATGCCCGGCCCGGCGTCGACGAGGTACGCCCTGCCGTTCACCGCGATCGCCACGCTCGGACCCGAGCGATCCGGGTCGGCGTTCGGCGTGCCGGTGCCGAGCATCACGACGCGCGTTGTATCCGGCTGCGCCCGAGCGCCGAGCAGCGGCATCGCTCCGGTGACCAGCGCGACCCCGAGGCGCACGAGACGCCGATGATCTCGCGCGCCGCGGCTGACGGTCCCCTGCCCATGGCTTGTCACTCGACCTTCCGAAAGCGCACGTCGCGCACCCGCCCCGCAAAAATTCCGAAGCCGTCCACTTTGCCGTCTGCGTTGCGCGTGAATTGGAGCGAGCCGAGCGACGGCGCCTCGAATCCGTCGCGAT
>JBDUCS010000154.1:0-8898 GCA_040003335.1 Gemmatimonadaceae bacterium | reverse complement strand
GCTGCGTCGCTTGCAGGTCGCCGTCGAGACGAGCTCGACCGAGGCGCTGAAGCGCGAAGCGCTCTCGGCCGTCGCGACGATCAGTGCGGCGCTCGAAGAGCGCAAGTCGCGCCAGCGATCGCAGGTTGCCGAGCTCGGCGCGCAGCTCCGCAGCCTGGGCAAGCAGCTGGAGGAAGCGCGGCGCGCCAGCGCGCTCGATCCGCTCACGGGCCTCGCCAACCGCAAGGCGTTCGACGAATTCTCATCGCGCAGCACGCGCTGATGGGACAGGGCGCGCGCGAGCGCCGAGCTCGCGGCCGAGATCGCGCTCCTCACGCTCGACGTCGACCGCTTCAAGGCGATCAACGACACGTATGGACATCTCGTCGGCGACGCCGTCATTCGTGACGTGGGCGCGCTGTTGCGCGAGGTCGCGCGCACGGGTGACGTCTGCGCGCGCATGGGCGGCGATGAGTTCGCCGTGCTCCTTCCCGAGACGACGGCCGAGGGTGCACTCGCGCTCGCGCACCGTCTGCGCGAGGCGGCGCGCCAGCGCCGGATCCCGTCGCTCCCCTCGCGCGCGCCCCGGCCCACCATGAGCATCGGCATCGTCGCGGGCCCGGTTGCCGACGAAGGCATCGCGCACGACTTGCACTCGCGGGCCGATCAGGCGCTCTACATGGCGAAGGCCGCGGGCCGCGACTGCGCCAGGGTGTGGGAGCCGCGCCGCCCATCACTGACGATCGAAAAAAGAGAGACCTACGGCGGGATGACCGGCACCGATCGCTGACGCCGCACCCCTCGTAGTCGTTGCACTCTTCTCCTTTCATGTCGCATTCGTCGCTCGCGGGAGCACGAGCGTAAACGTCGATCCGGATCCAGCCGCGGAGCGCACGACGAGATCGCCCTTCATCGCCCGCGCCAGCTCGCGACTGATCGCGAGACCCAGGCCGACCCCGGAACGCCCCTCCTCGCTCGTGCGGTCGAGCTGAATGAACGGCTCAAAGATCGAGCCGATTTTTTCGGCCGGAATCCCGCGACCCGTGTCCTGAACGTGGATCGACACGCGCTCCGCGTCCGCGTCCCACGTGATGTCGATCGCGCCGCCGGTCGGGGTAAACTTGACGGCGTTGCTCAACAGGTTGAGCAGCACTTGCATCGCGCGCTCGCTATCGGTGTGCACCACGACGTCGGACGCGCCGGGCATCACGGAATAGCGGAGCCCTTTCGCCAGTAGTTGCGGCTGCACGAGCGGCTCGAGGCTCGCCAGCAACACCGGCACCGCCACGTCCTTCATCTGAAGTTGCAGCTGCCCCGACTCCGTGCGCGCGTAGTTGAGAATGTCGGAGATGAGGCTGAGCAAATGCTCCTGCGCCCGTTGAATGCGCACGAGGGCCTCGTGCTGGCCGGCGCTCACCGGCCCGTGCACCCCGAGGTCGATCAGCTGCGCGTAGCCGCCGATGGCGTTGAGCGGCGTGCGTAAGTCGTGCGACATTGCCGCCAGAAATTCCGATTTGGCGCGGTTGGCGCGCTCGGCGTCGGCGCGTGCACGCTGCTCCGATTCGTACAGGCGCGCATTGTCCATCGCGACCGTCGCCCACCCGGCAATCCCTTTCACCAGACGCTCGTGACGCTCGGTGAAGACGCCCACCTCGGCGTGGCCGAAAAAGAGTCCGCCGATCGGGTCGCCGCCGTGCGAGACGACGGGCACGGCGAGGTAGCTCGCCACGGGAAGGTGGCCGACGGGCATGCCGTGGTACGGCGGATTGTTGCCGTACCGCGGGTCGTGCCGAATGTCGGCGCTCCGCACGACCGATGTGGCGCGGAAGGTCGGATCGAAGATCTGCGTGTTGCGCGGCATCGGGAACCCGGCGAACGCCTCGCGCGGCACGCCGGCGATGGAGTAGAGCGTCAGGCTCTCCCCTTTCTCGTCCAGCGTGTTGTAGAAAAATGCGCCGAATTGGGCGCCGGTGAGCTTCGTCGCTTCGTCCGTGACCGCCTCCACGATGCGCTCGACGTTGAGCTCCGCCGCCAGCGTCCCGCCGATACGCTGGAGCGTCTCGACGACTTGCGCGTCGTCTCGCAGTGACTCTTCGACGCGCTTGTGATCCGTGACGTCGAGTACCGTGCCGATGAAACGCGACGCGTGTCGCGCTCCGCCCTCGCCGGTGAAGAACGCGCGGCCGCGCGATCCCACCCAGCGCACCGAGCCATCGCGCCAGACGACGCGATAGTCGATCTGGTAGTGTCCGTCGCCCCCAGCCTCGAGCGATGCCTGCATCGTTTGCTCGAAGCGTTGGCGGTCGTCCGAATGGATCTGGCCGACAAAGACGCGATAGCTCGAGGTCTTGGCGGCATCGACGTCGAGGATCATGCGGCAGCGCTCATCCCACTGCAGATCGCCGGACACAGGGTTGTAGTCCCACGTGCCGAGCGCGGCCGACTCTGCGGCGAGTCCGAACCGCTCCACCGTTCCTTCGAGCTCAGCCTGCGCGCGGCGCGTATCGGCCTGCGCTACGCCGAGCGATATCGCGTGGCTCACCGCGCGCAGCAGTCCCTCCGGTGTCATCGTCCCCTTCACCAGATAGTCCGACGCGCCGGCTTTCATCAGCTCGACGGCGAGCTGCTCGTCGCCGTGCCCGGTGAGCATGACCACCGGCACGACGAGGCCGGCGTTGCGCATCGTCCTGAGCACTGCGCCGCCATCGCCCTGTGGGATGTTGAAGTCGAGCAGCACGCAGTCGAACTCGCCCCGCGCCAGCAGACGCAGGGCTTCCGCGGCATTTTCCGCTTCCTCGAGCACGAACGGTGATCCGCCGCGCGCCAGCGCGCGGCGTACCACCAGGCGGTCGACCTCGTCGTCGTCGACGATGAGGACGCGGCGGGGCTGGATGGCGTCCGTCACGGCATCTCGACGAGGGCCCAGTACTTGTTCAGCGCGGCCATCACCTCGCAAAAATTGGTGAAGGTGACCGGCTTCAGCAGATATCCGGCGACGTTCAGGTTGTACGCCTCGATCTTGTCGCGGTCATCGTTGGACGTGGTGAGCACCACCACAGACGTCGGCGCCAGTGCTGGATCGGCGCGAAGCTCGCGCAGGAACTCGATCCCGTTCATGCGCGGCATGTTGAGGTCGAGGAGGACGAGCCGGCGCTCAGCCGGCATCGTCGCGCCGCGCAGCGCCTCCAACGCCTCGACGCCGTTGCCCGCCGTGTAGAGCGGATTGACGATGTTGTTCCTCTGGAATGCCCGCCGCACGTTCATCACATCGACCTCGTCGTCCTCGACGAGGAGAATGTTCAAGGACTTGCCATCCATCATCCCTCCGTCCGCGAATGTGTCGGCCACCAGACCAGAAAGGTCGCGCCGTGGCCGAGTTCCGACTCCACGTCGACGCGGCCGCCGCGTGACTCGACAATTTTTTTCACCACCGACAAGCCGATCCCCGTTCCCTCTACCGTATCGCGCGCTTCCAGTGTCTGAAAGAGCTGCCAAATGCGCTCGTGGTACTCGGCGGCGATACCCGGCCCGTTGTCGCGCACGGCGATCAGGCAGAACGCGCCGTCGTCGCGCGCCGAGATCTCGACGCGAGCGTCGCTCCGCCGCGCGTGCTTCACGGCGTTGTTGATCAGGTTCATCAGCACTTGCTGGAGCGGCACGCGCTCGGCCTCGAGCGTCGGGAGATCGCCGTCGACGACGATCGTCACGCCGGCCGGCAGGTCGAGAAGGTCGATGATCTCACGCACCAGGTCGCCGAGCGCGACCGGCTCTGCTGTTCCGCGGGCCCGGCCGGCGCGCGAGATGTGGAGAATACCGTCGATCAGCGCTTCCATGCGATGAACGCGGCCGAGCATGAGGCGGAGGTGCTGACGCGAGTCGTCGCTCAGCTGGGCCTTCGAATCCTCCTCGATCCAGGTCGCGAGGTTGGCGATACCGCGCAACGGCGCCTTGAGGTCGTGCGACGCCACGTACGCGAACTGGTCGAGCTCGCGGTTGCTCTCGCTGAGCGCGTGCGAGAGGCGCGCGAGCTCGTCGGCCTTGCCCTCGACGTTTTGCCGCGCCCGCACCTGCTCGGTCACGTCCACCGCGTGGATCATGATGCCGGTCACGGCGCCGTCGCTCTCCGCCAGCGGCTGGTAGACGAAATTGAAGAAGCGCTCGTCGAGCCGGTCATCGGGCGAGACGCGGGCGGGCACCTCGTTACCCACGAATGCCTGCCCGCTCTCGTAGACCTGGTCGAGCAGGGCGACGAAACCCTGGGACTCGAGCTCGGGCATGGCGTCGCGCACCGCCTGTCCGACGACGACGCGTCCAGCGAGGTGCTCGAACAACGGGTTCGCGCTGACGAAGTGATGCGCCGGGCCGCGGGTGACGGCGATGGCCGCCGGCGCCTGGCGAAAAATCTCCAGCAGCCGATGCCGCTCGAACTCCGCCTCGGCGAGCGCGCGGTCGCGGGCAACTTCCACCGCGCGCCGCTCGGTGACGTCGGCGCTCACGCCGACGAGGCGGAGTGGACGTCCATCGTCCGCGTACACGAAGCGCCCGTGCGAGTCGAGCCAGCGCACCTCGCCGTCGGGACGAAGAATGCGGTGCACGATGTGATGCGCGTCGGCGTGCCGCGCCAGCGCGTCCTGCGCGCGGCGCAGCGACTCATCTCGGTCGTCGGGATGAATGCATTCCCGATACGCGTCGAGCGTGCCGGCGAACGTTCCTTCCGCCAGACCGTACAGCCGCTCGAGCTGCGGCGACCAGAGTACGCGCGCATTTAGGATGTCCCACTCCCACGTTCCCATGCGACCGGACTCGAGCGCGAGGCGGAGCCGCTGATCGCTCTCGGCCAGACCGGCCAGCGACTCCTCAAGGCGCTTGTTCTGCTCGACCGATGCTTCCTCGTAGACGGCGAGGAGCTGCTCGAGCGCCGCGGCCTGCGCCGCGGCGCGCTCCACGTCTCCGATCGGCGCGTTCGCACCCACGGTCACGCGAAAATCCGTTGGCCGGCGAACGGCACGAGCGCCACCTTCACGTTGAGGGCGAGCGCCTTGAACAGGTCGGCCGTCTGGCGCGGCACCTGATGCTTGGTGAAGACGATCGTCGCGAACAGGTCGCCGGTCGGCAGCAGCCCGCCGAAACCGATCACGGACCGCACGCCGAACGGAATCACGAACTCCTGCTGCGCGGGAATGTGCGGGCTCCCGACAGCATCGAGCACGTGAAAGACGTTGAACGTGTGCTGGTGCGCGTCGAGCACGAAGTGCGGATCGGCCGCGAGCAGGCTCGCCGTCTCGACGCCGAGCTGCCCGATCAGCTGGGCGATCATTGGCGAACGTCCGATGCTCGCCTCGCTCACCAGTGGAAGCGCCTTATGCGCCAACGAGGTGGCGCGCGCGTTCCACTCGGGGCGCGCCCCGGCGGTACCGAGGAGCGTGAGGCATCGCATGGCGGGTGACTCCGGCTCGCGGCCAAGGACGTCGCGCGCGAATCGTTGCAGATCAGGCTCGAGCTGCGCGTACGGGACCGTGACGAACAGCCGCACGAGCACGCACGCCGCAGCACCGTCCGCACCGGAACGCAAGTGCTCGAACAGGAAGCGGACGACGCGCCCGCTCACCTCCTCCATGCTCGCCGCGCCCTTTCCGAGGCCGCGAAGCGCCACCCCGCACGCGGTCATCTCGCGCAGCGAAAAGCTCTGCAGATCGAACATGGGACCCGCGAAAGCAAGAATCGGACGACCGGAGCGGTCGAGCGGCCCGTGCGCGCATTCCGGCTGACACGGGCGGGGAACCACTAGTCGACCGCGATCGTCCCCTCGCTGACGAGCACCGAGTTCCCGCCGACGCGGACCGCGGCGATCTCGCCGCCGGCCTTGTCCACCTCGATCTCGATGATGCTCGGCCGTCCCATCTCGAAGCCCTGTTCGACGACCCAGCGCAGCGTACCGTCGTTCTGCGATTCGCGGGCGGCCAGATAGCCGCCGAGTCCCGCGCAGGCCGACCCGGTGGCGGGATCTTCCGGCACGGCGAGGCCAGGGACGAAGACGCGCGCGCGGATGTCCGACGTCGGGAGCTCCGGATCGCGCGCGAACACCATCACCTGCGGCGCCCAGTATTGCCGCAGCGTCGCATCCCAGAGGTCCATGCGCACGCGCGCGCGGCGCACGGCGCCCCGGTCCTTCACCGGCACGAAGAGAAATGGGAGGCCGACGCTCACCGCCTGCGGCGTGCTCGTCCCACCCACAATGTCGGTCGTCTCCAGCGACAAGAGCTCGGCGAGCGCCGAGCGGCCGGGCGGCGGCGGGCCGATCTCGGGGAGCTTCGCCGTCGTCAGCTGCGCGAACACCGGCGCGCCGTCTTTCGAGCGGATCGTCACCGGCACGTGCCCGACCCCTTCCTCGAGCACGATCTTCGTCTCGTCGCCCGTGAGAGCGATCTCGCCGATTGCCGCCAGCACGTGCGCGGCGCCCACGGTCGGATGGCCGGCGAACGGCAGCTCCTCGGCCGGCGTGAAGATGCGGACCTTGCGCGTGCCGCCGCTCTCCGGCGGCAGCACGAAGACGCTCTCCGAGTAGTTGAACTCGCGCGCGATCGCCTGCATCTGATCGCCCTCCAGCCCGCGCGCGTCCGGGATCACGGCCAACTGATTCCCGCCAAACTTCACGTCGGTGAAAATGTCGGCGGTCACGAATTTGTATTTCATATCGGCTCGGAAATCTCGCTCGGTGATCGGTGATCGGTCACCGATGCTCGGCAATCGGGAGAGGATCGGCAAGGCGGTGCTGTTGGTTGACCCGATCACCGATCACCGATCACCGATCACCGATCACCGATCACCGCTACTGCGCTCCCATGAATGGATAGCGGAAGTCTACCGGAGGCGAGTACGTCTCCTTCACGGAGCGCGCGCTCACCCAGCGGACGAGGTTGAGCATCGAGCCCGCCTTGTCGTTCGTTCCCGAGGCGCGCGCGCCACCGAACGGCTGCTGGCCGACGACGGCACCCGTCGGCTTGTCGTTGATGTAGAAGTTGCCCGCGGCGTTGCGCAGCGCGATCGACGCCTCCTTCACCGCGGCGCGGTCGGTCGCGAAAATCGCGCCGGTCAGGGCGTAGGGGCTCGTGCGATCGACCATCTGCAGCGTCTCGGCGAATTTCGCGTCGGGATAGACGTAGGCGGTGAGCACCGGCCCAAAGATCTCCTCGCAGAGGAGCTTGTAGCCCGGGTCCTTCGTCTCGATCAGCGTCGGCTCGATGAAGTGTCCTTCCTCGCCGCGCGCGACGCCCCCGGCGATGACCGTCGCGTTTTCCTTCGCGTGCGCGAGGTAGCCGCCGATCTTGTCGAACGACTTCTTGTCAATCACCGCACCCATGAAGTTCCGGAAGTCGCGCACGTCGCCCACCGTAATTTCCTTGATCATCGCGACGAGGCGATCCTTGAGCTCCGGCCACATGCTCTCCGGTACGTACACGCGGCTGGCCGCCGAGCACTTCTGGCCTTGGTACTCGTACGCGCCGCGGATGATCGCCGTCGCCAGCGCCGGGACATCGGCCGATGCGTGCGCGACGATGAAGTCCTTGCCGCCCGTCTCGCCGACGATGCGCGGGTACGACTTGTAGCGCGACATGTTGCCGCCGATCGTCTGCCACATGCTGTTGAAGACGCCCGTGCTGCCGGTGAAATGGACGCCCGCCAGCTCCTCGTGCGACAGCAGCGTGTCGCTGATCGCGCCCGCGTCGCCGGGGATGAAGTTGATCACGCCCGGCGGGAGGCCCGCCGCCTCGAGGAGCTTCATGACGTAGTACGCCGAGAGCATCGCGCTCGACGCGGGCTTCCAGACGACGACGTTGCCCATCAGCGCCGGCGCCGTCGGCAAGTTGCCGGCGATCGCCGTGAAATTGAACGGCGTCACAGCGTAGACGAACCCCTCGAGCGGGCGATAGTCCATCTGGTTCCACATCGCGTTCGTGCTCATGGGCTGCTGCTCGTACAACGTCTGCGCGAAGTACGGATTGAATCGCAGGAAGTCGATCAGCTCGCACGCCGAGTCGATCTCGGCCTGGTACGCGGTCTTCGATTGGCCAAGCATCGTCGCGGCGTTGAGCGTCGCGCGCCACGTCGTGGCGAGCAGCTCGGCGGCCTTGAGGAGCACCGCGGCGCGATCCTCCCAGGGCCAGTTCGCCCAGTCGCGCTGCGCCGCGCGCGCGGCGTCGACGGCCATCCGCACGTGCTCGGGTCCCGCCTTGTGCCAATCGGCGAGGACGTGCGCATGCGCGTGCGGCATCGTCGACTGCGCCATGTTGCCCGTGCGAATCTCTTTCCCGCCGATGATGATCGGGATGTCGATGCGCTCCGCCTCCATCGACGCGAGTCGCGCCTTGAGCTCTGCGCGCTCGGGGGAGCCGGGGGCGTACGAGCGAACCGGCTCGTTGGGCGGGAGCAGCACGCGCCGGTTGCCGTTGAAGCCGACGGTGCCGTCGCCGGCGGGCAGCGGCTGCGACGGCGTTCCGGGCACGCTCGCCGCGTTAGACTTCGCGGCGGCGGCCTGCGATTGCTTTGGAGGATTGGCGACGGACATGGGCGGTGCTCGGTGATCGGTGTGCGGTGCGCGCGCTCGGCCGACTCGAAACATACGCGCGGCGGCGGTCATACTAAAGCACGGCCCGGCGTGCCGGCGATGATGCTGTGCGCCGCGCTCGCTGCGTGCGAGCGCTCTGCCATCGAATGGACGGGCGACGCCGACCGCGTGACGAGCGCGAGCGCGCCACCCGGCGGGACCGATGAGATGATGCGCCCTCCGGGCACCGCCGTGGCGGGCCGGTGCAGGGGAAGCGTGGCGCTCGCGCGGGCGGGACGGGAATCGTTCGCCGTCTGGTGGCGACCGCGCGCCGACGGCGGCGTCGACCTCGTCGCGCAGCGCGCGCTGGGCGA
>JBDUCS010000153.1:0-8917 GCA_040003335.1 Gemmatimonadaceae bacterium | reverse complement strand
TGTAGACGTAGAACGACGCGCGCGCCGTCGCCGACACACCGAGCCGGCGCATCAGCGGCTGCGCGCAGTGATGGCCGGCGCGGATGCAGATGCCGCGCTCGTCGAGCAGCGTCGCCAGGTCGTGGGCGTGAATGTCGCCGAGCGTAAAGCTTACGACGCCGCTCCGCTCGCCGGCTCCCGGGCCGACGATGCGCACTCCGTCGATCGCCGCCAGTCGCTCGTACGCGGCGCGCACCAATGCGCGCTCGTGGCGGGCGACGGCGTCCATCCCGAACGAATCGAGATAGTCGCATGCCGCGGCGAGCCCGACGGCGCCGGCGACGTTCGGCGTCCCGGCCTCGAGCCGGTGCGGCAGCCGGTTCCACGTCGTCGTGTCGTCGGCGACCCATTCGATCATGTCTCCGCCGGTCTGGTACGGCGGCATCGCGTCTAGCACCGCGCGGCGTCCGATCAATACTCCGCTTCCCATCGGACCGAGCATCTTATGCGCGCTCGCGGCGTAGATGTCCACACCGAGCGAGTCGAAGTCGACCGGAAAATGCGGCGCGCTCTGCGCGCCGTCGCAGACCGTGAGCGCGCCGACGGCGTGGGCGATCGCCGCGACGTCCGCGACCGGATTGATCGAGCCGAGCACGTTCGACACGTGGTTGAACGCGATCACCTTCGTGCGCCGCGAGACGAGCCGCGCCAGCGCGACGAGGTCGATGCACCCCTCATCGGACAGCGGGCAGACGCTGAACGTCGCCCCGCGCTCCTGCGCGAGCTGCTGCCACGGGACGAAGTTCGCGTGATGCTCGGCACCGGTGACGATCACCTGATCGCCCGCGCCGACGTTGGCGCGTCCCCACGCCGAGGCAATGACGTTGATCGAGTCGGTCGTGCCGCGCGTGAAGATCAGGCAATCCGTGTCCGACGCGCCGAAGAACGTCGCCACCCGCGCCCGCGCAGCGGCGTACCGCTCCGTCGCGCGGCCGGACAGTGCGTACGCACCGCGATGCGGGTTTGCATAGTCGCGCTCGTAGAAGTCGCGCATGGCGTCGAGCACGGCCCGCGGCTTCTGCGAGGTCGCGGCCGAGTCGAGGTAGACGAGCGACGGGTTCGCCGCGAGGAGCGGGAAGTCCGACCGCGGCGCGAGCGCGCTCATGGCGCGACCGCCGCGCGCCGCGCGCCGACGACGCGGCCGTTTTCCGTCTTCACGTCGAACGTCGCGATCGGATCCTCTGCCGGATGCTTCAGCACCGCGCCACTGGCGCAATCGAACTGCGCGCCGTGCCACGCGCATTCGATCACGCAGCGTCCCTCGCGTGGCAGGAGAACACCTTCGGACATCGGAAAGTCCTGGTGCGTGCAGTTGTTCGCGACGGCGTAGATCACGCCGCGTTGGTTCACCAGACAGACGCGCGCACCGCTCGGTGTTTCCACGGCTTTCAACTCTCCTTCGGCCAGGTCGCCGGCCGTCGCGACGGGCTCCCAGCGCTCAACCACCGGCCGGCGGCCGCAGCGCAGCCCGCAGCGCGTGCCAAGGGAGGATGGCACACTTCACCTTCATCGGAAGCCGCGACACGCCGGCGAAGATGCGCAGGCCGCCGAGCGAGGCGTCGTGCTCGGCGTCGGCGATCTGTCCCATCACGAGCTGCTGGAAGCGATCGAACAACGCCTCGGCATCGGCGAGCGTCTTGCCCTTGACGAGCGTCGTCATCATCGACGCCGACGCGCGCGTCACCGCGCAGCTCACGCCCTTGAAGGAGACGTCGGCGACGACGCCGTCCTCGATCCGCAGCCAGACGGTAACGTCGTCGCCGCACGCAGGATTGTGCCCACGCTCGACGCGCGTCGCGTCCGCCATCTCGTGAAAGTTCCGCGGACGCCGGTAGTGATCGAGCAGCACGTCGTGATAGAGGGAGGAGGAATCGGCCATGATCATGTCGAGCATCGCATGCCGCGCCATGTCATTCTGAGGAGCAATGCGACGAAGGAACCGCTGTTCTCAGGATGACAAGGCTGGCGGCATCGATGCCGCTATTCCTCTGTGAAACGCGCCAGCGTCGCCCGCTCCAGCTCCTCGCGCACTTCCGTCACCTCGATCGTCTCCAGCACGTCGGCGGCGAACGCGTACGTGAGTAGCCGGCGCGCGTTCTCGGCGGAGATGCCGCGGCTCTTCATGTAGAAGAGCGCCAGCTCGTCGAGCCGGCCGATCGTCGCGCCGTGCGTGCATTTGACATCGTCGGCGAAGATCTCGAGCTGCGGTTTGGTGTCGATGCGCGCCCGCTCGCTCAGCAGCAGGTTGTTGTTCGATTGCTTGCCGTCCGTCTTTTGCGCGACCGGGTGCACATACACTTTGCCGTTGAACACGCCGTGCGAGGCACCGTCGAGAATGCCCTTGTAGACCTCGCGGCTGAAGCAATTCGGCTCGGCGTGCACGATTTGCGTCTGGTGGTCGACGTGCTGCTCGCCGTCGACCATGTACAGGCCGTTCAGCGTCGCGCCGCAGCCGGCGCCGGCGAGCGTGGTGTAGATGTTCGTGCGCGACAGCGCGGCGCCCTCGGCGTACGAGAACGAGACGAAGTGGCTGTCGCGCCCCTGTGTTGCCTCGACCGTGCCGACGTGGAAGGCGCGCTCGCTCTCGCGCTGCAGCTTGAGGTGCGAGAGCGTCGCGCCATCGGCGACGACGACTTCCGTGACCGCGTTCGTGAAATACGTCGCGCTGCCCAACGACACGTAGCTCTCGATTACCGTCGCCTTCGCGTTGGCATCGGCGACGATCAGATTGCGCGGATGCTGCATCGACTTGGCTGTTGTGCCGTCGGCGACGTAGACAATGTGGATCGGCAGGGCGACGTTGACGTTCTTCGCGATATGGATGAAGGCGCCGTCGTACATGAACGCCGTATTGAGGGCGGTGAACGCGGCCGAGTCGAAGCTCGTGACCCTGCCGAGATGACGCTCGAGGAGCGTACCGTCCTCGCGCCACGCCGTAGCAAGATCGACCACGCGCGCGCCCGACGGTAGCGCGCCGGCCCGCGACAGGTCGGGCGCGAACCGGCCGTTGACGAAAACGATCGTGCACCAGTCGCCGTCGCCGAAGCGGAACGGCGTCAGGCGCTCATCGCTCACGCTCGAGGACGGCTGGGCGAGACGGAAATCCTGCTCGGTGATCTGAGCGACGCTCGTGAAGTGCCAGTCCTCGTCACGCGGCGTGGGGAAGCCGAGCTGCTCGAAGCGCTCGAACGCCGCGCGGCGCATGTCGGTCGCCCACGACGGACTTGCGTCGCCTTCATCCTTCGCGAAGGCGCCGAACTCCTCTTGATACGCCATCGGGTAGGCGACCGCCGTCACGCCGCCGGCTCCAGGAGCCAGTCGTAGCCGCGCTCTTCGAGCTCGAGCGCCAGCTCCTTGCCGCCCGACTTCACGATGCGGCCGTTGGCCAGCACGTGCACGAAATCCGGGACGATGTAGTTGAGGAGCCGCTGGTAGTGCGTGACGACGATGGTCGCGCTGTCGGGCCGCTTGAGCGCGTTCACGCCGGCGGCGACGATCTTGAGCGCGTCGATGTCGAGACCCGAGTCGGTCTCGTCGAGCACGGCGAGCTTGGGCTCGAGCACTGCCATCTGCATGATCTCGTTCCGCTTCTTCTCGCCGCCCGAAAAGCCCATGTTCACCGACCGCTCGAGCATCGCCGCGCTCATGTCGACCAGCTCGAGCTTTTTCTCCACGATGTCGAGGAAATCCATCGGATCGATCTCCTCGAGCCCCTTGGCGCGGCGGATCTCGTTGTACGCCGAGCGGAGAAAGTACGCGTTGGAGACGCCAGGAATCTCCACCGGATACTGGAACGCGAGAAAAACACCCGCCTGTGCGCGCTCCTCGGGCTGCATCTCGAGGAGATCATTGCCGTCGTACGTGATCGAGCCGGCGGTCACCTCGTAGGCGGGGTTGCCGGCCAGTACCTGCGCCAGGGTGCTCTTGCCGCTGCCGTTGGGCCCCATGACGGCGTGTACTTCACCGCGGTTCACAATCAACGAAATCCCGCGAAGGATTTCGCGATCACCTACTTTCGCGTGGAGGTTGCTGATTTCTAGCATGTTGGTCATTGAGTCAACTCAAGACTGCGGAACTTGAGAACTGGGTCATCCGACGGATCCTTCCAGTGTGATGCCCAACAGCTGCTGCGCTTCCAACGCAAACTCCATCGGCAGCTCCTTGAACACCTCGCGGCAGAACCCCGCGACAATCATCGACACCGCGCTCTCCTTCGGGATGCCGCGCTGCTGCAGATAGAAGATCTGGTCTTCGCCGATCTTTGATGTCGAGGCCTCGTGCTCCACCTGTGCGGTGCGGTTGGCCACTTCGATGTACGGGAAGGTGTGCGCGCCGCAGCGGTTGCCGATCAGCATCGAGTCGCACTGCGTGTAGTTGCGCGCGCCATCGGCCTTGGGGAGCACCTTCACCAGCCCGCGGTACGAGTTGTTCCCTTGACCGGCCGAGATGCCCTTGGAGACGATCGTCGACTTCGTGTTCTTGCCGATGTGCGTCATCTTCGTTCCCGTGTCGGCCTGCTGGTGGCCGTTCACGACGGCGACGGAGTAGAACTCGCCGACCGAGTTGTCGCCCTGCAAGATCACGCTCGGGTACTTCCACGTGATCGCCGAGCCCGTCTCGACCTGCGTCCACGAGATCTTCGAGTTCGCACCGGCGCACTTGCCGCGCTTCGTCACGAAGTTGTAGATGCCGCCCTCGCCGTTCTCGTCGCCCGCAAACCAGTTCTGCACGGTCGAATATTTGATCGTCGCGCTGTCCAGCGCCACGAGCTCGACCACCGCGGCGTGGAGCTGCGTCGTGGACCGCTTCGGCGCCGTGCATCCCTCGAGGTAGCTCACGTACGCCCCCTCGTCGGCGATGATCAGCGTGCGCTCGAACTGTCCGGTGTTCTCGGCGTTGATGCGGAAATAGGTCGACAGCTCCATCGGGCAGCGCACGCCCTTGGGGACGTAGACGAACGACCCGTCGCTGAACACGGCGGAGTTGAGCGCAGCGAAGAAGTTGTCGCTGTGCGGCACGACGGAGCCCAGGTACTTCTGCACGAGCTCGGGATGCTCGCGCACCGCCTCACCGAACGAGCAGAAGATGATGCCTAGCTTGCCGAGCTCGGCCTTGTACGACGTTCCGACCGAGACCGAGTCGAACACCGCGTCGACGGCGACGCCCGAGAGAAACTTCTGCTCGTTGAGCGGGATGCCGAGCTTGTTGTACGTCTCGAGAAGCTTGGGATCGACCTCGTCCAGCGAGCCGAGCGGTTTCTTTGTCACCGGCGCCGAGTAGTAGACCATGTCGTTGTAGTCGATGGTCGGATACTTCACGTTGGGCCAGTGCGGCTCCTTCATCGTCTGCCAGCGCTTGTAGGCCTTCAAACGCCAGTCGAGGAGCCACTGGGGCTCGTTCTTTTTGCCCGAGATGAGACGTACCGTCTGTTCGGACAGGCCGCTCGGTATCGCATCGGCCTCGATGTCAGTGACGAAGCCGAACTTGTACTCCCGATTGACCAGCGATTCGATGTCGGTGCTCATGTTCCCGGTCCCGCAAAGTCCAGTCGCGCAATCCTTAGTGAATCTATCGGGATTACCGCCGGGGTGCGAGGTGCGGCATTGAATCCAAAGACAGACTGCGTGAAGACGTAAGCGGCTCAACGGTCTCGACCGCCCCTTACGTCTTCACGCGTTACGTTTTCGGCCCGCGTCCTTGTCCAGTACAGAGAGCCGAACTTCATCGCATATGGGAAGCGATCACCAGCGAGTGATGCCCGGGAAGGGTCGCTAGGAGCTCGTGCTCGGACTGAGCCGCCACCCTGCGCGCGGACCTTCATTGTCCTGCACTGCGCCGCTCCGCAACGAAAACGCGGCGCCCGGGATCCCCGGACGCCGCGCACCTCGGGACCACGTCCGCGCTCAGCCGAAGAGCTGGAACATCAAGTACACGAGCAGCGCCACCGCCACCACCGTCAGGAACACCAACCATGGGCTCGCGCCGCCGATCGTGCGCCGCACCGCCGGGACGTTGCCCGTCACGGCCTGGTTGTAGATCTGCGTCTTGTTCCGGCTGAACGAGTCGTCCGTGTGGTCCTCGAAGTCCGTCGGGCGGACGCCGATCGGAAAGCCTTCGCGCGAGAAGAGAAACGTCGTCACACCGACCTTGATCCGGTCGCCCTCGGTCAGCACGCGCGGCGCGTTCACCGACTCGCCATTCACGCTCGTCCCCGACGATCCCATCGAGTAGAGCACGAACTCGCCGCCCTCGGCGCGCACGTCGGCATGAAAGCGCGAAACGGTCGGATCCTTGAGCACGATGCTGCACCCGATCTCGCGGCCGATCTGGATGACGCGCTTCCGCAGCGTGTATCCCTTTTTCTCGCCCTCGTTGACGAGGAATCCGTCCTGCTGCGACGGCGCCGCCGGCCGCTGCGCATTCTTGTCGCTGAGGTAAATGAAGCGTGCCGAGCCGGCGCCGATCACATCGCCGCTGCCGAGGGGCGCGCCTTCCGTGGGGACCTGCCGTCCGTTCAGGATCACGATGTTCTGCGAGGAGGCGGGAACGATCGTCGCGCCGGGCCCGTCCATGCGAACCGAAAAGTGGCGCGCCGCGAGATCCATCCGCGGTATGCGCCAGGTCGCCTGGGATCCGCTCCCCACGATCGTCTCTCCCCCGGTGATCTCGCGGGGTTCGATGTCGGGGTTGCCGTCGAGCTCAAGTAAGGGCATCGGTCGTTCTCCAGCCGTCGTCATGTGGAATGTCCGCTCGTGTATCAATGTCGCGAAGTATACCAGCGTCGTCCACGGGAACCGCGGTCACGCGCGACGCGTATCGCGCGATGACCTCCCGAGCGCCGCCTTGGTCGATCGTCATCAACTCCACCCACGTCTCGCGCGCGAAAAATCCGGGGTGGCCGCGCCGGCCGCCGAACGTCGGCACCACCACCGCCGCGTGCGTGCGCCGAAAGGCATCGACGACCGCGAGCGCGCTCTCCACCCTCACCAGCGGATGATCCACCGGCCACACCAACACTCCTTCGGCGCCCTCGCCATCCAGCTCGGCGAGGCCGAGCCGCAGCGACGCAATCTGCTCGCCGATCGCATTCGCGTTGTGGATTACACGCACCCCGTCCGCCACGTTCCGCGTGCCCGGAGGCACGACGGCGACGACCGGAGATGCGCCGCACTCGGACGCCAGCCCCACGACGACGTCCAGAAAGCGCTCGCCGGACGCGAGAAGCGCTTCCGCCTTCGGACCGCCGAATCGTGTCCCAGCACCAGCTGCCAACACGATGCACGCGAACGGGTGACGCGGCACCGCCGTCACGTCGCTAGCATGTCCGCGATCGCACGGCGCAACAGCGTGGCCGCCATGTCGATCTTGTAGGCATTTTTGGAGAGAGCGGACGCGTCTAATAACGCGCGATCGACCAGCGTCGCAACATCGTCAGGATCGACGCCGCCGGAGGCGACATCTTCCTCGATCGAGCTCGTGATGCGCCACGGTTTTGGCGCCACGCCCCCGAGCACCAGGCGTACGTCACCGTCGGCGCGCCGCGCCGCGGCGAGACTCACGAGAGCGAAGTCCCACGCTCCGCGCTGCATCAACTTGTCGTAACGCTGCCACCCGTCAGCGCTTGACCCTGGAATCTCCACGGCCGTGACGATCTCGCCAGCGTCGAGAACCGTCTCCTGCTCGATGCGCTCGGCCGGCATTGCGTAAAAGGCCGCGATCGGGATCCGTCGCTCGCCCGCCGAGCCGCGCGCCACCACCACGGCTTCGAGCGCCGTCAGGGCCACCGCCGGATCCGAGGGATGTACGATGTAGCACGGTCCGCCGCCGAGGATCGCGTGGTACTGGTTCTCGCCACGGACGGCCGGACAATCGTGCCCACCGCTCTTGAGGCACGGCACGTTCTGGCGGAAGTACCAGCAGCGCGGCCGCTGGCACAGGTTGCCGCCCAGTGTCCCCATGTGACGCAACGCCGTCGTCCCGACCGATTCGCACGCCGACGCAAGCGCCGGGAAGCGCGCACGCACGCCCGCGTCGGTGGCGATGTCGTGCACGCGCGCCGCGGCGCCGATGACGAGCGTGCCGTCAGGCCGCGCCACGATCGACCGCGCACCTGGAATGTCGCGCACGTCGACCAGCGACTCCGGCCGCGCCAGCTCCTCCTTGAGGAGCACGAGCAGGTCGGTGCCGCCGCCGATGGGAAGCGAGCGCGGCACGGCGAGATGTGCGACCGCATCGTCGACCGAGCGGGCGCGATGGTAGGTGAAGGGGATCGACACGAGGGGGCGGCGGGAATGCGGCGGGTCGCATGCCACCTGCCGTGGCACCGCGTAACCCATTAGCTTCGCGCTTAGGATAGCGCGACCCAGGCGCGCTCACTAGTGATCCGGCGCACGGCGCCGCACGCGATCCCCTCACCGAAGTGTGCGATGTCGTACTCGCAGCATTCGCTCCGAACCGCGGCTGTGCTCGTGGCGGGCGCGCTCGCATCTGCGTGCGACGGCGGTACCGAGGCCGCTCCTGCCATCACGCGCGACACGGCGCCCGCGACGGCCACCCATCCGTCGCTACAACCGGATTCCGCGCGCCGCGCCGTGCTGACCGCGATCCCGACCGCCCGCCGCCCAAAGCTGTCGCCGTTGGCCGATTCGATCGCGCGGTACCTCGTCTTTTACGCGCAGAATTTGCCGGTGCTCACGATCGCGTCGCGCGACGGCCACTTCCTGCTCGACGTCGGGCGCGTCGATACGAAGCTGGCGACACCCGAGCGGCGGGCGGCGTTCAAGGAGGCGGTAGTCGCGCTCGCGCCCCTCAAGGTCGGCGCCCGGTTGCGGGTGCGCGGCCCGTGGGGCGCGAACGACGTCGCGATCACCGGCTTCGA
>JBDUCS010000152.1:0-8942 GCA_040003335.1 Gemmatimonadaceae bacterium | reverse complement strand
CCCACACGCCCCACGCCGAGAAGCTGACGATGAAGAAGTAGTCGCGGTCGCGAACTTCGCGGGCGTCCTGGCCAGCATCCGTCTGCTGCGAGTAGCCGTACTTGAAGTTCAGGTACCAGATCAGGAGCAGCGTCAGCGTGAACATGAAGGTGCCGAAGTACCAGAAGCTCCGGCGGTCACGCTTCCAGTGCACCCAGCCGCCGAACAGCCCCAGCACCATAAAGAAGGCGGCGAGCACGTTCTGCACCGCGATCATCGACGGGCTGCCGTCCATCGCCCGCATCCACTGCCAGCGGAAATACAGCCAGTACATCCCGAGCTGGCCGATGAACGGCGCCTGCCGGTCCATCACGTCGGGCTTGCCGTATTGCACGCGGTTGAAGTTGTCCATGAAGCGGTGGTACGTCTCGCCGCTCAGCGTGCACGAGAGCTGGATGCCGTTCATGCACGCGGTCGGCTCCCCCTCGTTCAGTGGCGGGAAGTACGCCGCGCGGATCGGCTGCGTGAGAAACGGCGTCATGCCGAGCGCGAGCGCGGCGCCGCATCCCAGCAACAGCGGCCAGCGCACGAGCGTCGCCGGCCGCCTGACGAGGACGGCCACCGCCACCGCCGGTCCGGCGAGAAATCCCATCATGTGGTTCGCGTAGCCCAAGCCGAGGAGATACGCGATCAACACCAGCGTGCGATCTGCCGCGGGACCGTCGGGGTCGTCGCTCCACCGCACCGTGAGCCAGGAGATGAGCGCGAGACCGAACAATGAGATCGTGTAGACTTTCTCGTTCACCACCGACTGGTTCCAGACGGTGAACGCCGTGGCGCCGATGAGCGCCGCGAGCACGCCGCCGACGACACGCTGCCACCGTTCGGCGAGCCAGCCGACGAGGATGCGTTCGGTGACCAGAAACCAGAAGCCGGCCGACGCCGCGCCGGCGAGCGCCGCGAGAATGTTGAGACGCACCGCCTTGCTCGCCGCGATCGGCGCCATACAGAAGACCTTGCCGACGAGCACGAACAGCGGATTGCCCGGCGGGTGCGGCAGGCCGAGCGTGCAGGCGGCGGCGATGTATTCGCTCGTGTCCCACATCGCCGTGCTCGGCGACAGCGTCAGCAGATACAGCACGAGGATCGTGGCCGAGGTGATCGCGGCCGCGCGGTACGAAGGTCGGTAGTCGAGATCCGACGAAGTCGAGGGTGGCATAAGTCGGGTAAGATCGCGACGCGGCAAGGCGGTGGCAACGGCCACATGGCGCGTCAGCGGGCGCGTGTCGCCTTGGTCAGGGTTCGGTCCAGGGCGCCGGCGAACGACTGCTTGTCCTTGGCCGTATACGGCGCCGGACCCCCGGTGTCGACGCCCGTGGAGCGGAGCTTCTCCATGAAGTCGCGGATCGACAGCCGCTCGCCAATGTTCTCCTCTGTGAACTCGGCGCCCCGTGGGTCGATCACGATCACGCCGTTCGCGACGAGAATCGCCGCGAGTGGAATGTCCTGCGTGACGGCGACGTCGCCGGCGACGGCATTGGCCGCGATGTGCTGGTCAGCGACGTCGGGTCCGCCATCGACGCGCACTGCGCTGATGAGCGCACTGGTGGGAACCGGCATCCGTTGGTTCGCCACGAGCACCGTTTCCACACGCAACCGCTCGGCGGCACGGAAGACGATCTCCTTGACGTCGCGCGGGGCTGCATCAGCGTCAATCCACAACTTCATCGGTGATCGGTGATCGGTGTTCGGTGTTCGATGTCGCACGGCTCGAGAGAACCGAACACCGAACAGCGTTTGCCGAACACCGCCTCTAGTGACGGAAGAGGCGCCGGCCGGTGAACACCATCGCGATGTCACGCGCGTCGGCGGCGGCGATCACGTCGGCGTCCTTCACCGAGCCGCCCGGCTGCACGATCGCCGTGATGCCCGCGTCGGCCGCCTGCTCCACGCCGTCGGGAAAGGGAAAGAAGGCGTCGGAGCCGAGCACCGCGCCGGCCGTCTCGTGGCCCGCGCTCCGCGCCTTGTGCACCGCCATGAAGCTCGCGTCCACGCGCGACATCTGGCCGGCGCCGATGCCGATCGTCGCGTTGTCGCGCGCCAGCACGATCGCATTCGACTTGACGCTCGCCACCGCGCACCACGCGAAGAGGAGGTCGCGCATCTCGGCATCCGTCGGCGATCGCTTGGTCGCCGTGTGCCAACTGTTCACATCGGCGACGGCGTCGGATGGGGCGTGCTCCTGCACGAGCACCCCGCCGCGCACGCGCTTGAAGTCGAGGGCCGACGGTGCCCACTTCGCCTTGCCCTCCAACACGCGAAGGTTCTTTTTGCGGCCGAGGATCTCGACCGCTTCCGGGCTGAAGGATGGCGCGACGACGCATTCGACGAACAGGCTCGACACGGCCTCCGCCGTCGTCTGATCGACCGGGGCGGTGAACGAGATGACGGAGCCGAATGCGGACACCGGATCACACGCCAGCGCCTTCTGATAGGCATCGACCGCCGTCGCGCCAACGGCCAGCCCGCACGGCGTCGTGTGCTTGACGATCGCGCAACACGGCGGCCCCCGGAACGCGTCGGTGGCGAGTAGCGCACCCTCGAGATCGAGCAGGTTGTTGAACGAGAGCTCCTTGCCGCCGCGCTGCACGAGGCCGGCGAGCCCGGCGCGCGACCGCTCGACGTAGAACGCCGCCTTCTGATCCGGATTCTCGCCGTAGCGCAACGTCTGCGCGCGCTCGAAGCTCATCGTGACGCTCGGCGGGAACGGCTCGCCGCGCTGCTCGGCGAACCAGCGAGCGATCGCCGAGTCGTAGCTCGCCGTGTGGGCGAACGCCTTCTCGGCGAGCGCGCGCCGGAGGTCGACGTCATCGTCGCGCGCCTCGAGCGCGGCGAGCACGCGCTCGTAGTCCGCCGGATCGACGATCACGGTGACGGCGTCGAAGTTCTTCGCCGCCGAGCGGAGCATCGAGGGCCCGCCGATGTCGATGTTCTCGATCACGTCGTGCGGAGCGACGCCGGCCTTCGCCGCCGTCTCGCGGAACGGATACAGGTTCACGGCGACTAAGTCGATGGGCGCGATGCCGTGCTCGGCGATCGTGCTCATGTGCTCCGGCACGTCGCGCCGGGCGAGAAGCGCGCCGTGCACGGCGGGGTGCAGGGTCTTCACGCGGCCGTCGAGCATCTCGGCGAACTTCGTGACGTCGGCGACGTCTACCACTTCGAGGCTCGCCTTGCGCAGCGCGCGCGCCGTGCCGCCGGTGGAGAGCAGCTCCCAGCCGAGCGCGTGGAGCACGCGGGCGAAATCGACGAGACCGGTCTTGTCGGAGACGGAGAGGAGCGCGCGCGGCATGTCGAGTCTACTTCCCGTGATGAATGGCGATCGCGGCGATGAGCCGCGCGAGGCCGTCGATGTCCGCGAGGTCCACGACCTCGGCGGGAGAATGGCTGTACCGAAGCGGCCACGCCAGCGGTATGTCGATTGCGCCGTGGGGCACGAAGGTCGATCCGTCGTTGCCGCCGTTGGTCGTTCCCACCTGGACGGCGATGCCCGCCGCACGCGCGATCGCGAGCACAGCAGCAATCTCGTCGGCCGGCGTGACGCTCGAGTTGTCGAGCGCGCGCACGACGGCGCCGTTGCCGATCGGGGTGTTGGCGAAGCGCTGGCTCTCCAGCGGCGAGTCGCTGGAGACGAAGGTGTCGATCGCATAGACGCGATGGACGGACGCGCCGAGCTGGTTGGCGACGGCGTGCGCGCCCTCGAGGCCGATCTCTTCGCGCGTCGAGAAGATGAAGATGACTTTGTGGTCGAGTGCGCCGGGCGCGATGGCGCGAAGGGCGAGCAGCTGCGCGGCGCAGCCGGCACGGTCGTCGATCGCGCGCGCCGTGAAGCGCGTAGCGCCGAGCCGGGTGGCGCGCTTGTAGAAGGTGAGCGCCGATCCAATGTGCGCGCCGCGCGCGACGAGCGCCGCCGAGTCGAGGCCGAACCACGCCGTGAGCTCGCGCGGCTGTCTCGTCGTCGCCCCGTCGCGCGGCACGAAGATGCCGCGTACCGGCTCGCCCGAATCGAGATGGAGGAGCGCGGGCTGGCCTTCCCAGAGCGAGGCAAAGAATCCGCCGCGCGCGCGAAGCGCGACCGAGCCGTCGGCGTTGATGCGCGTGATGTCGTGACCGAGCTCGTCCATGTGCGCGACAAAGAGCGCCGTGTCGCGATCGGGTCCGGCGGCGATCACGATGTTGCCGGCGGTGTCGGTGACGGCTTTCGCTTTCGCCCACGCGGGGAGCATTGACACGACGGCGTCGCGCATCCGCTGCTCGTGCCCGGACACCGCGTAGACATTTGTGAGCGTGCCGAGGACGCGCGAGACCTCGCCGAGTCGGTCGGCGCCGCCGAGGCGGATCGGGGCGTCACTGGCGTCGAACGCCGTCGCGGAGGCGTCGTGCGGGCCGGCGCGTAACGACAGTGCGGGGAGCGGGCCCGTAAGCTGAACGACGTTGGCGTAGCTCTCGACCCGGCGTCGCATCTGGGCGAAGCCGGTGTCCGATACGCTCTCGGCGTGCGACGCGTCAAAGCGCGCGTGAATCGAAATGTCGAACGCGCCCCGCGCCGCCGCTCTCGAGGCCGTCGAATGTCGGATGGAGCTGTCGGTCGTGGCGAGGCCGGCGACCGCGACGGAATCGACCGGGCCGAGCAGCGTGAGTGCGGCGACGAGTCCCGCATTGCCGGCCTGCCCCAGAGCGGCAATGATGAAGATCGATTCGCCCCGCGCCGGGGTGCCGCGCGCCGCAGCGGCAATCGCCGCGCACCCGGCTCGCGCCGCCGCGCCCGGGCCGGCGACGTGCCCGGCGTACGTCCACAGCGGCCACTCCCGCAGCACCGGATCAAGCATGGCGATGCCTAACGAGTGGACCTCCGCGGCATTCTTGGCTCCCACGTCGACGTAAAACTGCTCGACGTTGGCGAGCGCGCTGTCCGCGCTTCGTCGGCGCCAGAGGTGCGTGCTCCGAACGCCGACCACTCCGGCAACCGCGCCGCGCGCGGTCTGCACGCGAATGCGTTGGCCTTCGTAAAACTGGTCCCACATCGCGCTCGGCCGCGTCCCCAGCGGGTCGTGCAGCCGCAGATAACCGTCGGCGGTGATCTCGCTGACGAAGAAGGAAAAGTTGTCCAATGTGCACGCGATGACGCGGCGCGGCGTGCCGGAGCCCCGATGCATGATCAGGTTGCCCGATCCGTCGCGCGTCCACCCTGGCACGGCGCGCATGATCGCGTCCGTCGTCACCCGCTCGCGCCCCGTCGCGGCCGGTGCCACGATCCACGTCGCAAGCGCGTCGAGATCGGTAGGCGCTGTGGGCTGCTGGGCCGCGAGCGACGTAGCGGCGAGCGCGCTAGTGAGCGAACAGCTGATCGATCGAGTGCGCACTGTCGGTCTCCTCATCCGTGACGAGCGTGAAGGCGACGTCCTCGGCGGCAAGGTCGAGACCGCCGACGACGCGGCCATCCGGCGCGAGCGACACGCGGCCGGCGGCGAGCGCGTCGACCGTGCGCGGATAGAGCGCATGCTCGGCGCGCAGCACCCGCGCCGCGAGACGCTCGACGTTGTCGCCCACGAACACCGGCACCGGCCACTGCGCGATGATCGCGCCGCGATCGTACTCGTCGGTCACGAAGTGCACCGTCGGCCCGCTCAACCGCGCGCCGGCGTCGAGCACCGCGCGGTGCACGCGCGCGCCGTACATCCCGGCGCCGCCGAACGAGGGCAGGAGCGCCGGGTGCACGTTGACGATGCGTCCGGCGAAATCGCGCACGATGCTCGGCGGCACGCGCCGCACGTAGCCGGCAAGGACGACCAGATCGATCGCCGCATGGTGGAGCAACGCGCCGAGCGAGCGCTCGTGCGTGTCGTCCATCGCCACCGCCTCGGCGGGGAGGCCGCGTTCGCGCGCGAACGCGAGCGCGCCCGCATCGACGCGGTCGGACGCCACGAGCACCACGTCCGCCGAGCGGAGACCGCCGCGCGCATCCAGATGCTCGACGAGCGCGCGAAGATTGGAGCCGCGGCCCGAGACGAGTACCGCGATGCGACGTAGCGACATGCGGCGATACTACCGATCAACCGCTCACGGGGAAAGGCTCGCAACTGCTGAGGAGTGACTGTGAAGCGGCGACGGCTTCTCGCTTTGTCACAACTCAATTGTCCGCGGCTAGAACGCGCCCTACGACGTCTGCGAGGGAGTGCGCTTCCAGGTCGGCGTCACGCGCGCGCTGCAGCTCATCCGCCGGCGTGCTGTCCGCCGGCACCAGGGCAACGTGGCCGCCCAGCGTGAGCCCGGGCTCGACGTCGCGCCATCGATCGCCGATGTACCACGAGCGGGCCAGGTCCAGATCGTGGTCCGCGGCCGCGCGACGGAAGAGCAGCGCGCCCGGTTTGCGGCACTCGCACGGCGGAGTCGCATCCGGCGCGTGCGGGCAGATGTAGATGGCGTCGACGCGCGCGCCGCACTCGGCGAGCAGCTCGGCGACTCGCGCTTGAACGCGGTCAAAGTCTTCCAGCGTGAAGTAGCCGCGGCCGATGCCAGATTGGTTGGAGACGATGACGACCGGCATGCCTGCCGCGTTCAGGCGCGCGATCGCCTCGCCGACGCCAGCGATCAACCGCACGTCCGCGGCGCGCGAGAGATACTTCGTGTCCTCGATGACCGTGCCGTCGAGATCGAGAAATACGGCGCGGCGCGTCACGGCTGCGCGAGCGCCGCGATGACCGCGCTCGCCAGCCGTTCATCGTCGCGCGCCGGAACCGAGCGCAGGTCGAGCCGCAGCCGCCCATCGGCGATCCGGCCAACGACCGGCGTCGCCCCGCCACGCAGTGCCGCGTCGCGCTCTTCGGCCGCGCCATCGAGCGCGACGGCCGCCGACTCGAGCCGCGCCGTGGGGAAGGCGCCGCCACCGACGCTCCCTTCAGACTCGATGACATCCGCCGAGATGCCGCGCGCCGCCAAGGCATGGGCCAGACGCTCGGCGCGCGCGCGGAGCTGCGGCCGCGTCGCCGCCAACATCGCAAGCGTCGGAATCTCGCGCGCCGCGGTCGCCGGATCGCGATACAGCGCCAGCGTCGCCTCCAGCGCGGCCAGCGTCAGCTTGTCGACGCGAAATGCACGCGTAAGCGGATTCTTACGCATTTGCTCGATCGCGTCGCGCGAGCCGAGGGCGATGCCGGCCTGCGGACCGCCGAGGAGCTTGTCGCCGCTCATCGTCACGACCGTCGCGCCGTCGCGCACGGCGCCACCGGCGATCGGCTCGCCACGCAATCCGTACGCGTCGAGGGGCACGAGGAGCCCGCTTCCCAGATCGAACAGCACGGGCACGCCGCGGCCGGCGCCGAGCGCGGCCAACGCGCGCACGCTCGCCTCGGCGACGAATCCGTCGATCGCGAAGTTGCTGCGGTGCACTTTGACGATCGCGCCGGTCCTGAGGGAGAGTGCGCGGGCGTAATCCTCAATGTGCGTGCGGTTCGTCGTCCCCACTTCCACCAGCGACGCGCCGCTCTTGGCCATGATGTCGGGGACGCGGAAGCTCCCGCCGATCTCGACCAGCTCGCCGCGTGAGACGATCGCGTCGCGGCCGTCGGCGAACGTGTTGAGGGCGAGCACGAGTGCCGCGGCGCCGTTGTTGACGACGAGCGCGTCCTCGGCGCCGGTGAGCTCGCGGAGCAGCGCCGCGCAGTGTGTGTAGCGGCTCCCGCGCTCGCCCCGCTCCAGGTCGTACTCGACATTGGCGAATCCCTCGGCGACGGTCCGCACCGCGTCGAGGGCGGCCGTCGCGAGTGGTGCGCGGCCGAGGTTGGTGTGCAGCACGACGCCCGTCGCGTTGAGCACCGAACGCAGCGACGGTCTCGACTGCGCCCGGAGCGCCACGCCAATCGCCTCGCCCCACGCCGCATCGTCCGTCGGCGCCGCGTCGGGATGCTCGCGCGCCGCGTCGAGCGCCGCGCGCGTCGCCTCGACGACGAGCCGCCGGGGCGCGGCGGCCAGCAGCGGGCGCACCGCGTCGCTCTCCAGTAGCGCGTTCACGCTCGGCAACGCGCGACGCGGATCGTTCATCGGGGAGGCGGGCGCACCGGCGAGGCGGCGGGCGGCGGCGGCCTGCGGATGGCGCCGGTGTCGCCGGGCGCGCGCTGCCGCAGCGAATCGGCGAGCGGCCGGGGCGGCCTCGGCATCAGAAAGACGCGTGTTGGCGTACGCGATTTGCCGAGCAGGTTGCGCAGGCCTTGGGCCGAGAGCCGGTAGCTCGCGCCGATTTTGAGCGGCGCGCCGAGCTTGAGAATCACGCTCTGCACCGGCAGCGGCCCCGGCAGAATCGCCGGCTCGACGCGCCGTGTGGTATCGGGCTGTCCGGCTCGGGGCGGTGGGAGGGGGACGCGCGTTGGTGGGAGCGAGTCGCGGCGCTTGATCGAGTCGGCGCGCGCCGCGGAGTCCGCGGCCGCCTTGTCGTACACGTCGGATGGGATCACGCGCGCGACCGGCACGCTGGCCGAATCGCTCGTCAGGAGCCGGAAGAACGCCGTGTCGGTCGCGGCGAGGAGCGGCTGATCGAAGCTCACGCGGATCGTGAGCGAGTCGCGCACCTCGACGCCGGTGAAGCCGGGTCCGATCGTGTCGTGGACGAAGGCGCGCAGCGCCAGCGTCGTGGTGTCGGGCTGCGCGGCCACGGTCACGATGGTCGAGTCGTATGGCTCGCGCGGATCGCGGCCGCGATTGCCGTTCGCGTCCAGGTATCCGTAGACGACGTACGTCGCCGCGTTGACGAACGGGATGTCGAAGCGGCCGGTGGAATCCGCCTGCGCGACGAAGATCGTGCTGTCCGGCCGGCGTACCGCTTCGACGAAGGCGAGCGCGATGCCGCGGCCGCGCAGCCAATCGTACACGATGCCGCCGATGTGGCCCTCGGGGTACGACGAACCCGT
>JBDUCS010000004.1:0-29021 GCA_040003335.1 Gemmatimonadaceae bacterium | reverse complement strand
ACTTTCCCGGATAGGACGCAAGAGAGATGATCACGGTCCTCGTCGCCACTGACAGCCAGCTTCTGCGACAGCTGCTCTGCGACGCCCTGAACGGGCGGAGCGGACTCTCGGTCGTTGCGACGGCCCCCGATCATCCCCGGGCACTGGCGCTCACAGAAAATCTTCGCCCGGATGTAGCCATCGTCAACATGGGAATGCCCGAGTCCCTGATCCTCGTGCGGGCGCTGGCCGGCGTGCATGCCCGGGTAGTGTCGCTCGGCCGATGCGAAGAGGAGTCGGTCGCAGTGGTGGAAGACGGTACGCTCAACGATGTCATCGCCGCGGTTCATGGCGCGATGCACGGCGCATTCACGCCGACGCGTTCCTCAGACAGCGAACTAGATCACCTCACCGCGACCGAACGACTGGTGCTCAGATCAGTCAATGAGGGGCATTCCAACAAGGAAATCGCGCAGGAGCTAGGCGTTGCCGTCCCCACGATCAAACACCACGTCCATAGCCTCTTGACGAAGCTCGGGGTGCGCCGCCGAGGCGAGGCCGCGGCTATCTATCGCCGAACTCGTAGTGAGTCAGGGCGTTCCACCCGCCCGTCTCCCCGCTGGACCGTTCGGCCCAGTTCCTCCCGCCCGTCCTGATCCCATCGATCCACGACGTCCGGTCCGATTGGCTGACTCCGGACGGGATCAAAATCGGATCTTTGGGGCGATGCGCTGCGGTGCGGCTACCACAACATTGTCGTCAACCATGTTCTCCTGGAAACAAGGTGACGCGACCGCCTGCCCGTGCGATTCGGATCGTCCTTGGTGCGCTGAATGACAACCAGCGGAGCCTGGTCGAAGCGTGTCTCGAGCGAGCCAACCGTATCGGCGAGGCCGGCGGCGTCAAAGTGTTCGAGATCGTGACAGTTGAGGGCCGGGGCATCCGGATCCTCGAGCAAGCGGCAAACGCCGATGTGGTGCTGCTCGGTCTGGAGCATGAACTACTTCCAGGTGAGGCCAGCCACATCGTAGCGAGTTACCCAAACGTGAAGGTCATCGGCCTCGACGATCGCGCGCACGTCCGCACGGTCCTCGGCGCGGTGAACGAACCACTCAGCACAGATCTGCCAACCGTGATCCGCTGGATCACACGGCGAAGCGCTAGCCGGACTCAACTCCCCTCCAGACCCGTTGAACATCGCGGTCCACAGTGACCAGGAGGAATTCTTGAGCCGATGGTATCTCACGGAGACCGACTACCCCGCCGTGCGGCGCGTCATGGGACCGGAGCGGGAGCGGCTCGACGACGAGGCTCTAGAGAGCGTGCTCGAGGAAGTGTTCCCCGGCGCCGAGCCGGAGCACGTCGAGGACTTCATGCAGACGCTACAGCAGTTCGGAAAGCAGGCGGCGCCAGTCGTCCAAAAGGTCGGCCCGGGCGCGGCGCAGGGAGCCGCCCAAGGCGCAGCGCTCGGTCCATATGGCGCGCTGTTCGGCGCGCTCGCCGGCGGCGCGTCCAGCTTGATCGGAGGCGGCGCCACAAGCGCGCCGCCATCGCGCGCGCTGCCTTCGTCGGCACCTGCGCTTGCGCCCACTCCCTCGACAGTCGCGCCAACTGCAGTCTCGGCCGCGTCCGCTGCCGTTCCGGTTGCAGCGCAGCCCCCGGCACCGAGTGCTGTGGGAGCAGCCCCGACGCAACTACTCTCGTTCCTCTCTCGGCCCGAGACAATGCAGGCGCTGCTCGCGCTGGCGATGGCGGAATATGGGCGCACCACAGTGTCGGTCGGCCAGCACCAAGTCCCGGCCACGGAGTTCGCGAGCGCCATCTCCGAACTCGCAGCGGAGGCCGCGGTCTCGGGCAACGGCCCGTCTAGCTACTGGTACGACCCGCACGGGGCGCCGCGGTGCGACATCGCGAATCCCTTTGCGCGCGCGGCGCTGTTGTGCTCCGACCTGTCCAACACGGCCGCGACCGAGAGCTCCGACTGGGCGGCCGACGGCGATCGCTGGAGTGACGTAGACGAGGCGCTCGAGAGTAACGACGCGCTCGAGAGCTTCGAAGCAGCACTTGCTGGAGATGAAGCAGATGACTACTGAAATCGGCACGCTGAGCTCGGGAGCCACGTTGGACGACGCCGATGCCGCCAGACGCGCATTGATCGATGCGTTCCGCAAGGGTGAAGTCGGCACTCCGCTGCTCCGAACCCTGTTGGGAACGGCCCGGCTCCCAGCCGAGCAACAGGCGTTCGTCGAACTCTTGATCGAGACGGAGGAGAAGAAGAGCACGACGAGTGGCGACAGCGAGGGAGCGGTCATCGGCGCTGGTGATGCACCGATCGAACCCGAGGCGCTTGCGGCCTTGCAGCAAGAACTGACTGATCTGCGCGAAGCCAACGACACGATCGCGTCGGCGTTAGGCGCCTGTCCGTACTGCTGGGGTGGGGACAGGCAGTGTGAGGTGTGCCGGGGACACGGCCGCGCCGGTTACACGGAACCTGATCCCGAGCTCTTCAACGAACTGGTGATGCCCGCGATTCAGCGCGCACAAGCCATAAGGCGAGCCGGCTCGCGTCCGCAGTCGGGACGCACGCGCTCGTAACCGCTCACGATTGAAGGAGGAGAGTATGGCCGCGGACTACCATTTTGACGTCATGGACAGCGACGAGGCCCTCGACGGATACCAAGAGGGCGAAGCCTACGATACCGAGGAGGTCGACGACATGCTTGATGCGCTGATGAGCGAGGCGGACGCGGACTTTTCCGAGCGGCAAACGAGCCGCAGGCCGCGGCAGCGGCAGGGCGTACGCACGGCCACGGGCCGTTCGGCCTACCAGGCGCCGACCGACTCGGGATATGTGTCGCAGAAACAATTCAAGGAGGCGATGAGCCGGGTCGGCGACGAAACGAGGCGCAACGCCGAGGGCATCAAGACGGTCAATGCGCGAATGACCGATGTCGTGTCGGTGAGCAAGGGACACAGTCGCAAGATCGGATCGCTCGACTCTCGGATGAAACTGGATGGCGCGTTGGACTTCGCCCAGAGCTTGACGCTCAACACAGCGACTGGCGTTATGGATCTGGACCTGAGTCAGATCCTCAGGGGAGTGGTGAAGAACGGCGCCCTTGGCGACGGCAAGGGAGCGTTGGCGAACCCGTGGCTCATCGGCGGAATCGGAGTGCTCCTGCGGAATCCCGGGATCATCGGTGGTCTCCTGGGGCCGCGCCCATAACTAGAGCTCACAGCTCCGGGAGTTGAACATGACTATTGGCATACCCATAGGACTCCCGACTGCGTCGGGCGCGTCGCCGGTGACGGCGGGCACTGGAGTGCGGTTGAATTTCCCTCTTCGATTCGGTGTGCCGGCGGTGGGCGTCTCGGCTCCACTGAAGGCGGAAGCGACAGCACAATTGCTCGCCATCACGGTAGCCGCTTCCGTTGACGACCCGGCGGACGCACTGGCGCTGGCTCGGCAAGCCCGCGACGCGCCAGAGTCGGCTCTGGCCCAGGGGTTCAGTCTGGGCAAAGTGAAAGAAATACTTGCCGAGGTCGGCGCGGCGCAGGCTGACGCGGCGAGAAAATACGATCCGAGCGATGAACAGCGCGCGGCCGCGGCGGCCGTCGGGGCGAACGCACGCTTGGTAGCGGCCGCCGGGACCGTGATGGAGGCGGCGGCTGGTCCCGCAGATCTAAAGGACCCAAGCAAAAACACACGGGGATGGAGTGCCCGGCGCTGGGCAATTGATCTCCTCGATCCTGGCATTCTGGATCGAGCCGCACGCGCCTCCCTTCGCGCAACCGCGCTCGAACCCTTCGATGCAGAACAGGATGTTCGCACACTCCAGAAGAAGGTGAGTGATCTCGAGGCGAGCGTTGCCGTCCTCCGGACGGATGTCGACGCATTGAAGTCGAGGGGGAGCAAGGGACCAGCGTCGCCGAACCCGTAGACCAGATATGTCGCCGTCGCGAATCAACGATCCGGCCCTGGTCGAGGAGGCGCGGGCCGGAGATGGGGATGATGAACTGTCGGTCATCATTCGCCTCTCCGACCCCGACGCTCTCCCCGCGGGCGTCCAAGTCGTCACCCGCTTCGGCGACATCGCGACAGTGCGCCTCCTGCGTGCCGGGCTCGATGAGCTGGCAGAGAGTGCGACCGTCACTTCTCTGGAAGCCACTCGCAAGCTTCGTCCGTCATACGAGGACGATGAGGAGGAGTATGCCGAGATGCGTCACGACCTCGCGGATGCGGAGAGCATCGCCGCTTCCGAGTCCTCCGGGCGATCACCCTACATCCGGCGGCCGGACGAACTTGAAGCCACGGGGAAGGGGTGCATAGTCGCGGCACTCGATTGGGGGCTGGATCACGCCCATCCCGCATTTCGGCACGAAAACGGATCCACCCGGATTCTTTCCCTGTGGGACCAACGGGGTTCGGATGGCTCGGGTCCAGGAAACCGCTGGGGTTACGGACGGATTTTCACGTCACAAGACATCGACCAAGCACTCCGCAGCTCCGACCCATATCAGGCGTTGAACTACGACCCGGCGGATGCGGGAGGTCAAACCGGCGCACACGGTTCCCATGTGCTGGATATCGCCGCGGGGAGCGGCCTCGGTGGAGGGATGAGCGGCGTAGCACCGGAGGCGGACCTAGTGTTCGTCCACCTTGCGCGAACTGCCGATGTTCTTGGAGAGGGCAATCTGGGCGACTCCGCATCGGTGCTCGAAGCACTGGATCACGTTTTCACAGTCGCCGGGAACCGACCATGTGTCGTGAACATGAGCGTCGGGGCGCACGGGGGACCACACGACGGCAGCACGCTGGTCGAGTTAGGCATCGATCAAGCGGTGGCACTGGCACCCGGTCGCGCGGTGGTGAACTCAGCGGGGAACTATCGAACCAAGCGTGCCCACGCGACGGGCCGAGTTCTGCCGGCATCGGTGAAGGTCGTTCAATTCCGAATTCCTTTCCACGACACGAACGACTCCGAGATTGAGATTTTCTATCCGCACATCGATCGATTCACGGTCGAGGTGCTCGATCCCTCGGGTGCGGTGCTCGCCAGGGTCAGTCCCGGACAGGACATCCCGATGGTCGTTGCCGGCACCACGGTGGGTCACGTGCACCACAGGGTTCGTCACGGCACCACGGGCGATCATCACGTCGATGTACTGCTCAAGCCCGACGCGCCGGACGGCATTTGGGCCCTTCGGCTCATTGGCGAGAGCGTTCACGATGGCCGCTACCACGCATGGATCGAGCGCGACAAAGGCCTCCAGCCAATGTTCGTCCAAGCCGATGTCGTCACTGCCAATACCACGGGCACGCTCTGCAACGGCCGACTCTCCATCACTTGCGGCTGTGCGAATCCCCATCAGAGTCCTCCGACGATTGCGTCGTTCTCGAGTGGCGGACCGACCCGAGATGGCCGGATCAAGCCGGAACTCGTGGCGCCGGGTTCTCGAATCCTCGCCGCTCGTTCCACCCCGCCTGGGGCAGCTCCTGGGGCGCGGTATACCGTCAAGAGCGGCACCAGCATGGCTGCCCCTCACGTGACGGGCACCGTCGCCCTGATGTTCGAGGCAGCGGGCAGGCCACTCGAGATTTACGACACCCGCGCGCTACTGTTCGGCAGCGTTGATCCCAGCCCATTCTTCGATCGCCCGGAGCTCGGTCCCGATCTGCATCGCATCGGCTACGGATATCTCGACATCGTCGCAGCGGAACGGGTGGCGCGTGACTTTGGTCGTGAGAATCGCCTCGCCGGAAATCGACCCGCGAGAACCGGACGGTCCGTTGCCGCCGACATAGATCGCCGACCAGCCGAAATCACGGCCGGCGACGCCGGCGTCGCTACCGAGGGGGTCGCAGACATGCCAGGTTGGGTAGACACCCCGAGCAGCGAAGAGTCGGAGTTCCAAGGTTCGAGCTCGCTCGGTGAGACGATCGAGCTTGCGGGCAGCGATTTCGACAGCAGCGATATCCTTGAGGGGGCGGGATCAGTCCCTACGTCGCTGTCGATGCGAACTCCCAGCTCGCGTCCCCCGCGGGAGCAGATTCCAGCGCGCATACTTTGGCCTGCCCTCGGATTTCCCGCGGTGATCTGCCCGCGCGCGACCCCGACGGCGATCGCCACTCTCGACGTCGATGCAACACGATGCATCACAGTGCTCGTGGTATCGGATCGGCAGCTGTCGAAGGCCGAGGCGGCTCGCTATCTCCGTTGCGTTCCGTGGTCGGATCGCTCTCGGCGCAATATCCCGTCGGGCTCGCCGGGCTCGTTTCAGGAAGAGCAGCTGGTTGTCAGAAGCGGAGTGGCCGTGGAACCCGCAAAGGATGCGTCGCGAGGGGATCCGCGATCCAGCCCGATTTCGTTTGGCGGCGATCACGATGGCAATAACGCCATCAGCGCGAATCTCGCGAAAGTGGTCCAGCGGCTCTACAAGCGCCATGACCTCGAGTATTTCAACGAAATTCGAGTGAGTGAGGAGGCAACCGCTCGGCTCGGGCCCGGGCAGTATCATCTCTTCTGGAACAACGCGAGCCCAGTGGAGGATGCGCCGTCCGACGAGCTTGCCTTCCTCATTCGCGAGCATGCCACGCAGCGGGGAAAAGCATTGCCTGAGCTGTGGGCCGAGCAGAGCCGGTTTCTGCTCGGCGAATACGAGTACGAGTACGGCTCGTTACAGGCTCCCGATCAGCTAATGACAATGCGGAAGACCCGCGCGGAGATCCTGCATCCGGTTTTCATCCAGGCAAAGCCGGCCGATCGCCTGCGTGTTGGGCATGTCACCGATCTTCATGTCGATGTCCGGATGAACGTGTACAACGCCAATCTTCGGAAGGCCAAAGAGGCCGCGCAGTTCAATAATTGGAACGTGAGCGTGGCCGGCGTCTACGCGAAGGCGAAGGAAGACGCGGACGTGCTCCTCCTCACTGGTGACCTGATCGACTACGGTCGAGGGCACTGGGGCTTGACCGCCGCCGACAAGTTGGGGGATGACCGTCTGTATAATGTCGACCGAAACTGGTTCCTCTTCTCGTATCTCCTCGCGTCGAAGGATGCGTACAGCCGGCCGGTGTACACGATTCTGGGCAATCACGACTGGCGAATCAATCCGTACCCGCCGTTCGCGCCGGGCGCTCCGGGCCCGAGCTCGTTCATTCACAATGAGTGCGACTACTCGAAGAAAGAGCTAGACCGGATCCTTCGAGTCGCCCACGGGCCCGGCTTCGAGCCAAAGTTCTCATACCACCTCGGCGTCGAGTCGAAGGCCGAGCTCCTCAAGAAGGAGCCCTGGTCCGCACTCGCCATGCTGGTCAAGCTGTTCGCCAACGGACGGCGTCTCAACGAGTCGCAGCTTCCCACGGAGACGACTGTTGACTCGGTGAAGTGGTATCTCCTGTCGATCAATCCGTTCCTCGACTACTCGTTTGCGCTGCCCGGCTCGCAGCGAGTGTTGATGCTCGATTGGGCGGAGGATGAAGATGTGTTGTTCGATATCGTTCGTCACGGCAAGAGTCGCCCTTACGGATTGGATGAAGTCGAGGAAGCCACTGACCCAGGGCCCAAGGCGGGCAGCTGTCTGTCCGAGCTGCAGATGAGCTTGGTAAACAACTTTCTCGAGCTGCCCGGCAAGGCGAAAATTATCGGGATCCATGCGCCGCCCATCTGTCCGTATGATGACTGGACCGAACACGAAGTTCTTCGCGGACGGAAGACATACGAGGACAAACGTCACGCGCGAGGCCCGCTCGGCTATGCGACGAAGCGAGTCGATGGTGGAACCGAGGCGTGGAACGGGCATCCGCTGTTCGCCGTGAAGCCGGCGCACGGCGCCGACGGCATGACCGCGGACTACAACTCGTTCGTCAAACGGCGGGACGAGTTCATCATGAAAGTCGCAAATCCAACAGCGGGCGTGCGCCTCGTGTTGGCGGGGCACATCCATCGAAACGGGCTCTATGTGGTATATGTGCCCGGCAAGAGCGACGGAGCCGCTGTCGCTGGACTCTTTCTCATGAAGGGCGTTGTCGAGGCGGCGACTCACGGCGTACATGCGCCGGCCGCTTCGCTCACGCCGGAAGGAACTCGTGGTCCGCTCTACGTCAACACCACGAGCGCGGGACCACAGGGCAAGTACATCCCTCGCAATGGCCGGCGCGAGCGGGTGCCGCCAGGCTATGCGCATATGGAGCTGTCGCCCGACGGAACGATCCATGGGGTCGAGTTCCGACAGCTCGCGCCGCCACCGAAATGCAGCGTCGACCACCACCGCCCAGGTGATGCTGAAATAGCCGGCGAATTACCGGAGTATTCGGACGACGAGGTGGATTTCGCGGCGCCGGTACCTGATGAGCGCTTGAGTGTTGGCGCCCCAATTCCCGATCGGATGCCGAGGTCCGACATCCTGAAAGATGCACTGGGAAGCGCCGGATGGATCCGGGACCCAGCTGAGCTGTATCAGCTCGCCTTCCAGTCGCTCGGCGTGGAGCCCACTGGCGTCGTCCCGGTAACAAGCCCGGGCAGCCTGCTCGTTGCGCCCGTGCAACCCGGGGACCTGCTGCTACGGTCCGCGCCGACTGCCCTCGGTCACTATGTGGCGGTCATCGTCTCTGACGAGCCTGAACCGTGGGAAAACCTCGTTAGCCGAGGCGTGCGGATCGAGTCGGGCGGGCCGGGCTCTTTCGTCGAGGTGATCGAAGTTCCAAACGGCGGTGGCCCCGCTCAAACGATCGGGCGTCGCCTGACCGACGCGTGCGGACGCGTACCCCGAAACCAGTGTGTGTTCCGAGCCGCGGCGATTCCGGATTTGCCTGCCGACGACCGTGGTGGCGGAGCCACCGTGACCGGGGCCGGGCTCGTTGACCCGTTCCCCGCGTCGGCCAAGATCCTTTCGCTGGACATGGCCAACTCGACCTTCTGGAGTTGCATCGATGCCGCCGTCCAGCCGCCGGACCTCAACAGACTCTGCACCGCGGTCATCGATCTGACGGACGACGGAACGGCGACCTTGCCGCCCTATTGGGGACACAACGATACCGAGCTGCTCTACATCGGCAGCCTGGCTAAGATCTATCCGCTCATCGCGGCCTTTGAACTTCGCCGGCGGGTCACCGAACAAGCCCAGAACATGATTGCCGCCGGCCTCTCCACGACCGGAGCCAACTGGCAGCGCAACGTGTTCGATACCTTGCGTGTCGGCTGGAAGCCGAAACTCGACGCGGCCTTCCCAGGCAAACCGTCGGGAATGCCCAACTTCGCACAGGTCCTCGACATCGACGCGACCGGGACGGCGAGCTTCCGGGCTGACTTCATACGGTGGATCGAGCGGACCACTCAACAGAACAGCGAACCGGATGCCGGCCGCTATATCCGGGCGCTCAGCTTTCCATACATCAACGGCGTGCTCGCGGCAGCGGGCTTCTTCAGGAACAACACGGGTCTATGGATCGCGGGCGATTACAACGGAAACGACTGGCTGCCGAACAATGCTTCCGGTATTCCGCTCACTCAGCGCTGGCAGCAGCCGGGTCATGCCGTGTCGAACTTCACGGGGACCGCGCAGCAGATCGCCCGCTATCTTGCCCTGATGGCGCAGGGCCTCTTGGTCCAGGGGGTCAAGAGCGATGAATTCATCGCTCTCCTGGGTACGCCATGGCTGAACCAGATCCTGATCGCCGCACCGCGGAGTTTCAGGTCGACCAGCGGCAAGGTGGGTATCGGCGAGTGGGGCGGCCACTTTTCCGACGGAGCGATTGCGACCGTGGACCGCGCCAGCGATCCGGACCGCCCGATTCGCTACGTGGCGGTGGTGCTGGGTTCTCCCGACAAGCTCGGGTCGATCAGAAGGCTCGAAGTGCCCTATCACGATTGCGTGGTGTCCAGGCATCCATGACGCCGCATCCCATGGACGCCCGGCCTGAAAGCGGGAAGACCCCCGCCGCCGAGTGGCTGCGAGGGTCTCCCGTCACACGGATCGTATTACACTAATTCGTGAGATCTCCATGAGGACTACGGGTTCTGGATTCGCACCGCGATTCGTTGGCTATTCGAGAAGTCTGCGCGATTGGCCCATCCAACTTGGAGCGAGGCGGTACGGGCCTACAACAGCGGCGGCGCTCACGCGCTACTGTATCGCGATCAGGTGATGGCACGCGTCGCCGACCTCGATCCCATGGCGGTGGAGGGCGAGACTCCCGATTTAGCGGACGCCTTCGGATGCAGTCCGGGTGAGATTGCCGACCCAGTGCGGAAGGGCCTTCATCCGCGGATCCTCGGCGGCGTTGCCAACAGACACTCGCACAACCCGTCCGTGGGACACGCACAGGAGCTGCTAAATCGGTTCCTTCCCGTCGCGGGTACCCCGGGAGGCTGTCGAGACAATTCCGCGCCGACCGCCACGTTCATCGCTTCGGCGCTCACCACCCTTTCGGGGTGGGGACAAAACCCGATCGTCGTCGACTGCGACTTCGGAAAGGGTACCGAGCTGGCGGTCAAGATTTTCCAGGCATGCGCGGGCATCACACGCGATGGCGTGCTCGGCTGGGAGACTTGGGCCCTGCTCGAGCTTTTCGGCGCCCGTCCGCAGCCGGGCTTTGTACCCCGGCCCTGCTGCATCCTCGCTCCCGACAACATCGCCCTCCCCAACAACATCGTCGACCCCACCACGATTGGGATACAGGGCGCCGGGACGGAGGTAAGCGGCCTGATCTATTGCGGCAAGGCCGGTTTCTTCGATCTGGGGCACGCAAGGGACATGATCGACCTCACCAAGTTCTTGCACGATCAGCTCACCGCTTCCGGAGGGCCGCCCCAGGTCATTCGGACACTGCTCGGAATCGTATCGATCAGACGGACCCCGGCTGATCCACTGGAAACGGCCGCAGCAATTGCGTTCGAGGACGCGCGTGGGCATGAGATCGTGTCCTGGGATACGCTCGCCCCGGGCGGTCGAAACTCCTCATTTTCCCCCGAAGATCTCGTCAGCAACTTCCTTGGCACCGTGGTGGCCCGGCGCGCAATCGCGCGAATGGCTACCCCGGGCGTGACATTCGCCGCGGCCTCGACAAAGGAGTTGAACGACATGTTGACATCGCTCGACGCGCAGACCGAGACGGAGAGTGACAAGGCGTTCAACTTGATCAACCATCGCTGGGTCGACTTTGGCGGCACATTATCGCTCGGAAGCAACTCGTATCTCTTGCGCCGCAATTTCAGCCGAGTCCCGTTCAAAGCCGGTCATCCGAGCGATGCCGCGACCCCCGCCTTCGTGACGGCTGCGTTCTCCCAGACTGCGATGGATGACTTCGACTACTTCCACCTGGAGGGTGGCAAAGTGCTGCCTGGCCGGGAGTTCGCTTCTGCAACAGCGCGCGTGCGGCTCGAGGCGAAGGCGCTGTTCGGCAATGATTTCGACAAACCATAACGGATATTGCCGCCCGCAAGGCATGTGAGGATACCGCGATGCCGGATCATCCACGAATCACTACCGGCAAGACACTAAGAGAACTACTGCCGGTTCCGCGTACCATTCGGTTCCTGGCGCCGGTAACCGCGCGGCCCAGTGGACGACTGCACGAAGAGGACGTCGCACCTTGCGGATGCGGATCGCCGGACGGAAAGGAGCAGGCTTGGCGATCGATGAGCGCTGAGACCGCGACCGTCGACCAGTCAGCGGAGACCTCACCGACCTGCTACGAGAACATCGTGGCCGTTACCACCAACAGTCCGGCGAGGCTTGGCTTCGAGTTCGATCTGAACTACGGTGCGTCGACGGTGAAACCTCCACTCGATCCCACCGAGGCGGGATGGGGCGCGACCGTGTTCCCCCTCGAGGGGAAGAACATTACCACGCATCGCATAAAGAAGGAGGGATTTCGACTGGAGGGCGACGGCAACCGGATTGAGATCGGCACCAAACCATTCGAAGTCACGGCGTCCGGTCGCGACGAGATGGAAGACGTGATGAAGAAGGTGCTGGCGCTCGTGACCGACCTCAAGGATCACTGCCGAGCCGCCAAACCCGATTCCGCACTCGGCTTTCCCGCGGCGACGGGAGCCCCCCGCCACTTTACGCTGCCCACTTTGGAAGCGAGGGTGGCGTCCGTGTTCCCGCTCGCGTTCAACCGGAGCAAGTCCTACTACGCCAGCGGGTGCGCGTTAGGAGCGGCGCCGCAAGCGACGTTTGACTTGCCGCTCGCGCGAATTGACCAATTCGTAGCAATCATCGAATCGAGCGAAAAGAAGATGGTGGCGGGTCGCGCATTTTCGGGGCCGCCCGGCACTCGGCAAGGTGTCCGGAGCGTTGCGTTGTACGACGCGCGCAAGGCGGTGAACGCCAGCCGGAAGGCGCATCTGAAATCCCGGACGACGCTTTCGGATCGGACCATCGTGACGGAAACGAACTTTTCGCAGACGCTGCAGGGACTTCTCATCCTCATGGTCAGCTACTTGAGAACGAGCGAGTTGACGTACGCCCGGAACGACTACGAGATCTTTGCCAAGGCGTATCTCCCGCTGAACTCCAAGAATCCGTTCCGTCTTCTGTTCGCCGATTTGTCGACGCCGGAGCGCCAGGTCTTTACCGAACTCTACGACGCGCCACGACTCAACTTGTGGCGCCTCGCGAAACCGGGCGCAGTCGCCAGTGACGGCGACACTAAGCTCTTCCCCGACCGGACCCATGCGCACCAGTCCTGCTGGTTCGATCCGATACCGACCTGGAACGACTTCGTGGAGAAGACGGTCAGCAACACACCGCTGCTCCGGACGGAACATTGCCCCGGCAAGGACAAAAAGGGGGAAGACGTTGGCTGCGAGGTGCTGTTCGCCCCGCTATCCCGGATTCTGCCGCACGAAACGGGCAGCGGGCGCGTCACAGTGGAGATGCGCCGCCTCGGCCACAATTGGGTTTTTTCCGATGGGCTCGACCAGGATGGCGTGCATTACCCTGGGTGGTCAGAGATGACCGGGACGTTGTTCGACCTGGCCCTGTTGATGAACAAGTAACGCGCTAGTCACCAACCGGGCGCGGCGTCTCGCGTCTTCTGTCGCACACGCTCGTACACGAAGGCGCAGAGCGCGGCGACCAGTGCGCCGACACTCCACCCGCCGAGCACATCGGTCGTCCAGTGCACGTCCAGGTACACGCGGCTCGAGCCGATGAGCAACGGCGGCATGACTCCGAGGCCGATGGCCGTTCCGCGTTCCAACATGCGTTCGCGCCAGAGCACATAGCTCAGCGCCCCAAAGATCGCCGCCGACGCCGTGGCATGGCCGCTTGGAAATGAGTACGTCAATTCGTGCAATCGCGCGCCGCCGGCCGGACGGGCTCGCGCATACACGCGCTTGATCGCGAGAAAGAGTGCCGATGCCACAGCGGGCGCCAAGACGACCGCACCCGCGATGTGCAGACCCTTGCGTCGCCATAACCACGCAGCGATCGCTCCCGTGATTGGAATCAACACGCTCGGCGCACCGACGCGGGTGGTGAGCAGGTATGCCCGCCGCACGCCCGACGACTGGTGCGCCAGAACCCAATCGCGGATCGGTTCGTCGAACGGTTCGGACTCATGGTTGAAGACATCTTCGCCGACCTTGGCGCAGGCCGCGAGGGCGGCGACAGAGACGCCAGTCAGCAGTATGACGTGCGACGCCAATTTGCGCGGGCGGCGCACGACGCGCGGACGCCGTTGGCGCGTCGTCATCGCCACTGGCCCCGCGAGTGCGTGCGATGCATCACGTGTGCAGTGCTCGCATCTGCCGATGCGCTCCGTCTCGTTCCCCGCGACGGAACGCTCCCGGCGCGACACCCTGAATTCGCGCGAGGGCTTTCGAGAACGCCACCGGATTGGCGTAGCCCACGCGATCGGCGACTGCGCCGATGCTCATCTGCTCCTGACTCAGGAGACGCGCCGCGGTGTTCATACGCCATCGCGCAAGATAGCGCAGCGGCGGATCGCCGACCAATTCCGTAAATCGCGCGGCGAACCCGGAGCGTGACATGCCGACCGCGCCGATCGCGCTGCCAGGACCCGACGTGATGTTCTCGCTCAACAACACGGATACGATCCCGCCGGGCGGTGGGCTCGCGGCCGCGTCGGCTGCGAGATGGATCGCGCCGGGGAGCGACGCCAGCAACGGCGTTGCGTGGCGAGCTGCCGAAGGTGAAGTGGCCGGTGATCAGCGTCGTGACCGACCCCGAGTCGCCGACCCGAGCCGCTCGGTCGTCGCCGGCGCGCGGGCATCGAGCGTAGTCGAGATGCAGCGCCGGCGTGTCGCTTCGATCGGCATCGTACAGCACGTGGGCGCACCCGCGTGGGAGCACGACTGCGTCGTCCACCGACAGCGGCACGAGTGCACCCTCGACCTCTCTCTCCAGCTCCAACCAATCGCTGCCCCGCGCCACGACGGCGCATCGTAGACGATGGCGATTCGGTGTTTCGGTGGGCGTGGATTGGTGTCCCGACCGAATGGATGCGGATCAGTAGTCTATCACGAGATCCGGATATCCCGCCTCGCTCACCGTCACCACGATTGCACCAGGCCCATCGACGACGAGGTCGAAGGAGACCTGCCCGTATAACTGGTCGGTAGTCGAGCAGCTCCCGTTGCCCGGAATGGTATTACAGACGATGTGGGCATTTCCGGAGGTCACTGCCACGCTCACTGGCGTCGCTGTGACGACTCGTCCCATCCCGTCGGTGACCGCGACCCAGAACGCGACGCGTCCGGGCGTTGCTCGGTTTTCCGTGTGGACGAGAAGTAGGCGCGTCGGCGCGGCGGTTGTCACGAGATCCATCTGCGGCTTCGTGAGAGAGCCAGTGGCGACCGAATTGAAGTACGCGCTCTGCCGGCCCGGCGCTTCACACGTCGTCCAACTCGTGAGTGAGATACCGTTTGCATCCGCCGGCAGCGAACTCACCGATCCGCACTGCCGGGTGACAAAATCGTCCCACTCGGTGTAGGGGCCGGGCTGCGTCGCCCACCCAGCCGCGCTCCCGGGGATCGGGTTGCCATAGCGGTCCAAGAACGTCACGTAAAACTGGACTGTGGAGCTGATCGGCGCGCTAGGTGGGAAGTCGCTCCCTGCAATAAAGTCCGCAATTTGCGGCAACGCCGTGACGGTGGTAGCGAAGTTGACGCTGTTGATGCCCGGCGCCGACGCTGTGATGGTGACCGTCCCGACTTTCTGTCCCACACTGACGAAGGTCATCGTCGCCTGACCGTTTGCGCCGGTCGTCGACGTGCCGGCCGTCAGCTGCGTCGCGACACCCGATGTCGTGGGCGTGCTCGCGACGGTCCACGCGACTGTCACGCCACTCAGGGGATTGCTCGCACCGTCAGCGACCTGAACGATCATGATCGGCCCTGTCGACGCTGCCGCCGCCGACGTGTTGTTCCCGTTGACGATCGTCATGGTCGTACCCGCGGCGGCGTTCGCCGTGGCGCTCAGGCTCACCGATGCGCCGCCAGCAATGGAGGCCGTCGCCCCATTCGCTCCGATGCTGCCCAAGGTCCACGTCGCCTGCGCTTGCCCGCTCGCGTTCGTCACGCTCGTCGCCGGCGCGAGGGATCCGCTCCCGCTCGCGGCAGTCCAGGTGACGCTCGCACCAGGCACGGGATTGCCCGTCGCATCATTCACGCGCACGACGACGGGATTGGGCAACGCCGCGCCCGCGCCGCCCGTCTGGCCACTGCCGCTCACGATAACCACCGCCGAGCCGGTGCGCGCGGTCGCCGTGAAGGTGACGCTGCTCGTACCGACCGTCGCCGTCGCGGTGTTTGCCGCGCCGGCGTTGGGCCCGAGCGCGAGCACGGTCGCGGCAATGCCGGAGGCGTTGCTGGTCGACGAGGCCGGCGCGACGCTGCCGCTCGCGGCCGCCCACGTCACTGTGGCATTCGGTACGACGTTGTCGAATTGATCCTTGAGGAGCACGGCGAGAGCCGTCGGCAGCGCTGCGCCTGCAGCGCCCACCTGCGCGTCTCCGGCACTCTTGGAGAGTGCGGTCGCCGCGCCGGCATTCGCGGTCGCATGGAACGTTGCGTACGTCACGGGTGCGCCATTGGCGTCGATGGCGCGCACTTCGATCGTCTGCATACCCGACGTTGTGCCGAGCGTCCACCGATTCTGCGTCATTCCCTGCATGTTCGTCTGCGTCGACGGCGCGAACACGCTGCCGCCGCCGGCCGTGACCACAAAATTGACCACGGCCCCCGAGACAACGTTGCCGTTCGCATCGGTCGCCTTCACGACGATCGGATTCGCGAGCTCGGTGTTGACCGTCGCTTGCTGGTTGTCACCCGACACGACATCGAAGTGCGAGGCGAGGTTGCTCTGGTTCCCGGTCGGCTTATCGCCGCCACAAGAAAGCGCACTGGCGCCAAGCCCGACGATCATCGCGAGGGCGCCGCGCGCCCGACGTGCACTCGACCAGCCCATCGATGACTGCCTCACTCAGATGTGGCACATCACGAGTGCCGGCTGCGGCGTGCGATGAGAATGCCAGCTCCCATAGACGTGTACCGCGGCCCGATCGTTACGGCCGATCGCGACAGCAGTTCTGCCGCGAACTCGTTGTCATCGTCAAGATCAATGAAGCAGTTAGCAATCGACAGTATAGCGCGCTCTCGCGCAATCTCCGTTTCGAGGTCGCGCCAGCGTTCAGCTGCGACAGCAAGCACATCAGAGCGGAATCGGAGCGGCCGCAATGCGACCGAAGCTCGGACGAGACTGGCGCGCGCGCCGAGCTCCGATCGGACTGCGCAACCGGCTACGGCTCTACTTCGAGGCCGCCAGTGACAAATGGATGCGTGCGCGCGTTGTCAGCCGGCCATATTTTCGCCGCGCAGTATTCCGCCGACGTGGTGATGCCGGCAGAGCCGGCGAAACCCAAGAACGTCGAGCGGTCGGGGTCGGCGCTTTGCTTCCCCGTATCCAGTACGCGAAACCAGACGTCCTGGCCAACCTGCGTCGTCGGATCGTCGCGATAGCTCGGGTCCGTCGAGCGGTTCTTCGTCACCGTACCGCCGATCCACGCGCGATGATTCACTGCATCCACGGCGAGGCACGTCACCGCGCCGGTGATGTCGACGGCGCCATCGACACTGCTCGTCACCTGGCGGAACTGTCCGGACGCGGAACGACTGCCGCGCTGCTCGGCGTGAACCAAGGCGCGAACCAGCTGACCCGGTATGAGCTCATATTGTCCGGCACCCTCCACTTCCAGCTCCGTCGCGTGCTCTTGAGATCGCGAGGCGCTCACCGCCAGCGCTCCGCGCTCGGCTGCACTCGTGACCGGATTGCCCGGACGGGTCGGCTCGGCGCACGCTACCATCACTCCGGCTCCCGCCACGCATCCCCACACACTCATTCTCCGCATCGCTCCCCCTGTCGACCAGTGTGACCGGCCGACGCGCCGAGAACGGCCGCCGGCTGCGAGGGGTGAAGATTGGATGCGTGAGACCGGGTGTCTTGCACGAGTTGACATCAAGTTTGCACAAGCGTGCTCTCCTTCGCGCGCATATTCTGGCTCTATGCCCAGACCCAACCGCCCGCACATCCCCGTCTCCGATGGAAGCTCACACTTCCGCCGTACCGAGACGTCTTGCTTCATCGCGATCGATGCGTGGTTTCCCGCGCACACGACGCTCCCGCGTCACACGCACGACCGGGCGATCTTCGCCACCATGCTGGATGGCGGCTTCGAGTGTACGATTGCACGCAGGCGCTTCGACTTGCGCGCGACATCGATCTGGGTGGAGCCGACCGGCGAGCCGCACGACAACCGCGTCGGTCCCGACGGCGCGCGCGTGCTCGTGCTCCAGCCGAACCCGGCGCATCACGACATCTTCGAGCCGTTCCACGAGTTGCTCGACGTGCCGACCACGGCCCACCACGGCGGCGTCGCGATGGATGCGCGCCGGCTCGCCGGCGAGATCGGACAGGTCGATCGACTGGCGAGTCTTGCGATCGATAGCCTGGCGCTCGGGATGCTGATCGGCGCGCAGCGGTCGGCAGATGCGCGCGCGACGGCGCGGGCGCCACGGTGGTTGCTCGACGCGCTGGCATACGTCCACGAGCACTTTCTCCGCGCGCCGACTATCGCCGAGATCGCGCGTGCGGTCGACGTGCATCCGTCGTACTTGGCGCATCGCTTTCGCTCGCACTTTCGCGTGTCGCTCGGCGCATACGCTCGCCGCTTGCGCGCCGAGTGGGCGGTTGATCAACTGCGCTCTCCGTCTTCCACCATCGCCGACGTCGCTGCCGCTGCCGGCTACTTCGACCAGAGCCACTTCACGCGCGAGTGCCAGAAATATCTCGGCACGTCGCCCGGCGCCTACCGGCGGATGCGGCATCGCAGCGATGCATGGCATCGCCACGCCGAGAACGGCGGCCGTTCCGGGAGCGACACGGAGCCGCGCGAGCGCTGACTCAGTGTTTGTCGCCCGGCTGGATCGGCCCCTGGAGCATGAACTTCGCCTCGTCATACGCGCGCTGTAGGCCGACGTGCGCATAGAAGCTGTTGAAGGCGTCGTTTCTCACGAGATCGCTGCCGCCGAACCGCTTGATGAAGTCGGAGAAGTCCGTCTCTTTGTCCAGCTGCTCGAGAGTCTGGCCCTTTAGCACCGCCGCGCGCGCTTTCTCTCGTGTAAAGACGAGCAGCTCACGCGTCAGCTCCACGTAGGTGTACTCATGCTGCACATCGCCGTGTCCGGGAACAATCGTCGACGCCTTGAGTGCCTTGAGCCGATCGAGTGCCGCGATCCAATCGCTGAAGAACGACGTGCTCGGAAATGGGCACGGCACCGTCACGAGATCGCCGGTCAGAACGACGCTCGCGTCAGGCACAAACATGAAGGTGTCTCCCTCCGTGTTGCCGCGGCCGGGCCGCACGAGCTTCAACTGCCGCTGCCCGAGCCAGAGCGTGAGACTGTCGTCGAAGATCGTCTCGGGCGCGAACGCGCGAGCGCTCAACACCTCGGGCATGAACTCGCCATAGTCGCGCGTCATCAAGCCCCACATCACGCGGACGCTGTTGGGCATCGCGCTCCCGTCGCGCATCTTGCCGGTCGACAACCGAAGCTTCATCAGCGAGTCGGTCGGTCCGAAACTCCTGATCTCATTGAAGTAGCCGGGCACGCGCGCCTGGATGCCGGCGCGCGTGGCCGACGTGCCGATGAAGATCGCGTTCGGGAAGGCAGCGCGATATTCGCTGTTCCCAAGGTTGTGATCCGGATGCCAGTGCGAGTTGACCACATAGCGAACCGGCTTGTCGGTTAGCTTCCGGATCTCGGCGATCTGCCGTCTCGTCGAGCTCGGGATGTTGCCGGTGTCGAACACGAGCACGCCGTCGTCGCCGACGATGACGATCGAGTTACCGGACTGCAGCCCCGTTCGCTCCTCGGGCGTGACGAAGGCGTAGATCCCATCGGCGACCTTCGTCGTCCTGTACGTCAGAACGGATTCGAGCGGCCGCTCCGCCTGCGCGCCGGCAGCCGTGGCGCCGCCGAGGGCGATGACGGCGGCACAACAGCGAGAGGCGCAATGCCGTATCGTGATGTGATTCATTCTTGTCTCGAAGTCGTGATTCGTGGTATGATCGACGCCGCGGTCGGTGATGGCTTGAACACCATTGCTCGCGCCTCGTCGCGTCGTCGGCAAGCGAGCACACGCAAGGGTTCCGTCATCTTTGCGGACCGTGCGTCGTTCAACACCGGGTCCCGCGCGTTGGCGCGAGACCAAGGTGCTCGTCGATCACGGCATGTTTGCCACGCGTGTCATCGCGGCGCTGTCCATTGAAACGCAACGTCCTATCCGACCTGAGCTCTAGCACCCTCTTATGAAGGTGAAGAGCGCATAGCAACTCGGCGCGCAGGTTACACGCATCGCCGCTCTCAGCGCGTGGCGAACCAGCGCGCGACCGATTTCGCGAGGCCGGTGAGGCGTGACTTGAGTTGGGCTTGCGCCGCGTCTCGCACGGCCTCGGCGTACGTGGGATAGGCGTGGATCGTCATCGCGAGCGCGCTCGCCTGCACACCATGCTTCATCGCTAGGGCGATCTCCGCGATCAGATTCCCCGCCCCGTGTCCCAGTAAGTGTCCGCCGAGGATGCGCCCCTTGCGATCGGTGACGAGCTTGACGAGACCACTCGTCTCGCCATCGGCGATCGCGCGATCGACATCGTCGAACGGCCGCCGCCACACACTGACCTGGTCGCCATGTATGTCGCGCGCCTCCGACTCGGTGAGCCCGACGTGCGCGAGCTCCGGCTCGGTGAACGTGACCCATGGCACCACGCGGTAGTCGGCCTTTGCACGAAAGGGAAAGAATGCATTGCGTACGACGAGGCCGGCCTGATATCCGGCGACGTGCGTGAATCGCAACCCGCCCGTGACATCCCCGGCGGCCCAGACACCCGCCGCCGTCGTCCGCATTCCTTCGTCGACGACAATCCCGTCCTTGGACAGGTCGACGCCCTCGATCGCCGCGTCGATGGTCTGTGTGTTGGACACGCGCCCGGTGGCGACGAGGAGCGCGTCGCCGCGAAGGGTCTCGGCGCGCCCATCGGCGTGACTGATGTCGAGCGCGATGCCGGCGTCGCCGTTGCTTCCCGCGCGCGAGGCACGCGTGGCGCGAGCGCCGAGTACGAGCGTCACGCCTTCGGCGGCGAGACGCGCGCGAAGTATGTCGGCGAGCTCGTCGTCCTCGCGCGGCAGGAGGCGCGGCGACATCTCGACAACGATCGCGTGCGTGCCGAGACGCGCAAACGCCTGCGCCAGCTCGAGGCCGATCGGTCCGCCGCCAAGCACGAGCAACGTACGCGGCTGGCGCTCGAGATCGAAAATCGTCTCATTCGTCAAGTACGGAACGGTGTCGAGACCGACTATTGAAGGGATCGCCGGCTTCGATCCCGTCGCGAGTAGCACGCGCTTGGCGGTGAGGGCGCGCCCGCCGGCGTCGAGCGTGCGCTCCCCGGTAAACCGCGCGCGCGCGCGAATCACCTCCACCCCCATTCCGCGGAATCGCTGCGGGCTATCATGCGGCTCGATGCGCTGCTGCGCCTCGCGAACCCAACTCCGTACCGCCTCAAAGTCAACTTCCAGTGGCGGCACGCGGATGCCGTACCGGCCGGCGTCGCGCACTGCCTGCGCCGCACGCGCGCAGGCAATGAGCGCCTTGCTCGGCACGCAACCGGTCCAGAGACACTCGCCGCCGAGCCGATCTTCCTCGATCAGCGCGACACGCGCGCCGAGCGCCGTGGCGGCCGCGCTGGCGACGAGGCCCGCGCTGCCGCCGCCCACGACGATCAAATCGAACGATTCAGCGCGTGACGCGGAGGAACGCGCGGATTCGCGCACGACGCGGCTCACCCGCGAGAGAGCCGCGCGAGGAAGTCACGCAGGCGCGCGGCATTCGTCCCGACATCGCTCCCGCCGACGCGCGACACCGACCGCGCGTCGATGATCGAGCCCGTCGCGCTGGGACGCACGCGTATGACCACGTCATCCTTGAATCCGAACCAGAGGGTGGTCGCGGTCCCCTCGATTCGGCCGGTCCCGGAGTCGGCGGCAACCATCGACCACCCCATTGCCTTCGCCGTCGCCAGCGCGCGCGTGTACGCAACCGCGGGCGGCGCGTCGAGGTAAAGGGAGCGGATGTCGGGATATCCGCTCCGTTGGAGCACGGCCACCGGCTCGCCACCGTAGGCGGCGGGATTGGACGCTCCGGCGCGCAGCGGCAGCACCGCGACGAACGCCGGCGGATCGTTCGTGTCGGTCGAGATATCGTGAATCGGCGGAACGCGTTTCGCGTTCTGCAGCCATCGCCACGGAAGGACGAACGACATGCTCGCGAGCGCGAACGCGGCCACCAGAGCCGCCATGCTCGCGCCGCGGGGGCGTGTGACCGCCAGCGCCACGAGTGTGAGCGCAGCGCCTGCCATGCCGGCGTACGCCGCCCACGGAATGAGTCCCAACCCCGTTTGAAAAGTCCAGAGGCCCATTCGTGTTCCGACACCTGACACGCCGAGGAGGAGAATCGCGACCAGTGCCACGGAGATGGCGAGTACGCGCAGTTTCAAGATGCCCTCAACCGAAGGAGACTCGACCGAATCCGGCTACAACCTAATACGCCCGAACGCCGCGTCGGGTATCCACGACTGCGCCGAACGAGAAATCATACACGTATCGGCCTGGCTTCCGATGGGACCGAATCATGCCATTGCGCGAGGCATGTGTCACACTCCATTGGCAGCACCGTGAATCGACCTGCAGCCGCTGCGGCGACATCGTCGCAACCTCGTCGCTCGCCCTGGATTGCCGCGGCGCTGGGACTCGGCGCGGCCGGAGCGCTCGTGTGGGCCGAGCGACGCCGGGCGCTGCGCGCACGCTCGGCCCCTACCGGCGAACGAACGGTGACGAATCTCGTGCTCGCGGGCGGCACCGCCGCGGTCGCCGCACTTGCGATGGGGCCGGCCGTACGCCCGCTCACGCGTTGGGCGGAGCGTGAGCGCGTGGGCGTCGCTCAGCAGCTGCGCGCGCCGGCGTGGCTCCGTGATGCCCTGGCGGTCATCCTCCTCGACTACACTCTCTACTGGTGGCACGTCGTCGAGCACCGCGTGCCGTGGCTCTATCGGTTTCACGAAGTGCATCACACCGACCTCGACCTCGATGCGTCGACGGCGCTGCGATTCCACTTCGGGGAATTCTTGCTCTCGATCCCCTGGCGCGCCGCGCAGATCGTCACGATCGGTGTGTCGCCTCGAGCGCTCGGCATCTGGCAACAGCTGACGGCGCTGTCAGTGCTCTTCCATCACTCGAACGTCGAGCTGCCGCTCGGCGTGGAGCGCCGGCTTGCGCGCGTGATCATGACGCCGCGGCTTCACGGCATTCACCATTCGATCGTCGCGCGCGAACAAGACTCGAACTGGTCGAGCGGCCTGACCATTTGGGACCGGTTGCATCGCACGTATCGCGGCAACGTGCGCCAGCGCGAGATCGTCATTGGCGTTCCGGCGCTGCGCGACCGTCGCGACGTCACCCTTGCCAAGAGCGTCGCGCTCCCCTTCGCCGCGAAGCGTGCCGTGCGAGCGACGCACGGCGGCGCCCGGCCGCGCGCCGGTGATTCGGAGCCACGTGGACGGCTGCTCCCATAGCAAGAGAGTGCGTTCACGATCGGCGCGCGCTCATGCGACGTTCGACGAGTCCGCGGCCGGTGAAGCAGCCACGGCACCGCCGCACGAGCTGCCCGCGCCAGCGGTGCACCCGTAACAGTGCGGACCGATAACGATCGCGCGCGATTCCAGCGCCTGGAGCGTCGCGTCGAAGATGGTGCGCGGCGCGCCGACAGCGAGCGGCATCTCGAGCATCTGATTGAAGTCGCAATCGTACAGCGTGCCATCGTAGCCGACCGAGAGCGTGTTCCGGCACATCACGCCCGCTGCGGCGGTGGGGTTGAACGCGTTGGCGAGGCGCGTCATGTACTCAACGGTCTTACCGCGCTCGTCCAGGAAGTCGAGAAAGCGGCTGATGGGCATGTTCGTGATCGTGTAGAGATGATCGAACACGATGCCGTGCCGCCGTTGGAGCTCGCGCTTCCATTGCACCTCGAGCGCCTGCTGATTGCCAGGCAAGAACGTGCCGACCGGATTCGTAACGAGATTGAGTCGCAGCGCGGGGTTTGTGCCATAGCCGAGCGCATTCAACCGTTTGAGCCCCTCGATCGACTCGTCGAACACCCCATCGCCACGCTGCGCGTCTGTTTCGCGCGCCTGGAAGTACGGAAGCGATGCGACGATCTCAACGTGGTGCCGTGCGAGAAGCTCCGGGATGTCAGCGTAATTCGGCAAGAGAATCGCGGTGAGATTGCACCGGTGCATCACCTGCGCGCCGGCGCCTGCCCCGCGCACGACGATCTCACGAAAATCGGGATGCAACTCCGGCGCGCCGCCCGTGATGTCGAAAGTCGGAATGCGGTAGCGCTCGAGAAAAGTGAGCACCGCCTCGATGACCGGCCGCGGCATGACCTCCTTCTTGTCCGGTCCCGCATCGACGTGGCAGTGCCGGCACGTCTGGTTGCAGCGCTTGCCGACGTTGATCTGCAAGATGTCGAGCGCGGCCGGCCTCAGCGGGAACAGGCCTGCCGAGCCGAGCGCCGCGTCGAACGGCCGGGCGAGCGCCACCTCAGCGAGCCGCGCGCGCTGCGCGCTCGCCCCCGAAAGGCGGCTGCCGCGCTTTTCCAGCGTGGGAAGAATGCGCGCCATCTACATGCCGAGATCGTCGGCGTGATTGAGCATCTGCACGCCGTGCACGAGCGACGCGCCGCCGCGAATCGCCGCGGCGACATGCACCGCCTCTGTCATCTGATCGATGTTCGAGCCCTTCTCCAACGCATCCTTCGCGTACGCGTCGATGCAGTAGGGGCACTGCACCGCGTGCGCGACGGCGAGCGCGATCAGCGACTTCTCGCGCTGCGTGAGCGCGCCTTCGGCGAACACCGCGCCGTACCAGTCGAAGAACTTCTTCGCCAGCTCCGGAGCACCGCGCCCGATCTCGCCAAAGCGGCCGAGATCGTCATGGTGGTAGTAAGACGGACGGTCGGGCGCGAGATGCGAATCGGACATGGAGCTCCTGATCGAACGTCAGAACCGAATGCCGCTCCATCGTGTATCGTTCTACGATGGCAGCACGCCAAACAGACTCACGCACGCCACCTTCCTTCGAGCGGCGAACGATCGTCGTCTTCGCGCGCGCACCTCGCTTGGGCGAAGTGAAGACGCGGCTCGCCGCGGAGTTGGGGAACGACGCCGCGCTCGAAGTCTATAGAGAAGTCGCGGAGATCGCATTTGGTTCCGCGGCCGGAGCGGTGGCCGACCGCGTGGTAGTCGCCTGCGCACCCGATTTGGCGCTGGACGAGCTGCGTGAGTGGGCCGAACTGAGTGCCGGAGCGGCGCTGCACTGCGAGCCGCAGGGCTCCGGCGATCTTGGCGAACGGCTCACGCGGGCGATCGACGACGGCTTCCGTCATGGCGCGAGCGCCGTGATCGTCATCGGTACTGATTGCCCCGCGCTCACCTCCGCCATGCTGAACAACGCCTTCGCCGAGCTGCACCACGCGGACGTGGTGATCGGCCCGGCGCACGATGGCGGCTACTACCTCATCGGTGTGCGCGCGCCGCACGCCGAGCTGTTCGACGGAATTCCCTGGAGCACGCCAGACGTTTTCGCGATGACGATCGAGGCGGCACAGCGTGGTGCGCTGCGCGTTCGCCTGCTTCCGCCACTGGCCGACATCGACACGGCCGCGGACTGGCGGGCGTGGCGCGGCGCTACGGGACCGTAGGCGCCCGCTCCATGCGATACCAGCGCGCGAGCCGGCGCGGCGAAATCCCGATCGAATAGCCAAGCAACAACATCCAGTTGAGGAGCGTGCGGCCAAGCACACCCTGACGCTGCCAGCGCCGCGCGGACACCGTCACGCGCTCCGGGAGCGTCCGCACCGGCGCGACGCGGCCCAGCGCCCGCACCATCGCGACGTCTTCCATGATTGGCTCGTCGGCATAACCGCCAACTCGCTCGTAGAGCGCGCGCGTCATTGCCAATCCTTGATCGCCGTACGGAAGACCCATCCATCGCGATCGGCTATTGGCTCCCCACTCGATCACACGATAGGGCCAACCCGTGGCGTCGATCGCCAGCGAAAAGGCGTATGCCTCGCCGTCGACCTTCGCGCGAGCGACCAACCGCTCGAGCGCCCGGCACGCGTCGGGGCCCATGCGGATGTCGGCATGGAGAAAACAGAGGAACGGTGCACCGCATGCGCGCGCGCCGGCCGCGAGCTGCGCCCCTCGCCCCGCGGGGGTCGTGATCACCTGCGCGCCCGCCGCACGGGCAGCGGCGACTGTGCCGTCCGTGCTGCCGCCGTCGACGACCACCACCTGCGTGTCGATCGTAAGCGTCTGCAGATCAGCGAGGAGTGCCGGCAACGCCTCGGCCTCGTTCAGAACGGGGATGACGATCGCGAGTGCGAAACGCGCCGGCTTCGCCTGGCGAGAAGGCTGATGCATGATGCCCGAACGTACTAGCGAAGAGGCGTCCGATGGAACTTCATCCAACGGATGGGGATTCTGACTGCACGTCACCTCGTTACCGCGGAGCGCGCGATTCTTTTGGGAAGCAACGGTCACACGCGCGGCTCGACCGCGCGCCGGAACGCGATCATTCGCGGTGCTGTGCTCGTGGCGATTCTTGCGGTCGCTGGGGTCATTGCGTATCGCGCGGGATGGTTTCGCGGCGTGACACCGGAGCGCGTCGGCATGTTGCGCGACCGGCTGCGCGGCACGCCCGGCGCGCCGCTGGTGTTCGTCGCCTTGTACGTACTGGCGAGCGCGCTCGCGTTGCCCGGCACGCTGCTCACCCTCGCCGGCGGTGCGATCTTCGGTACGGTGCTCGGCACCCTGCTCAACTGGCTCGGCGCCACACTTGGCGCGACCGCGTCGTTCGCGATTTCTCGCTGGTTCGGGCGCGACGCCGCACGAACGCTGCTCGGACGCCGCGCCGCGGCGCTCGACAAGCTGCTCGCCGAGCTCGGCTTCGCGGCGCTGCTGCGGCTCCGGCTCATTCCAATCGTTCCCTTCAACATCCTCAACTTCGCCGCCGGCCTCACCGGCATCGGCGTCGCGCAATACGTGACGGCGACGGCGATCGGGATATTGCCCGCCACGGCGATCTACACCTACTTCGCCAGCGCGCTCATCGGTGGCGCATCGGGCGCGCGGGCGCATGCCCTCGCGAGCGCCGCCGTCGCCGGAGGATTGCTCATCGTGCTGTCGTTCGTCCCTACGCTCGCGCGCCGCCTTGGATGGATCGACAAGAAGTCGTCGGCGCTGGCGCTCGCCGCACTGCTAGTCGGAGGGAGCGCATTGCCGGACGTGCGCGCGAGCGTGCTTCCGCCGCGCGGGCAAACCGCCGCCGTTACGTTCGACCACTCGCTCTTCGACGCATTGCTCAAGGCTCACGTGGCGAGCGGCATGGTGGACTACGATGCGTTCGCTCGCGCGCCGGAATTCGAGCTCTACCTGGGCGCGCTCGCCCATGCAGACCCGGCATCGCTCCAGCACGACGAGCAGCTCGCATTCTGGATCAATGCGTATAACGCGTACACGATCCGGCTCATCACGGCACACCGGGAGCGACGGTCGATCCGAAACATCAACAAGACGCTCGGCTTCGTGAAAGCGTACGGGCCGTGGACGGAGAAACTGGCGGTCGTCGGCGAGCACGCGTACGGACTCGACGAGATCGAGCAGGCGATCATTCGCCCGCGCTACCACGAGCCTCGCATCCACTTCGCGCTCGTGTGCGCGGCGATGGGTTGCCCCCCGCTTCGCAGTGAGGCATTCACGGGAGACCATCTCGACGCGCAGCTCGAGGCCCAAGCCCGCCTGTTTCTCCTCGAATCGCCGGCAAAGAACCGCGTCGACGTGGCGACACGTACCGTGTACGTCAGCCCGATTCTCATCTCCTTTCGAGACTACATCAAAGATTTTGGCGGCACGGAGCGCGCCGTCGGCCAATTCATTGCGCGCTATTATCGCGAGGGGGCGTCGAAACAGCTGCTCGAAGCCGGCGACTTCACGATGAAGCAGACCGACTACGATTGGACACTGAACAGTCAAGAGAACGCGCGGAAGCAGCCGTGAGTGCGGCGCCGTGAGATTCAGCGCGAGCGGCCCCACCCGGCGAGCACTGCTTCGACCGAGGGCGACGCCTCCTCTGTATCGGCGCCCGGTCGCGCGCCCGCGTCGAGCAGCAGACGCGCGACTCGAGCGTGATCATGTGCGGTGTTGCCGTGCAGCGATCCGTGGCAGCACCAGCCGAGTGGCGTCGCCCCGTACTGCGAGTCCTTGATCGCGACCAACGCAGACGCGTCGCGGTGACGGAGGAGCGCGGCGATGGTTTCAGCGGAGCCTGCCCACGCGGCGCAGTGCAGTGCCGTCCCGGAATCCTGTCCCGCTGTTCGGGGGTCGAAGGCAAGGGCGAGCATCAGTGCGACCGCTCGCTCGTCGCCATTCCACGCGGCGTCGCTGATCAGTCGATGATCTTCGGGCGACATGGTCCCGATGATGTTCGGATACTCTCGCACCAGCGCACGCGCCGCAACTTCGTCACCGCCCCGACAGGCAAGGCGCAGTCGCTGGAGCGGACTGGCGAAGGCGAGCATCGCATCCAGCGTCTCCCGCTGCTCGAACTGTGACGCGACGTCCAGCGGGGAGCGACTGTCGCCAATGGTCCAGAAATAGATGTGGTAGCTGCTCGGCGGCTGCTCGGCATAGCTCCCCCGCCCCGTTTTCAGCTCGAGCAACTCCGGATCGATCGTCAGCATCGCACGGACTCGATCGGTGAGTCCGAGCGCCGCCGCGAGAAAGATGTCCGTCGATGCGCCGCGCTCGACGACGTAGCGCGCCAACTCGTAGCGCCCGGCGCCGCGTGCGTGGTCGAGCATCCACTCCGCTGCCGTCGCGCGGTGATCGACGTCTCGTGCGTCGATGTCCGCGCCGGCAGCGAGGAGGAGATCGATCACGACGCGCGACCGGGCGAAGTGCAGCGGCGTCTGTCCATCGCCACCGCGTTCGTGCACGCGCGACTTATCCGCGGCGATCATCCGAGACAACAGCTCCGGGCGATCGAGATGGGCCGCCGCGCAGGCGTCGGGGATGGCACCCGCAGCGATCAACCGTTCGGCAGCGTCACCGGTGGCCGAGTGCAGCGCATGAAAGCCACCTGCCCACCACGCGCTGCGCTGATTGGGATCGGCGCCGAACTCGAGCAGGACGTCGACCATCGCGCGATCGTCGGCGTAGCAGACGATTGCCGGCGAGTTGAAGTCGAATACAGGCTCGTTGATTCGCGCGCGGAGATCCGCATGGCTCTGAAAGAGCCGCCGCAGCGCGTTCGCGTCATGCCGTCGGAACGCGTCGTGCACGCGCTGCAGGGTTAACGGTGACGACATGGGACGCCTCCTTCGTTGTGGCCGGCGTCCGC
>JBDUCS010000151.1:0-9067 GCA_040003335.1 Gemmatimonadaceae bacterium | reverse complement strand
TGGGGCGGGCTCAAGTTCCTCGAGGCGGCGCACGTGAAGGACGTGCTCGCCTTCTTGCGCATCCTGGAGAATCCACGCGACGAGGTGAGCTGGTACCGCGTGCTCCAGCTCCTGCCCGGCATCGGCGACGCGACGGCGCGCCGCGCGATCGACCTCATCGCATCGATGGAGTGGAATCCCGCCGCGATCGCGCGCGTGTCGCCGCCGCCGCGAGCGCGCGAGGCACACGGCGGCTTGATGGCGCTCGTCGGCACCCTCACCGGCGAGGGCGCGGGCGACACGCCCGTCAGCGCGCAGATCGCGATCATCCGCACCTTTTACGATGCGATCCTCCGCGAGCGCTACGATCGCGTCGAGCCGCGTCTGGCCGATCTCGACCAGCTCGAGGTGATCGCCGGCAACTTTCCGAGCCGAGCCGACTTTCTCTCGCAGCTCGCGCTCGAGCCGCCCTCGGCGACGCAGGACTTGGCGACTGGCACGCGCGAGGATGACGACTGTCTCATCCTCAGCACCGCCCACAGCGCCAAGGGCCGCGAGTGGGATGCCGTCTTCGTGATCTGGGCCGTCGACGGCTGGTTCCCATCCTCGCGCGCCCTCAAGAACGACGAGGAGACGGAGGAGGAGCGGCGCCTGATGTATGTCGCGACCACGCGCGCGCGCGACCATCTCGTGGTCGCCTATCCGCTCAACGTCTACAGCTCGCGACACGGGTCGGACTACTCGATGGATCAAGTCTCGCGCTTCATCGATCGCGGCGTGCGCGAGAAGATGCGCCGGATCGCCGCTTACGGTGCCCCCACTTCCGCATCACCCCACGTCGCGCCCGGCGCACCGAACGACCCCGCCCCGCCGATCGATTTGCGAGCGCTGCTTCGGGGACGCTTTTCCTAGGGGCGAGGCGTTCGAGGCTATGAATTGCAGACTTTGCGTTCGAAATGTCCCCTGGCCGCGCCTAAGAACCGTCCCTAGCCCCAGTCCCGTGGCTGCCCGAACCACCGCTCCTACGAAAGCAACCACTCCCGGATCGCTCCAAACGGATCGCCAGGCCGTGACTTCGCCAGGGTCACAATGCGCCGCCATGCCTTTCGCAGATCGCTCCCTTCGCGCTGGAACACCGCGTCGAAGATGTCGAGATCCGTGGCGTACACGCGGCGCGCCATCAGCGTCGCGTTGTCGATCCGCGCGTGCTCGAGTGCGCGCGGCGTGAAGCGCTTGAGCTTGGGCCCGACCTCGCGCACGAGCACGCCGCGTGCCTCCGCATAGATCGCTTCGCGCGACGCGAGGCGCGCCTTGCGCGCCGCGGCGGTGCCTTCCGGATGCGCGTGAAATGCCGAGTCGACGCGCGTATACAGCGCCCCCCAGAATGCGGCCAGCACCTTGTCGTCCGCCCATTCGTCGGCCGCGTGCTTTGCCAGTGCGCTGTCGCCGCGCGAGCGGAAGAACTCCTCGGCACCCCGCCCGCCGAGGAAGCTGGCGAACGATTCGTTGAAGGACGTTTGACCCCGCGCGTAATACGTGTTGTGCGTCAGCTCGTGGATCACCGTGTTCGCCAGGCCCGCGCTATCCATGCGAATCGTCGTCGAGAGCACGGGATCATTGAAAAAGCCGAGCGTGCTGAACGCAGACGCCGGCCGCACATACGTGTCGTAGCCGTCCGACTCGAGCTGCTGCGCCTCCGCCGACGCGTCGTGATAGTCGAAGTACCCCTTGTAGGGCACGCGGCCAACGATTGGGAACCACCAGGTCTTCGCCGACAGCCAGTCGCGCCGCGTACCCGACACCAGGAGCACCAACGTGTCGTGCTGGAGCTGCGAGAACGTCGTGAAGCTCTCGCGCGCCTTGAGGTCGAGCGAGTCCGTCGCGAACGCGCGCGCGGCCAGCACGAGCTCGAGCTTGGCACGCTCGTCCACCGGCACACCCCCCTTCGTGACGAGGTCCGCGATCGAGCGCCGACGCGACAGAATCTGTGCCTCTTCCCATGCCGCGCGCGTCAGGTAGCGCCCGGTCGGAAACAGGGCAAGAAAAAACACGAGCGCGGCCGCGAGCACGGCCGCGCCGCGCCGCGCAAACGCCCACATGCGCGAACGGCCTCGCGCCGGCGGCGCCCCATCGCTCATCGCCACCAGCGTCCTCCGAGGCGGTGCGTGCCGCCGAACGCGTCGAACTTCTGGTACGCGTAGTCCACGGCGAAGTGGCTGGCGCGCACGCCACCGCCGAACGTGACCGGAGCGGCGATCGAACCCGCGGGCCGCGCCAGCACGCCAACCCGGCCCGCCAGCTCGAGCGCGCCCGTCGCCCGCCATCGAACTTCCGCGCCGCCGGCGCCGAGCGCGTTGCCGTGGCGAGGTAGCACGAGCTCCGCCGTCGCATCGACGGCGACGTCACCCCTCGTGAGCAGTGGCGTCGCGCCGGCCACGCGTGCGTTCCTCGGCAGCGACGACGTGACGCCGCCCGTCGTCAGAGAACCGCCCAAATTCTGCACCACGGCCGCGATCGTGGCTCCGCGCCCGACGTCCACCGCCATGCCGATGTCGAGTGCGGCCGTACCGCCCGCATCGCCCGCAATGCGTTGCGACACGTATCGCGCAGCGGCGCCCACGCGCCACGGTGATGCGCCCACACCGACGCCGATCGAGCCGACGTAGTCCGATGCCGACACGCGTCCGCCCGTCGGCACACCGGCCCCCGTCCCCGCGTCGGCAACGAGCTCCGGCGCGCTCCCGTAGTCGAGCGCCTGAACGCCGATACCGACGGTCCACGCGAGCCCGCGCGAGCGGAGCGGCACGGCCACCGCCACCGCGCCGAGCGTCGTCGATGCAAGGTAGGGCTGTACGGACACTCCCGCGGCGAGCGTCTTCACCGCGGCGAGCTGCGCGGGGTCGTAGAAGACCGACGACTCGTCCGCGCCGGCGGCGGCGTACACGTTGCCGAGCGCCAGGGCGCGCGCGCTCGCGGGCAACTCGAGTACCACGCCCGCCGACCGGCCGCCCTGCGCGAGCGCGATACGTGGCGCGCCCGCGAGCGCGAAGCCCGCGAGCAGCCCAACGGCGCGCCAGAAGCGCTCGACGGTCGGCTGACATCTGACGTCTGACATCTTCCCTCTAGGACGCTCTATGCCACTGGGCGCCACGACGGTTGTAAGGAGTTATAATACGACGTCGTCGCCACTCCAGCCGCCCGTGCGCTGCCGCACTCCCCTCCACCACCGATCTTGCGGCTGGCCGCGCCCCCCACAGACCAGGTCCGCCGTCTCCGCCTGATGTCATTCGTCCATCTTCATTGCCACTCCGAGTACTCGCTCCTCGACGGCGCGAACAGGATCGACGACCTGATTGCGCGCGCGCTGGAGCTCGAGCAGCCCGCGCTCGCGATCACCGACCACGGGAATCTGCACGCGGCGTGGGAGTTCCAAGAGAAAGCGAAGAAGGCGAAGCTCAAGCCAATCATCGGCATGGAGGCGTACGTCGCCCCGGGCAGCCGACGCGAGAAGAGTCGCGCCACGCCAGGCGCCAAGCCGTACTACCATCTCGTGTTGCTCGCCCAGAACGCGACCGGCTACAAGAATCTCGTCAAGCTCAGCTCGCTCGCCTACACCGAAGGCTTCTACTCCAAGCCCCGCGTCGACCGCGAGCTCCTCGCCAAGTACAACGAAGGGATCGTCGTCTCCTCGGCGTGCATGGCCGGCGAAGTCGCGACGCATCTTCTCGAGGGACGCTACGACGACGCGAAGGCGGCGGCGGCGTGGTACGCCGAGCTGTTCAAGGATCGCTACTACCTCGAAGTCCAGGGCCACGACTCGGACGGACAGGCCAAGCTCAACGAGTTGATCTTCAAGCTCGGCGAGGACGCCGGCATCCCCGTCATCGCGACCAACGACGCCCATTTCCTCAAGCACACGGATCACGATGCGCACGACGTGCTGCTGTGCATTGGGCTCGGCAAGGATCACAGCGACCAAGACCGAATGCACTACGACCGCGGTCTCTATTTCAAGAGCGCACCGGAGATGCGCGACCGGTTCACCTCGCGCATCGATGTAGTCGAAAGGACGCTCGAGATCGCCGACACGGCCGGCATCGAGTTCTCCAAGAAGTATCACGTGCCGAGCTTTCCGCTGCCTGCCGGCATCGGCAGTGAGAACGAGCTGCTCGTGAAGCTGGCGGCGGACGGCGCGAAGATGCGCTACGGCGATCCGCTCCCGGCGAACGTGCAGGAGCGCCTCGACTACGAGCTCGGCGTCATCACCAAGACCGGGTACGCCGGCTACTTCCTCATCACGTACGATTTCATCAAAGCGGCGCGCGATCTCGGCATTCCCGTCGGTCCCGGACGCGGCTCGGCGGCCGGCTCGCTCGTCGCGTATGCGCTGCGGATCACCGACGTCTGTCCGCTGAAATTCGATCTCCTCTTCGAGCGATTCCTCAATCCGGAGCGCGTGTCGATGCCCGACATCGACGTCGACTTCTGCTTCGAGCGGCGCGGCGAGGTGATCGACTACGTCCGCAAGAAGTACGGCAAGGAGGCGGTCGGGCAGATCATCACGTTCGGCACGATGAAATCGCGCGCCGCGATCAAGGATGTCGGCCGCGTGCTCGGCTTCACGCCCGCCGAGACCGACCAGCTCGCCAAGCTGATTCCGAACCAGCCGAACTATTCGCTGACCGTCAAGGAAGCGACGCAGCAGATCGCCGAGGTCAAGAAACTCTACCGCACCGACGAGCGCTACAAGCAGCTCCTGGACTACGCCATCGCGCTCGAGGGCCTCTCGCGGCACGCTGGCGTTCACGCGGCCGGCGTCGTCATCGCGCCGGGACCACTCGACGACTACGTCCCGATCTGCACGCAAGCATCCAAGGGCGCCGGCGCCAACAGCGACGACGAGAACGTCGTCGTGACGCAGTATGACATGAATGGGCTCGAGAAGGCCGGGATGCTGAAGATGGATTTCCTGGGCCTCACGACGCTGACCGTCATCCACGACGCGCTGAAGATGATCGAGGCGCGCACGGGCTCCGCCCCGGATCTCGACGCGCTACCGCTCGACGATCCCGAGACGTACCGTCTCCTGCGCGCCGGTCGTACTGCGGGCGTCTTCCAGTTCGAGTCGAGCCTGGCGACGGATATGCTGCGCCAGATGCGCTGCGACCGCTTCGACGACCTCGTCGCCAGCAACGCGCTCATGCGCCCGGGCCCACTCGACGCCGGGATGCACAAGGTCTTCATCCACCGCAAGCGCGGCGAAGAGGCGGTCACCTATCCGCTCCCCGAGCTCAAGGAGGTCTTGGAGCCGACGTACGGCGTCATCACCTACCAGGAGCAGGTCATGCGTATTGCGCAGATGCTCGCCGGCATCTCGCTCGCCGAAGCCGACGTCTTGCGCAAGGCCGTCGGAAAGAAGGACGCCGATCTCATCAAGGCCGAGCTCGGGAAGTTCATCAGCAAGGCGGTCGAGAAAGGACACGACCGCAAGAAGATCGAGGATATCGCCGCGCAGATCGAGACGTTCGGCCGCTACGGCTTCAACAAGTCGCACTCGGTGGCTTACTCGATCATCTCCTACCACACGGCCTGGTTGAAAACGCACCATCCCGCCGAGTTCATGGCGGCGCTCCTCTCGTCGCAAATCGGCGACACGGACTCCGTCGTCAAATACATCAACGAAGCGCGCGAGCTGGGGATCGACGTGCTCCCCCCCGACGTGAAGGAATCGAGCCACAAGTTCACCGTCGTCGGCGACAAGCGCATTCGCTTCGGACTCGGCGCCATTCGCAATGTCGGCAAGTCGGCGATTGATTCGATCCTCGGTGCGCGCGCCGAGGCGGCATTTACGACGCTGTTCGACTTCTGTGAGCGCGTCGATCTCCGGCTGTGTAACAAGCGCGTTTTCGAGGCGCTGATCACGGCTGGCGCGCTCGACTCGTTGGGCGGTCATCGCGCGCAGCTCGCGGCGGCGCTCGACGCCGCGCTCCAGGAAGCGGCGCTCCAACAAGAAGAGAAAGCCAGCGGCCAGGGCTCCCTGTTCGGCGAGCGGAATTCGCCCGAGCAGCGCATCCACCAACCGCGCGTCCTCCCCAACGTGCAGCCGTGGAGCGACACGGAGCGGCTGTCGCGCGAGAAAGACACCCTGGGATTTTACATCTCGGGTCATCCGCTCGAGCCATTCCGCACCGAGCTCGAGCTCTTCGCGTCGCACCAGGTCGTGAAGCTCGGCGCGTGGAGCGATCAGCCGATGTCGCTCGGCGTCGTCATCACCGCCATCAAGCGGCAGGTCTCCAAGCGGAGCGGCGCCGAGTTCGCGCGGTTGACAGTCGAGGATTTTTCGGGATCTTCCGAGGTGCTCGTCTTCCCCGAGGCATGGACGCTCATTGGCGAGCGGATCAAGCCCGACGTGCCCGTTCTGTTGAAGGGCGGTTTTTCCAAGCGTGACCAAGGCGGCGACAACCCAACGTTCATCGTCGAGTCGGTGACGCCGTTTGCCGAGCTCCGCGCCACGGGCAACGTCGGCGTGACGCTCGAATGGGGGGTCAATGGTGGTGGCCCGCCACTGCTGCCGCAGGTGCTCAAGGACGTACGCGAGGTGATCGAGGTGCACGCCGGGTCGGCGCCCCTCGAGCTGCGGTGGAACGACGGCGACGGCACGATCTCGCGGCTGCGGTCGCGCTCACTCAAGATCGCGGTCACCAACGCCGCGCTCGCCGAGCTGCGGGCGCTCCTCGGCCAGGAGCGCGTTCGACTCGTACGAGGGAGCTAGATCACATGGCGCAAGCGCCGGCGATGGATTTCGAGAGACCGATCATCGAGCTTGAGCAGCAGATCGACGAGCTCAAGAAGATGGCCGACAAGCGGCAGCTCGAGGTCGGCGACGAGATCGCGCCGCTCGAGCGCAAGCTCGTCGAGCTCAAATCGGACATCTACAAGAACCTCACGCCGTACCAGCGCGTGCAGGTCGCGCGAAACCCCACCCGGCCGTTCATGCTCGACTACGTGCGCCTCGCCTTCACGGACTTTATCGAGCTCCATGGCGACCGGCAGTTCCGCGACGACGCCGCGATCGTCGGCGGCTGGGCCCGCCTCGACGGCGAGACGGTGATGGTGATCGGGCAACAGCGCGGCCGCGACACGAAAGAGAATCTCAAGCGCAACTTCGGGATGCCGCATCCCGAGGGGTACCGCAAGTCGCTCCGCTTGATGAAGCTCGCCGAAAAATTCCACGTCCCCGTGCTAACGATGATCGACACGACCGGCGCTTGGGCGGGCCTCGGCGCCGAGGAGCGCGGCCAATCCGAAGCGATCGCGCGCAACCTCTTCGAGATGTCGAGCCTCGAGACGCCGATCATTGCAACAGTCATCGGCGAAGGCGGCTCAGGCGGCGCACTGGCGCTGGGCGTCGCAGATCGCGTTTTGATGATGGAGAACTCCGTGTATTCGGTTATCAGCGTCGAAGGGTGCGCGGCGATCCTGTGGAAGGACGGCAAGAGCATCGAAATGAAAGAACGCGCCGCGTCGGCGCTGCGGATCACCGCCGAAGATCTCAAGGAGCTCGGGGTGATCGACGAGATCATCGGCGAGCCGCTCGGCGGCGCCCACGCCGATCACCAGGCCGCGGCGACGGCGCTCCAGGAAACCTTGATGCGCCACCTCGACGAGCTCCGCCGCCTGAAGCCCGACAAGCTGATTCGCCGCCGCCGCGAGAAGTTTCTGCAGATGGGTCGCGTGGCGGAGTAGTGCCGCGGCCGGCGTGGAAGGGATGACGGTTCGCGTCGGCGCGCGCGTTATCTTGATTCTCGGGGGGCCCCCCGCCGCCCGCTCGCCCGACCCGAGTGTCACCAAGAGCGAAGCGACCTGCCAGCCGATAGCTGATAGCCGCTGGCTCACGGTTGCCATGCTCGACCGCCGATATCCGCCCGCATGCATCTCATCGAAGTCGCATTCAAAGGGAATCGAAAGGAGTTCTTCGTCTTCGACGGTGACGAGCCGCCCAAGACGAAGGCCGCCGTCATCGTCGAAGTCGACCGCGGCGAAGATTTCGGTCGCGTGTACTCCATCGGCGAGCTCGCCGAACAGCGTGCCGCGGGCGTGCCGCACGGCACCGGCGGACAGACGCCGCAGCGCAAGTTGATCCGCCTCGCCACCACCGACGAGGAACAGCGCGCCGTCGAGCTCGCCCTGCTCGACGACGGGGCACGGCGGAAAGCCATGGAGCGCGTCAAGGCGCACGGCCTCGTCATGAAGGTCTCGGACGCCGAATGGCAGTGGGACCGCAAGAAGCTCACGTTCTTTTTCACGGCCGACAAGCGTGTCGACTTTCGCGCGCTCGTGCGCGACTTGGCGTCGGCTTTCCGAACACGCATCGAGCTCAAACAGATCGGCGTACGCGACGAGGCCAAGCGCCTCGATGGCATCGGCCGCTGCGGCCGGCAATACTGTTCCGCCTCGTGGCTCCCCGAGCTTCGACCGGTCAATCTGCAGGTCGCCAAGGATCAGCGTCTTTCGCTCAACCCGTCGCAGATCTCCGGTGCCTGTGGCCGGCTGATGTGCTGCCTGCGCTACGAGCACGACTTCTACGCGCAGGCCCGCAAGCGTTTCCCCAAGGAAGGGCGCATCCTCGTCACGGCGAAGGGTGAAGAGAAGGTCGTGTACAACGACATCTTCAACGATCGCGTCACCATGCGCGCCGCTGACGGCGAGTCGCGCTTCGTACCGCTCGCCGAGCTCAAGGTCGAGCTGGCCGCCGTCGCCGAACGACCGCCCGACACTGACGATCCGGGCGCCGACGTCGATGCGCCGAATGACGAAGCCGGCGGCGAAGAGATGGCGGTCGACGCGGAGATCGTCGCGCAGCCGCAAGGGCAGGAGCCGCCGACGCCGGCAGCGCCGTCGGCGCGTGTCGCGAGCGAGCCGCTCGGGACCGATGACGACGCGCAGGCCGATCGCGATCCGCGCGCGCCGCGGCGGCGCGGCCGGCGCGGCGGCCGGCGCAATCGCCGGCCCGGTGACACGCGACCCGAGTCGCCGCACAGCGGCGCCGGCGATGATACGCCGCCGACCGCGGGCGGAGACGCGTAGG
>JBDUCS010000150.1:0-9110 GCA_040003335.1 Gemmatimonadaceae bacterium | reverse complement strand
CCGTGACGACCGCGATCGGCGAGATAGAGGACTTCACGCGCGCACCAACCTCGGCGAGCGCGGCGCCGGCGCTCCCGGCGATGTTAGCGACGACGCTCGGCAGCGTCCAGGGCTTGCACGTGGTGAGTCGCGCGCGCTGGTTCGAGATCGCCGCAGAGCTGCGCGCCGCGCGCGGACGAGAGGCGAGCGCGCGCGAGATCGCGCGCGACGTCGGTGCCGGCGAGATGCTCGAGGGCGCGCTCTACGCGCGCGGTCCAGATTCGCTAGAGCTCGACCTGCGACGCGTGGATGTCGCGACGGGTGACGTGCGCGCCGCGTTCACGGTCGCCGGCCGCGACGCGCCCGCGCTGGCGCGCGCCGCCGCCGCCGAGCTTGCGCGGCGTGTGAGTGGTGCGCCGGCGCGCGGCGTCGCGGATCTCTCGACGACATCGATTGCCGCGGTGCGGCTGTACGAGGAAGGGCTTCGCGCGTTCTATCGAACGGGCTGCATGTCATCGCTCGCGCTCTTTCGCGCCGCGATCGCCGAGGACAGCAGCTTCGCGATGCCGACGTACTATGCCTCGCGTTGCACGAGTGGCAGAGAAAGCCTGGAGCTGTTGCGCGGCGCGTTGGCGCGGTCGGCGCGCGCACCCGATCGCGACCGCTTGCTCATCCGCTATGCGTGGGCCGACGTGACGAACGATCCGGCCCGGCTCACCATCGCCGAAACGCTCGCCGCTCGCTTTCCCGACGATTCTCAGGGGCGGCTCGCGCTCGCGTGGTCACTGTTGTGGGGCGGCCGGCATCTGGAGTCGGTGCCGCACTTCGAGCGCGTGATCGCGCTCGACTCGCTCAGCCTGCGGCCGGGCGCGTGGCAGTGCACATCGTGCGAGGCGTATGGCGGTGTGTTGTCGGCGTACATGTCGGTGGATTCGTTCGTCCCGGCGATTCGCGTCGCCGGCGACTTTGTGCGGGCGCGCCCGTCGACGCAGGCGGCGTGGGATTCGTACGCGTACGCGCTCGATGTGCTGGGTCGCACCGCCGAGGCGGAAGCGGCGTTGCGTATGCGGGGCAAAGTCATCCCCGACGTCACAGAGAGCGACGACGCGTGGGCCCGTCACGCGCTTCGCCTTGGCAGATTCGCCGATGCGGATCGCATCGTCCAGACGCTACTCGATGCGGGCAGCGAAGCGGAGCAAGCACGCGCGCGATGGCTTCAGGTGATCAGTCTGCGCGATCAAGGCCGCATGCGTGAAGCGCTGGAGGCGGCGCGCGCGCTCGCCGATGTGTCGCGGCGCACGTCCGACGAGACGGAGCTCCGCAAGCGCCTGTTCGATCAACCAGTGGCGCAGGTGATGTTCGAGCTCGGGGACTGGCGCGAGTCCGCCGCGATCAGCGAGGCGATCGCGCCGCCCGGCAGAATCGCCGGATCTCCGGGTGGGGACGCGCGCTGGCGCGTGTGGCAGATGACGCATCGCGCCGCCGCGCTCGCCGAGTTGGCGGACACGATGTCACTTCAGCGTCTGGCGGACTCGCTCGAGCTGCTCGGTGCGCGCAGCGCGTACGGCCGCGACCGGCTGCTGCACTTTCACGTACGCGGACTCTTGGCGATGCGGCGCGGCCGGCTCGATGAGGCGATCGATGATTTTCGTCGCGCGATCTTCTCACCCGTGAGCGGCTACACGAGGACCAACCTCGAGCTCGCGCGCGCGCTGCGGCGGAGGAATCGAGCGGCCGAGGCGGTGCCGTGGTTACGGGCCGCGCTTCACGCAGCGCCGGATGCGTCGGCGTACTACGTGACCCAGACGGAACTGCAGGAGGAGCTGGCGCTCGCCTTCGACGCCGCCGGCGCGCGCGACAGCGCGGTCACGTACTACGAGCGCGTGTCGCAGGCCTGGGCGCACGGCGATCCGGATTTCCAGAAGCGGGCAACGAGCGCGCGTGCGCGCGCGGCGGCGCTGCACGTCGCGCCGCGCTGACCGGATCTGTGTTCGGCCTAGTTCATCACTTCTTAAACGCCATTTGCGCACCAAAACCAAGCAGTCCCCGCACCGCCATATCCGGATATTTCGCCAACATGGCGTTACGCAGCTCCTCGGGGCTCGACGACGTCGCCCGCAACGCATCGAAGTCCTTGAGGTAGTTGTCCATCGTCGTCGCCGCGTCGAACGAATCCGGCGCGTTCACGTCCTTCTTGTGTCCGGCGACGACGGTGGTGGGATGGAGCGCGATCATGCGCTGGATCGTCGAGCGCCACGCCGCGCGCGACGCGACATCGGAGCTGCCGAGCCACGGATGCACGCCGTTGAAGATCACGTCGCCGGCGAGCACGGTGTTGAGCGAGGGGATCCACATGATGCTGTTCGTCGGCGTGATCACGTCGCCCTGAAGATCGGGGATGATCTCAATGTCCTCGCCATCGATCTTGAAGTGGGTCGTCGGCAGCGGCTGCGGCCGCGCCAGACTGTCGGGCAGCGTCGCCGGCCGCCGGGACTTCTCGTTCTTGAAGCCGCGCTCGGCGGTCGTGTCATAGACGGCCAGTCCCCTCGCCGTCATGTACACGGGCGTCCCCGGAAAGCGCTGGAGAATCGTCACCAGCCCGGAGAAATGATCGTGGTCCGGATGCGAGATGATGATCGCTTTGAGATGCTTGCCGCTTGCCGCGATTTTGTCGGCCATCTGCTTCGCTTCGGCGACGTGATACTGCGCATCCCAGAGAATCGCCTCGGTCGGTCCGGCGACGAGCACCGACACGACATCGAACGCGGTCGAGTCGCTGCCGACTTCCTCGATGTGGAGCTTGGCGGCGAAGGGATTTCGTCCAACGAGCTTCAGGCTTGCTCCGAGGAGCGCGGCGGCGACGGCTGCGATTGCGAAACGTCCGGCAAGCATGGCGAGCATCCTGGTTGGGTGAGCGTGGACGTTGTCGACTCGGCGCCACCACCTCTATGAATCGAGCGTGGACGGCGGCGTCGCGTGCGCGGAGAGTCCCAAATCGGGCGCGAAAGGGACGGTTCAAACCGGAATCGCTGTCGTCCGCGCTACACGGTTTGCGCAATCGGCGGCCGCTCCGAACATTGCCGGGGTGAGCATCACACCGAACAATCCACCCGGCGCGTCGTCAGCGCGGCGCTCGGCACTGCTGATCATCGCGAGCGTCATCTCGTTGACGCTCCTCTTCTCGGTGCAGGACGCGATTCGCCGCCGCGCGAACGGAACCCCGGTCGTTTGGTCCCACGCGCTCGCGATCAACGGGCTCGACTGGGTTGTATGGGGCATGCTCGTCCCCTTCGTCGTCATGGTCGGGCGACGCATTCGGCTCGACGGCTCCGGCAATCGCGCCGCGCGCGCCGTCGGTTGGCTGGCCCTCGCAGTCGCGTTCTGCGCCGTGCAAGCGACGATCACCGGCCTCATCATCCGCTACACGAGCGCGAGCTTCTTCGGCATGGGGCCGCCTCCCGGCGTGCAGGGGCCGCCGCCGCGTCCGCTCGGCGCCTACCTCCTCAGTTGGGGACTCGGCACGTCGACGCTCAACCTGCTGATCTTCGGCATGACGGCGGGCGTCTTTCACGCCGCGATGTACTACCGCAGTCTGCGCGCGCGACAACTGCGTGAAGTCGACCTGCAAGCGCGATTGGCGCGCGCCGAGTTGAACGTGCTGCGCATGCAGCTCCAGCCGCACTTCTTCTTCAATGCGCTGCACACGGTGTCGTCGCTCATGGTCAACGATGTGCCCACGGCCCAGCGCGTGATCGCCGCGCTCGGCGATCTCTTGCGGTCGTCGATCGATCACACGGCGCGGCAGGAAATTCCGCTGCGCGATGAGATGGCGTTCGTCATGCGCTTTCTCGAGATCCAGCAGGCGCGTTTTCGCAATCGGCTCTCGGTCGACGTCGCCGTTCCCGATGATCTGCTCATCGCTCTGGTGCCGAGTCTCGTGCTGCAGCCGCTGGTCGAGAACGCCATCCGCCACGGCATCGAGCCGCACATGCGCGGTGGCCGTATCTGGATTCGTGCCGGCCGTCGCGGCGATGAGCTCGTACTTTCAGTGCGCGACGACGGCTCCGAATCGCATGACAATGGCGCGAACGGCGGCGGTGGGGGAGGCGTCGGGCTGTCCAACATCGAGGCGCGGCTGCAGCAGCTCTACGGCGCGTCGCACACTTTCCGCGCGGCGCGCAACGGCGACGGTTACTTCGATGTCACGCTGACGATGCCCTTTCACATCGACGCCACGCTCTTTCCCGCGGCGGCGCAATGACGATTCGCACGCTGATCGTCGACGACGAGGAGCCGGCGCGCGAGCTGCTGCGCTCGTTCCTCTCGCACTATCCCGACGTCGACATCGCCGGCGAAGCGGGGGACGGCGCTGCCGCGCTCGAGATGATCAGCAATCTCGCGCCCGATCTCGTCTTTCTCGACGTGCAGATGCCGCGCATGTCGGGCTTCGATGTCGTCGCCGCGCTCGATCCAAACGCGCTGCCGCTGATCGTCTTCGTCACGGCGTACGACCAGTACGCGCTGCGTGCCTTCGAGGTAAGCGCGTGCGACTATCTGCTCAAGCCGTTCGACGCCGACCGGCTCGCCAACACGATGCGTCGCGTCCTCTTCCGCCGGGAGCAGCCCGGCGCCGACGTGCACTCCGCGGTGCGCACGCTCCTCGCGCACGTGCGACCCGCGGCCGAGCAGGTCGTCGTAAAGGCCGACGGCCGCCACATCTTCCTCGCCGCCGACGAGATCGAGCGGTTCGAGGCGGTGGGGAAGGACGTGCGCGTCCACCTCGGTGCGAAGACGCTGCTCGTGCGCGAATCGATGAACGGGCTGGCCGGCCGGCTCGATGCGACCCAGTTCCTGCGCGTGCATCGCTCGGCGATCGTGAACCGGTCGCACATTCGCGAGATGCAGCCCTGGTTCAAGGGCGACTACGTGATCATCACGCGCACGGGCGCGCGCATCGTCAGCGGGCGGACCTATCGCGCGGCGGTCAAGCAGCTGATCGAGTTGTCTCGATCCCATTAAATGTGAGTGAGTGATGGGGCGTCGGCGAAATCGCGGGCGTAGATTGGCGCAAAATTCAACGGGCTTCGGCGACATGCACTCTTCCGTTTTCGGCGACGTCGCGTACGCGAGCATGCCTTTCGCGTGGTGAAGCGGCGGTGGGGCTTTCGGGTGGTGCGGTATCGAGGTCTGGCGAAGAACAGAGTGCGCGCGTTCACCGAGCGCCCTAGACCCAAGTCCCTAACCTCGAGCTATCCGGTAAACGGTCCCGGTCGTCGTCGTCAGGTAGAGCTCGCCGGTCGCATCCTCGCCGAACGACGTCACCGAGCCGGTCGTCACGGGCCACGTCTTCTCCTCGCTGACCGTTCCACCCGTCACGCGCATGCTGCGCAGCCCGCCGCTGCAGTAATCGGAGAAGAAGTACGTACCTGCGAGCTCGGCGATGCGCGTGCCGCGGTAGACGAAGCCGCCAGTGATCGAGCAGCCTTGCGTGTGATCGTACTCGAACACGGGGAGCGTCACGCCGGCGGTACTGCACATCGCCGAGCCGTAGCAGCGCGTTCCCTCGAGACGGTTCCATCCGTAGTTGACGCCAGCGGCCGCGGCGCGGACGACGTCCACCTCCTCGCGCTCCGACTGACCGACATCGGCGATGTAGAGATCGCCGGCGACGCGATCGAACGCGTAGCGCCACGGATTGCGCAGCCCATACGCCCAAATCTCTCCGCGCGCGCCCGCGACGCCGGCGAACGGATTGTCGGGCGGAATGCGATACGGCGACCCGCCGTCGACGTCGAGACGCAGGAGCTTGCCGAGGAGCACCGCGCGATTCTGGGCATTCCCTGTCGGATCGCCGGCACCGCCCCCATCGCCCAATCCGGCGTAGAGCATCCCGTCCGGCCCAAAGAGCAGCAGGCCGCCGTTGTGATTGGACGCGAGTTGGTGGGGCACGGCGAGCACGAGCGCCGCGCTCGATGCGTCGGCGACGTTCGCATCGGCCGACACGTGCTGGCGCTCGATGCGCAGGTCGCCCGCGGGGTCCGTGAAGTAGAGGAAGAAGAGACCGTTCGTCGCGTAGCGGGGATGAAACGCGATGCTCAGGAGCCCGCGCTCGCCGCCGGAGGAGATGCGCGCGCTCACGTCGAGAAACGGCGCCGCGAGGAGCTGCCCATTGGCGACGATCCGTACGCGCCCGGTCTGCTCGACGACGAACAGCCGCGCATCGCCCGCCGGCGCCGTGACGTAGAGCGGGCTGTTGAGACCGGTCGCGACCGTCTCGAGTTTGAGCACCGTGCTCGTCGGCGTCATCGTCGGCGCCGTCGCATCCGGACTGCAGGCGAGAAGCGCCGCCGCGGCGCAAAAGAGAGTCGTCAGGTGCATCGGTGTCCGGGGGCGGTATGTCATGCGAATACCGCGCGCAGGAAGCGCGCCTACTCGACGTCCGTTCGTTCGACACCGGTCGCGGCGGTGAGGATTAGATCGGCGCCATACGCAAGCGACGGTGTCTGAAATCCCAACGGCGCATCACCGTCGAGGGCTCGGCGCGCAGTTGCGACCGCGGTCTGAGCGGTGAGCGTATATCCGTCGGGTGCGCGCAGGCGGGAGACCACACGCTGGCCGGCTTCGTTGGTCGCCTCGCCCCAGACAACGCTCGACGCGCGCGCGCGCTCGTCATCGCTCGGGCCGGCCGGCCGGCGCGCGATCACCCGCCTCAAGGCGCCTTGTACCGGCACCGACGCGAGGACCCCGCCGAGGTATCGGCCGACGCGCAGCATCGCGCGCGCGGTGGCGGATACCACGGTGTACACCTCGATGTCGGGTATGCCCGTGCTGTAAAACGCCGTCACCACATCGCCCCACGGAATCGTCGTGGCGACGACGGGGCCGCGGCCGAAGTCGATCGAGCGCGTCTTCCACGCCGATGGAACCGCCGTCAGCGCGCCATTCTTCCGCACGAGTCCGCCGCGGTGCGCGTTCTCCGCCATCGTGGTCGCCGTTCCATGCGACACGCCGCCGCCGATCGAGCGAAACGCCAGCGCGAGGCGCGTCGCCGACGGAAGCCGGCGTTTCAGGTGCGCCGCGAGACAGTCCGATGGGACCACATCGAATCCCGCGCCGGGAAGGAGCATCACGCCCGCCGCCGCGGCGCGCTCACCGCGCGCGTGCATCGCCTCGAAGACGCCGGCCTCCCCCGTAATGTCCAGGTAGTGCGCGCCGGCGCGGACGCACGCTTCAGCCATCGGCGCCGCGGTGCGGGAGAACGGGCCGGCGCAGTGCAGCACGACGCTCATGCCGCTGAGCCCATCGGCCAGCCGGCGTGCATCGTCGAGCGCGAACACGCGTGCCTCGAGGCCAAGCGTGCTCGCCAGCGCGCCCACCTCGGCGCCGTTGCGGCCGGCGAGCACGGGCCGCATCCCCATCTCGACCGCGCGGCGCGCGATCAGACGGCCGGTGTAGCCGTTGGCGCCGTAGACCAGCAGCCCGCCGCTCACGCCCGCTCGATGTCGTGCAGCCTGCCAATGTCGATGCTGATCCGGTCATCGCTCGGCTCGGCGGCGCGGAAGATGTTGGCGAAGCGCGCGCCGACGACGATCTCGTCCATCTTGTACGACGTGCGCGCGTGCACCGTCTGCGAGAACGTCTCGTCGGTGCCGGTGAGGAGGATCAGAAACTCAGCGTCGGTCGCGCGGAGCTCGGCTTCGCTCACGTTGAACAGCGGGCTCGTCTCATCGATCGGATGCACGATCGTCCACGACAGCGGAAAAAAAATGACGTTGTGGCGCTCGAGCTTCAGTTGGCGAAAATCGCGCTCGACGCCGCCGGGCTTGCGGCGCGCGACCATTACGGTTGCCTCGAGCTCGACAAGCTGGCTGCTGCGCGCGTTGGCGATGCGAAACTCGAAGGCCGTGCCGCCGCGGTACGGCGCGATCAGCGCGTGGCGGCTGAAGATGATCGCCGCCGTCGGCCGCGACACGCGTGCGAAGACGAGCCCGGCCGCGAGCGAGAAGCCGATCAACCCGGCGAGCGATTCGACGGTGACGAGGAGGTTCGACGCCAGGGTCATCGGGACGATGTTGCCATAGCCGATCGTCGCCAGCGTCTCGACGCTGAAGAAGAACGCATCCTCGAACCGGCCGAGGAGCGAGTGATCGCGGATGCCGGAGAGGGCTCCGTCGCCGCAAGCGAGATACGCTAGCGCGAACAACAAGTTGAGCGCGACGTACGACAGTGTCGTGAAGCCGAGAAAGCGCGGCCACGACATAGTGAGCGTCGTATGATAGAGCGACAGCGAGTGCAAGTAGCCAAGTCCGTCGCGGCGCACGTTGAATGTGCCATCGCGGTTCAGCAGCCGGCGCCGGCTCTCGCGCGCGACGACGGCGCCGAAGCCGAGGTCGCTGTCGAGATCGGGCGCGGGCGCGGGACGCGGCGCGACGTCGACGGGTGGCGTGCTCGTCGTCACTTGAGGTTCTGCACGATCGCCGACTGCGTGCTGTCGATCTTTTTCATGATGTTGCTGAGCGCGGTCATGAACTTCGAGCGGCGGTCCATCGCCATCTGCAGCCGCAGCGAGGTCATCTCCGTCATGTCGTTCATCGAGTCGAGCTTCTTTTTGAGGGAGTCCTGCGCCGATTTCAGCGTCGCGTGGGCGTCGCGCATTTTTTGTTTCTTGCTGTTTGCCATCTCGACATCCGCCATGAGCGCCTTCAGGTCCTTGCCCATATCGTTCGTCGCCTGCATCAGCACGATGAACGCGATCGCCTCGATGTCGGTGCCAGAAGCTCCGAGGGTCGCGAAGCGCCGCCCGGCGTCGGCGCGCACCATCGTCGCCGCCGTCTCGCCGTCGGTCGTGCCGCGCCCGACCTTGACCGCCTCGGAGTCCACCCACGCCTTGGCCGACGGCCGCAGCACGGCGCTGAAGCGCTGATGCAGCGCCGCGGCCGGCGCGGGGAGCGCGGCGACGGCGATTGGACGAAGCTGGGCCGCGAGCGGGCTCGCCGCCAACGCGCCAACCGCGAGACCGTTCATGAACAAGAGTCGCACGAATGCCTCCGTGTTCTGCCGTGAGAAACGCGCGCACTGCCTGGCGGACGGGTACTCATCAGGACCGAACGGGTTGTCATCCTGAGCGAACG
>JBDUCS010000149.1:0-9154 GCA_040003335.1 Gemmatimonadaceae bacterium | reverse complement strand
ACCGCGCCGAGGCATTCGCGAGCCGACAGGTTCGTCGCGGCGGAGAGCGTATCGAGGTCGAGCGCGCCGCCCGCGAGCGCGTCCCAGATGCGGCGTTCGCCGGGATCGCTCGGCACCGCCGCCGCGACACGTGAGGCGCTCGCGCCGACGAGGGCGAGCGCATCATCAATCGACGCGATCACGACGGCACCGTCGCGGATGAGCTCGTTCGTGCCGGCGCAGGCCGGCGCATCGATCGGACCCGGCACGGCGGCGACGGTGCGGCCAAGGTCGAGCGCGTGCGACGCAGTAATGAGCGCGCCACTGCGCGCCGGCGCCTCGACGACGAACGTGACCGTCGCGAGCGCGGCGATGATGCGATTGCGCTTAGGAAACGAGCCGGGGAGCGCGCCGGCGCCGGGGAGCTCTTCGGACACGAGCAGACCGGAGCGGGCGATCTCCGCGTGTAGCGCGCGATGCATCGCCGGGTAAGCGACGTCGACGCCGGTCCCGAGAACGCCGATCGTATGGCCGCCGACAGCGAGCGCCGCGTGATGCGCGGCCGCATCGATGCCGCGCGCCATGCCGCTCAAGATCGCAATGCCGTTGGACGCGATCGCGCGGGCGAGCTGGCGCGTGACGCGCTCGCCGTAGGCCGTCGCCGACCGCGTGCCCACGATCGCGACCGCGGGCCCGGCGAACAGCGCCCGCGCGCCGACGGTCCAGAGCGCCGGCGGCGGATCGTGCAGCTCGAGCAGTCGCGTGGGATACTCCTCATCCGACTGCAGCAGGAGCTGCGCGCCGAGGCGCGCCGCCCGGTCGAGCGCGCGTCCGGATTCATCCCAAGCGCGCGCGCGCCCCGCTCCTCCCGGCCACGCATCCCATGCACGCTCGGCGGACCCGAATCGCGCGACGAGCTCGCGGTACCGCACCGGGCCGACCGACTCGGCGAGCGACAGGGCGAGCGCGGCGCGCCGCCCCGCGACGTCAGGGGAGCGCGGCGTCTCGGGCAAGCGCGTCCGCTTGCTTGCGTAGCGCAAGGAGCTGCCGCCAAAGACCGGCGAGAAGGGTGTCGAGACCGGCGCGGCCGGGGGCGCTAATGGCGAAGGCGCCGAACGCGTCCGGGGCGTCGATCGGCGGCGGCTCCAGCTCGCCGAGCAAATCCATCTTGGTGAAGACGACGCAGTGCGGCTTGCCGGCGAGCTCGGCCGAGTAGCTGTGGACTTCTCGGCGGAGCGCGTCGTACTCGGTCTGCCAGTCGAGCGCGTCGACAGGAATGAGAAAGGCGAGCACGCGCGTGCGCTCGATGTGCCGCAAGAATTGGAGGCCGAGCCCCTTCCCCTCGTGCGCGCCCTCGATGATCCCGGGAATGTCGGCGACAACAAACGTGCGGTGATCGCTGAGCTGCACGACGCCGAGGTTCGGACTGAGCGTCGTGAACGGATAGTCGGCGATTTTTGGGTGCGCAGCCGAGACGATCGAGAGAAGCGTCGACTTGCCCGCGTTCGGCTGGCCGACGAGGCCGACGTCGGCGATGAGCTTGAGCTCCAGCTCAAGGTCGCGCACTTCGCCCTCCTCACCAGGCTGCCACTCGCGCGGCGACTGATGGGTCGCCGTCACGAAGAACGCGTTTCCTTTGCCGCCACGTCCGCCCTTGGCGACGACGATCTCCTGGCCGCTGTCCAAGATCTCGCCGAGGAGCTCGTTCGTTTTGGAGTCGCGGATCACGGTTCCGGGTGGCACCGGGAGCACGATGTCTTCGCCCGAGCGACCCGTCTTGTTGTTGCCCATGCCGTGCTCGCCGCGCTCGGCACTCCAGCTCGCGCGATACGTGTAGTCGAGCAGCGTGGCGAGGTTGGAGTCGCCGCGGACGATCACACTGCCGCCGCGGCCACCGTCGCCGCCGTCGGGCCCGCCCATTGGCACGAACTTCTCGCGCCGAAAGGCCGAGACGCCGGAGCCGCCCGTGCCCGCCTCGACGTGAACCACCACCCGATCGATGAAGCTGCTCATGCCGCGAGGCCCCTCTCGCTCCAGCGGATGTTTCTCGTGCTCATTGCGGGCGCTCCACGCGATCCCACACTTCGCGCATGCGGCCCGACCGCTCGCTCGAGACGGCTTCCGATACCATCGACAGCACCTCTTCCACGTCCGCGACGCTGGCGCCCACGTTCACGGCGCCGTAGAGGTGGGCGAGAAGTTGGCGATCCTGGTCGAGCACGCCGCAGACGGCGACGATGCAGAGCTCGCGCCGCCAGAGCTGCAGGCCCGGCCGCGACAACACTTTGCCGTATCCCTCGATCAGCATCCATTCGTCGAGCGCCGGGTGCAGATCGCGGATGTTCTGTCGAAGCTTCTTGTACGCCGAGCCATAGACCGCCTCACACGTCTGCGTGCCACGCGCGCGCCACTCTTCGATGTGGTCGTACGTCGCGTCCTCGTCCACCACCGGCGCCGGCCGCCCGTGCACGCGGCGCCATTCACGCGCCGCATTGATCGCGCGAGGAAAGCCGACGAACAGGTACGACTGGAGCACGAGCTCGTCGATCCAGACGGGGTTGAGCCCCGTGGCGACCGCGCGCACCATCGCGTCGGCCATCTCGTGCTCCGTCGCCGTGGCGATCACGATCGACAGGCGCACGAGTTCCCGCGTGGGAACATCGAGCGAGCGGACGTTAGAGTAGATCAGCGTGCGTCGCATCATCCATTTCGCTGGCTGAACATCACGGTCACGCGGCGGGACGGACGGCGCCGACCACGGTGCCGCGCGTGTTGAGGATCGGTGTCTCGAGAATCGCCGCGAGGCGTGGCGACAGCGACGCGGGCAGGACGGCGAGATGCTGGAGCAGGCGGATCACGGCCGGATGCTGCGCGCGCGGCGCCCCGTCGGCGACCTTGATCGCCGCGCCGATTCCCTGCTCCGGCACGGCGATGGAATGTACTCCCTCGGCGCCGACCTTTGCGATCACCCGCCCGCCGGTCTCCTCGAGCAACACGGTGTCGAACCGGTCGGTGCCCCCGAGGAGAAACGGATTGGCGCGCAGGGCCGCGAGGATGCGCGCCGGCGACTCATCGCCGCGCTCGCCTGCCGCGCCGAAGCGCGCGAACGCGAGCGCCATCGCGCGGAGCGGCAGGGAGAACGCCGAGACGCCGCAGCCATCGACCGATCGCGCGATGCGGTCGGCCGGCACCCCGCTCCACTGCGCGACCGAGGCGAGCGCGCTCTGCTGCACGGGATGCGCATCCTGCTCGTAGCCGAGCGTGGGCCATCCTTTGCGCAGCGCGTGGGCGAGCATCGCGGCGTGTTTGCCCGAGCAGTTGTTGTGCAGCCGCGTGGGACGCTCGCCGCTCTGGAGCATGAGGCGCGCGCCGCGACGCGAGAGTGGCTCGTGCGGGCCGCACGCCAGATCGCCCTCCTCGAGGCCGAGCCGCTCGAGCATGTCGGCGGCGAGCGCGACGTGCTCGGGCTCGCCGCCGTGCGACGCGCAGGCGAGCGCAATCTCGCGCGCATCCCAGTCGAGCGCGTCGAGCTCTCCCGACTCGAGAAACGGGAGGAGCTGGAACGGCTTGGCGCACGAGCGCCACACGGTCACGAAATTCACGTCGTGCGCTTGGGCGATCAACGCGCCCGTCGCGTCGACGACGGCGGCGTGCACGCGGTGCGTCGACTCGACGGCCGGCCCGCGCGTGGCGACGATGTCGATGTCGATCGATTTCATGGCGCGCGCGCCCGCGCCGGTGCGTCACCGCCGACGCGCCGGGCCAGCGCCGGCGAATTACGGCCGGCGGAGCGCCAGGAGTATGCCGACGAGCACCAGCGCGCCGCCGGCGAGCGTGAAGACGCTCGGCACTTCGCGGATCCCAGGCAGGATCGCGGCGAGCAGCGTCGCGCCGACGGGCTCGCCGAGCGTGGTGAGGTTGACGACATATGCCGGAAGATACTTCAAAGCCCAGTTCATTCCGGTGTGGCCGAGCATCATCGGCCCAATCGCCAAGGCGGCGAAGATCGCCAGCTCGCGCGGCGGCTGGTGCCAGACGGGGACGCGGCCGACCGTCGTCACGACGACCAGTGTGATCAGGCACGCGCCGTAGACGAGTGCCACGTACGGCCAGAGATCGAGCGTCTGGCGCAGCCGCCGGCCGGCGAGGTAGTACAGCGCCGCGCTCGCGCCGCCGAGCACCGCGAGCGCATCGCCGAGCGCCGCGCGCGAATCGAGAGCGCCGAGGCCGCCCCGCAGCAGCTCCCAGCCGATGACGACGGCGCCGAGCATGGCGACGGCGATGCCGATCCACTGTCGCCGGCTCGGATGCTCGTGCAGCCATGCGGCGGAGAGCGCGGCAACGATCACCGGCTGCAGATTCACCAGTACGACGGACGCGGCGACGGTGGTGAGTCCGATCGACGTGTTCCACGACCAGAAATGCGTGGCGAGCATGACGCCGGCGGCAATCGCCAGCGCGACACCACGCCGGTCGAGCCGGCTCCACTGGCGCCAGCTCCCGCGAGCGAGGAGCGGCACGGCGATGATCGCGAGCGAGAAGAGGAGGCGCCACGTGGCGATCGCCAGCGGGTGCGCGCCCGAATAGCGAATGAGCGGCGCGGCGAGCGAGATGCCGACGATGCTCAACCCCAGCACCAGCCCGGCCCCCGGAGGTGCCGCGCGCGCGCGCGGTTCGGCAATCGTCATCCGCGCGCGCGCCCGCTCAGAAAATGCGAACGAGGCCCTTCATGTACTTCTGCGGATTTGTCCGGATGTCGGCGAGGATCGCGTCGAGATCGGTCACCGTCTTGTTCAACCGGTCGTACAGCTCCTGGTCGTTGAGCATGCGCGCGGCGAAGCCCTTTCCGCTCGTCAGTGCCTTCAGGAGCGAATCCGTCTGGCTGACGACGTGGATGGCGTGGTTATAGAGACTGTCGTCATAGACGAACTTGCTGAACGTTCCCTGCTTCGAGTTGAGCTGGCGCGTCAGCGAGTCGAGCGACGCCGTGAGACCGAGCATCCGGTTGTACAACGTCGGATCATCGATCATGTGCCCAAGCGTTCCGTCGGGGCTCTGCATCCGCTTGAGAAGCGCGTTCGTGGTGCCGAGCGTGCCGCTCAACTGATCGTACAGCGAGCGGCTCGTCAGCAGCTGGCCGAGCGTGCCATCGCCGCGGACGATGCCGCCGGTGATCGCGCGGAGGTCGTGCGTGAGGCTCACCATGTCGCCCACGGCACCGGAGGCCTGCGCGATCACCTGGTCGTAGTCGAGCGACTCGGTGACGGCGACGGTGTCGCCCGGGACGAGCTCCTGATACTTCGGCGACCCCGGCGAGATGTCGAAAATCTTGTCGCCGAGCAGTCCCTGCGTGCGCAGCTTTGCCTTGGAGTCGGCGCGGATCTGCTGCTTGATGTCCGTGTTGACGGCGACGGTGATCTTGAGATGCTTCATCGTATCGAGCGTCGGCGGCAAAAAGTCGATCTTCTTGACGACGCCCACCATCTGACCGGCCACCGTTACGCCGCCGCCGACCTGCAACCCGCTGGCGTTCGGCATGAAGGCGACGAGCTCGTAGCGCTTGGCGAACAGGCCCGCCTGGGAGCCGAGCCGGATGATGGCGACCGTCATCACGGCGATTGCCGCGAGGATGAGGGCGCCCACCTTGAGCTGGTCCCACGTGATGAATGTCGATCTCTTCATCTGAATCCCGGTGTTCGGTGTTCGGTGTTCGGTGTTCGGTGATGTTCGCGGCGCCTATCGGCGCCGCTCTGGTGGCGGAGAGCGCGCGAGACGATGTGAGCCAGATGGGGCAGCCAGCGCGCATGCGATGGCGACCCAATCCCTCCCGACCACCGAACACACCCGCCCGCAAGAGGGCACCCGGCCGAACACCGCATTTCAGAATCCACCAAGGAAGTCGCGAATGTACTCGTCCTCCGAGGCGGTCATCTCCTCGGGGGTGCCGAAAAATTTGATGTGGTGCTCGGCCAGCAGCGCCACGCGCGTTGCCATGCGAAACGCCGAGCGAATGTCGTGGGAGACGACGACGCTCGTCACGCCCAGCTCGCGCTGCAGCTTCATGATGAGACGAGTGATCGTGCCCGTCGTCAGCGGATCGAGGCCCGACGTCGGCTCGTCGTAGAGCATGATGCGCGGATTGTTCGCCATGCCGCGCGCGATGCCGACGCGCTTCTTCATCCCCCCCGACAACTCCGAGGGAAGTTGCGGCATGACGCGGTCGGGATCGAGATCGACGAACTGGAGCTTCTCGCGCACGCGAGCCTCGATCTCGTCTTCCTTCATCGGCGTGTGCTCGCGCAGCGGATAGGCCACGTTCTCGTAGACAGTCATCGAGTCGAACAGCGCGGCGCCCTGGAAGACCATGCCCATCGTCTGCCGCACATCGAGCGCTTCCTCGAAGCTCAAGTCCGTGATGTCATCGCTGTCGATCATCACGCTGCCCTCGTCCGGTACGAGCAAGCGCAGGATGAGCTTGAGAATCGTCGACTTGCCGGTGCCCGACTCGCCGACGACGACGATCGTCTCGCCGGTGTGGGCGACGAACGAAACGTCATCGAGAATCGGGACGTCGAACGCGAGCGACACGTGGTCGAGCTCGATGACCGAGTCGAGGAGACCCTCGTCCTCGCGTCCCGCCAAGCGCGTCAGCTCGTCGGGCGCGTCGTCGGCCAGCTCGGCACGTATCGCATTGCGAACCTTGCGCTGCTTCTCGATCCGCTGCCGATCTTCCTGCCGGCGCACGCGGAACACCTGCGTCTCCATCGACGCCAGCTCCTCATCGGGACGCTTCGGCTTGGGGATGGAGGGGGTCTCGCCCGACGACGGCGGCGGCGGCTTCTTCGGATCGCGCGGATCGTTCGCGTCGGCGCTCATGTGGTGAACACCGCGAGGAGCAGCTGCGTCAGGAAATAGTCGACGATCAGGATGGAGATGCTCGCGCTCACAACCGTCCGCGTCGTCGCCACGCCGACGCCTTCGGTGCCGCCCTTGGTGTTGAGGCCGAAGTAGCAGCCGGTGATGGCGATGATCCCACCAAAGACGAACGGCTTCATCAGCCCCTGAATGAAGTCATTGGGCACGTAGTGAAACGAGAAGCCGCCGGCGGCGATCTGCTCCCACACCGTGCGCCAGTAGAGGGAGCTCGGGATACCGACGTACGCGACGGCGATCACGTTGCCGCCGAAGATACCGACCATGTCGTTGATGATCGTCAGCACGGGGAGCATGATGAGCGCGGCGAGCACGCGCGGCGTGACGAGCTTCTTGATCGGGTCGGTGCCGAGCGTGTTGAGCGCGTCGATCTGCTCGGTGACACGCATCGAGCCGAGCTGCGCGGCGATTCCCGAGCCGACGCGGCCGGCGACCATCAGGCCCGCGAGCACGGGACCGAGCTCGCGCAGCATCGACGCGGCGACGAGACGCCCGATGTAGATCGTCGCGCCGAACGTCTTGAGCTGCACGGCCGATTGCAGCGCGAGCACCATGCCGGTGAAGAAGCCGGTGAGGAGCACGATGAAAATCGATCCGACGCCGATCGCGTCCATCTGCTGAACGAGATCACCCCAATAGAACGGCCGCACGAAGATGAAACGAAGGGAGTTCCAGGCCAGGGTGAAATAGTCCTGGACGACGAACACCTTCTCCTTGGTCGCTTCGTTGAGTCGTCGAAGAACGTTAGCCAAAGGGCACTGGGATGCGGACGGTGGCGCTAGGCAGAGACCGAGGACCAGACTGCGATCGCGCGCCGGCACGCCGGCGCAGGTAAGGTAGCGCGTCTGGCACGCCGCGCCTAGCTTCCGCGCTCGTCATGCCACGCTCACTCGCGCGCGACCGGCTCCTGGCGCTCCTCGAGCGCGCACCGCGCCATCGCATCGCGATCGTCGGCGACGCGATGCTCGATGTGTACCTGCGCGGCGATGTCGAGCGCATCTCGCCCGAGGCACCGGTACCGGTGGTGCGCGTGCTCGAACGCCGCCACGCGCTCGGCGGCGCGGCCAACGTCGCGCAGAACGTCGCCGCACTCGGCGCCCGCTGCGATCTCGTCGCGCTGGCCGGCGACGACGCGGCGGGACGAACGCTGCGGGAGATGATGACCCACATCGGCGCCGACACGCAGGGGCTCGTCGCCGCCGCGCGGACGACGACGACAAAAACGCGCCTGCTCGCCCGCGGCCAGCAGGTCGTGCGCTTCGATGAGGAGGACGATGGCGACGCGGCCGGCGAGGATGTGGCGCGTCTCCTCGCCGCTGTCGACCGAACGCTGCCGGATGCCGACGCGCTCGTGCTCGAGGACTACAACAAGGGCGTGCTCGTACCCGCGGTCATCGAGCGCGCGATCGCGCTGGCGACGGCGCGCGGCATTCCGATCGTCGTCGATCCGAAGTATCGACATTTTTTCGCGTATCGCGGCGCGACCGTCTTCAAGCCCAATCGCCGCGAGCTGGAATCGGCACTCGGCGCGGCGATGGACCTGGAGCATCCCGAAGCGCTGCCCACCGTGCTGGCGCGGCTCGGCGCCCAGCACTTGCTGCTCACGCTCGGCGAGCGTGGCATGGTGCTGGTGGACGCGGCGGGCACGCTCAAGCGCGTGCCGACGACGGCGCGCGATGTCTACGATGTCGTCGGCGCGGGCGATACCGTGACAGCATATCTTTCTACGATGCTCGCCGCCGGCGCGACAGTCTGGGAAGCCGCGGTGATTGCGAACTTCGCGGCCGGTGTGGAAGTGGGAAAGCTCGGCGCGACGACGGTGAGCGCGGAGGAAGTGGTGCAGGCATACGACGACTGGATGTAGGACGATCTGTTCGCGCCCGGCCGACGCTGATCTGCGCCGAGCCCATACACGATCGGAACTCTGACGGAATATTCGGCGATGATCAACCTATCAGGAATGCGAGGGCCGATTGCGACGTTGGGCCGCCGGCTGCTTCGCGTTCTGCCGTCCATGCCGGTGCGCGTGCTGCAGGGCCCCCTGCGCGGCGCCCGATGAATGGATCAGCTGGTGCCGTCGAGCGCGATGCGCTTGCCATCGATCATCAAGATGGATGTCGAGGGCGGCGAGCTCCCGGCGATTCGAGGCATGCGACAGACGCTCTCGACGGCGCGACCGCGGATGCTGATCGAGTATCACGGCGCACGAACCGAGAGCGACGACGACGACGACTCGCTCTCG
>JBDUCS010000148.1:0-9205 GCA_040003335.1 Gemmatimonadaceae bacterium | reverse complement strand
TCGGGAATGGCGGCACCGCCGAGACGATGGAGCGCACGCTGTCGCCGAGTGAGACGCAACGCACGTGGTGGCGCCAGAACCCGCCGCTCCCGCGCGTGCAATGGTCGCTCCGCAACAACAACAACTACGAGCAGACCGGCCTGCTCGTCTCGCTGTTCTACTTCGCGAACAATCGCCACCAGCTGCTGCAGAACTTCTACGAGAAGAGCAAGCGGTCGATCACCAAGGCGCGCACCGAGGGGCCGGCCGCATACGTGCTGCCGGCGACCGACCCGCGGCCCGGCGCGCAGTCCGATCTCCTGCGCGTGATGCAGCTGCAGCACGTCGAGATCTCGCGCGCCACGGCGTCGTTCAGCGTGCCGGTGCCGGTGAGGCCGGCAAGAGGGGCTCGTGGCCAGGGGCCGGGCGCCGCAGCCGACAGTGCGCCGTTGCGCACCGAGATCCACACCGAGATGCGCACCGAAATGCGCGAGTTTCCGGCCGGCAGCTACATCATTCGCATGGACCAGCCGTACTCGCGCATCGCGGACGCCCTCCTCGATCACCAGTACTGGAGCCCGAGCGATCCACAGAAGACGCCGTACGACGACACCGGCTGGTCCTTCCCGGAGAACTTCGCCGTGCAGGCCGTGCGCGTCACCGACGCGAAGGTGCTGGACGCGCCGGTCGAGCGCCTGACGACCGTCGGCGCGCCGGGTGGCATCGTCGGCGCCGGATCGCTGTTCGCGATCAACCACAACGCCGACAACGCACTCGCCACGCTGCGCTACCGTTTCAAGAGCGCCGACATCCAGGCGGCCGAAGAGCCGTTCGAGGCGGCGGGACAGAAGTTCAACCGCGGCTCATTTCTCGTGCGCGGCATCGCCGCCGGCGATCTCGACAAGGCGACGAAGGAGCTCGGCCTCAAGGCGTACGCGCTCGCCGCGGCGCCGACCGTGCAGGTGCACCCGACGCGCGCGGCTCGCGTCGCGATCGTGCACACCTGGATCTCGACGCAGACGGAAGGATGGTGGCGCCAGGCATTCGATGCCCTGCAGATCCCGTTCGACTACATCAGCGTGCAGGAGCTCGCGAAGACGCCGAACCTCAACGCGAAGTACGACGTGATTCTCTTTCCACCCGCCGGCGGGAGCACGCAGCAAATCGTCGACGGGCTCCCGATGTGGCGCAACGCCATGCCATGGAAGAACACGCCGCAGACGCCGAACATCGGTACCTACGCCCAGACGGATGACATTCGGCCGGGCATGGGCCTGCAGGGACTGGGCAACCTGAAGAGCTTCGTCGCCAAGGGCGGTGTTTTCGTCGCCGCCGACAACACGACGGACTTCGCGCTGCAGTTCGGACTCGCCCACGGCGTAAGCGCGACTTCGCCGCCGCGGCTGCACGTCGTCGGCTCGCTTCTCCACACCAAGCTCGTCGACGACGCAAGTCCGATCGTCTATGGCGGGATGGACAACCTCGCCGTCTACAGCGGCTCCGGCGACAGCTTCACCATCAGCAACACGCTCGGGCAAGGACGGGGCGGACGGTTCGGGAGCGGCGCCGGCCGCGCGACCGGCCGCGGCCTCGCCGACGATCCGGATGTCGTGCAGGGCTTCCCGACGCTCGACCCGAAGTATGCCGCGCCCACACCGCCGACGGTGCAACCGTGGCAAGCGGTGCCGATCCAGGACGAGCAGTTGCGCAACCCCCTCAACATCATCCCGGTCGACCAGCGTCCGCGCGTCGCGCTCCGCTTTGCCGACCAGCGCGACCTCCTCGCCTCCGGTCTTCTCGACGGCACCGACGTTGCGCAGCGCCCCGTCGTCGTCGACGTGCCGATGGAGAAGGGACACGTCGTCCTCTTCGCCAACAATCCGATCTACCGCGGCATGACGATTGGGAGCTACTTCCTCGTATTCAATACGATACTGAATTTCGACAATCTCAACGCGGGCAGAAAGCTCGACCCCAAGTGAACGGTGATCGGTGTTCGGTGTTCGGTGTTCGGGCTTACCTGACCGGCCACCGATCACCGCGCCGCCGCCAGCCACGAGGTCCGACGCTCGCGCTGCGCCGTCGTCGCGCCAGGCCGCTCCTCGATCCTCACGTTCGGCCGCTCGTAGCCGGCGATCACCACCGTCGTGCGGTACGCCCCCGTCGCCCGCGCCACCTCCACGCGCACCGTGTCACCTATCTTCAACTTTCCCAGCAGCGCTCGAAGCGCCGGCCAGGTGCCGATCGGCCCGCCGTTCACGCTCGTTAGGCGGTCGCCCGTGTGCAGACCCGCTTTTCCCCACACGCTGGCCGGATTCGTCAGCTGCAGCCGGAACACCCCGGCCTCCTCCCAACCGCGAAGTCTGAGATCGCGCGCCGGCAGCTGATCGTCGCCGAGCATCGGCGACCACGTCACGCGCGCCCGCAGTCCCACCATCGCCAGATAGCGATCGAAGTCGAGCGGGAACGCGCCCCGCACGTGCGCCTCGAAGAACGGATGCATGTCGCAGCCACACACGTCGGCGACGACGTGCTCGACGTCGCTCGTCACGAAGCCCCGCTCGCCGGAGAATCGATCCAGCATCGTCCGCATCACGTCGTCGAGTGAGCGCGTGTCGTGTGTCGCGTCGCGGATCGCCAGGTCGAGCACGGTGCCGATCAGCTCGCCCTGCAGGTGAGGGCTCCCGACGTAGTCGCCCAGCGCGCCGGGCGCCGAGCCGTACTCGGCGAGGCTCACGCGCTCCGGCGACACGGCATGCGCCCCGGCGCTGAAGAAATAGCGCTCCATCAAACCCTGCAGATGTGTGATGCGCGTCGTGTCAGCGAGCGGGATGCCGGCGCGCCGCAGCAGCACGTCGGCGTAGTACATCGAGAAGCCTTCGCTCACCCAGAGGCCGCGCGTCTGGCCCCCTTGCTTGTAGACGAGCGCGCCACGTCCCTCGGGGCGAATGCGCACAAGGTTCCACGAATGGAAGTACTCGTGCGCGATCTCCTCGAAGTAGCCCAGCGGTGCCTTGTCGAGTTCATCGCTCGGCGCGCCCAACGTGACGGAGTTCGCGTGCTCGAGTGCGCCCCACGCCGCGTCCTGAAACAAGAACGTGTAGTCGCGGTACGGCGCGCGGCCGAACAGTCCCACCGCCTGCCGAACGATGCGCTCGACTCCACCCACGAAGCGCGCGGTATCAAACGGCACCGCGTCGGGACGCGGCCAGTAGGCGATGCGGTGCGGCACGCCATCCACGATGAATCGCCAGTTCCGCAGCCGTCCCACGAGCACCGGCGAATCGATCAGCACATCCGCGCTCGGCGCGTAGAACGTGCGCGGATCGCTCGTAAGCTCGAGACCCGTAGCCACGTCCCAGCTCGCCGGGATGTCGAGCGTCACGTGCATCGGCGCGAGATTGGCGCCGAGTACGTACATGAAGGCGTGCGGACCGCCGACCAGGCCGCCGGTCGGCGTGAGATACGGCGTCCACGCCGGATGCTGCGGCCCGTTCTGGGCGGGGAGGTGGATGCGGTAGTGGACGATCGCTTCGCCGCCGGGCGCGATCACACGCCACAGCGCGCTGTCCTCTCGCGTCACCGCCGCCGCGCCGCGCGGTGTCTCGGCGCGCACGTCTTCGACGTAGCGGAAAAAACGGTCGTCGTATTCCGGATGCGCCGCGAGAGCGAGCCGAATCGTGTCGCTCCCGCCGCGGATGCGAATGGCCACCGTGATGCTCGTGAGGTCGGCGCTGTCGACGCGCAGGGTGTAGCCGAGCACGGGCTGCGAGCGGGCGAATCGCATCTCCATGCCGTCCGTCGCGTGACGCAAGGGATGCTGCGCCCCGAGAGCACGGGCGACCGACCCTAGCGCGACGAGCGCGACGAGGGCGGATGCGAGCTTTCCCATTCGTGTGGCCTCACCTGAGATGAATACGCAAAACGTGAAGGCGTAAATTCTGTTCGGTATCTCGACCGCCGCTTACGTTTTCACGCGTTACGTTTTCGCCGTTGGTCATCCGTATGAACCCGCTCAGCGTCTTTTCGTTTAGACGCGCTCTTGACTCGTACACCTCGCCTGCGCCATGTCCGCCATGTCCGCTCCCGGAATCGACACGGAATCACGGCCGCCCGCGATGTCGACGGGTTTGCTCCTGCTCGTCGTCGCGTCGGTGCTCGCGCTGTTCGGGGCGTCGCCGCTCGTGCGGCAGTGGCTGGGCGTCGGCCGGTCGTCGATGGAGTTTAGCGATGTCCGGCTCCTTGGCACGATCGCCTTCGAGTCCGTGCTCGTGGTGGCGTGGGGTCCGCTCCTCTGGCGCCGCGGGTGGCGCGCCATCGCCGTGACGCATCCGCTGGCGCCGAGCGACGCCCTCCGCGGATTCGGACTCGCCGTTGGCGCGTACGCGGGCTACGCCATGGGCTACCTCACGATGCTCCTCGTCGCCCCCGCGCTCGCGCGCCAAGCGGCCAGCATCACCGCCAGCGGCACGCCATCGTGGACGGTGATCATCGTCGTCGTGATGATCAATCCCCTGTTCGAGGAGTTCTTCTATCTCGGCATCGTTGCCAACGCGCTGCGCGAGCGGCGCCCGGCGATCGTGCTCGCGGTAGTGGTGGGGCTGCGTGTCGCGCTGCATCTCTACGAAGGACCGCTCGCGGTGATGGGCATCCTGCCCGTCGGCGTGCTGTGGTCGCTGTACTACCTGCGCACGCGCCGGCTCTGGCCGGTCGTCGCCGCGCACGCGATTCTCGATGCGTTGGCGCTCGGCCTGCTCACACTCGATCCCAAGCTGCTACAATGACTCCGCGAACCGCCGCCGCGCTCTTCCTCGCGCTCGCGCTGCCGCGCGCGCCGCTCGCGCAACGCGCCGCATCCTTCCGCGTTGACGAAGCGACGATCGCCGGCGTGCACGCCGCGCTGCGCGCCGGCACGCTCACGTGCCATGCGTTGGTGGAGCACTACCTCGCGCGCATCGACGCGTACGACAAGCGCGGGCCCGCCGTGAATGCGATCGTGCTCGTGAATCCCGCCGCGCTCGCCACGGCGGACAGCCTCGATCGCATCTCGGCGCGATCGCCCGCCGCGGGCCCGCTGCACTGCATCCCCGTGATCGTGAAGGACAACTACGAGACGGCCGGCCTGCGCACCACCGCGGGCTCGCTCTCACTCACGGGCTTCGTGCCGGCGGCCGACGCGTTCGTCGTCCACAAGCTGCGCGCCGCCGGCGCGATCGTGCTCGCGAAATCGAACATGGCCGAGTTCGCGTTCAGCCCGTACGAGACGGTCAGCTCGATTCTTCCCGGCTACACGAAGAACCCATACGCGCTCGACCGCGTGACCGCCGGCTCGAGCGGCGGCACCGCCGCAGCCGTCGCCGCGAGTTTTGGTACCGTCGGACTCGGCACCGACACCGGGAACTCGATTCGCGGTCCGTCCTCGTTCCAGAGTCTCGTCGGCATCCGCCCGACGATGGGGCTCGTGAGCCGCGGCGGTGTGGTGCCGCTGTTTCTGAACGCGGACGTGACCGGGCCGATGGCGCGCACCGTCGCCGACGCCGCCGCCGTGCTCTCCGTCATCGCCGGACCCGATCCCGCCGACTCGGCGACGGCGCGCGGCGAGGGCAAGGTGCCGGCGAACGGCTACATGACGGCGCTCGTCGCTACGGGCCTCCGCGGCGCGCGCGTCGGCGTGCTGCACCAGGCGTACGACCGGCCGAGCGCCGACTCGCAAGTGGTGGCACTCTTCCGCGCCGAGCTGAAGGTCATGCGGGCGCACGGCGCCGAGATCGTCGACTCCGTCGCCGTCGACAGTCTCGATGCAATGCTGCGCGCGCAGACCGGGCAATGCTCGCCGTTCAAGTACGATCTCGACCGCTACCTCACAACGCGCGGCGGCCAGGTGCCCGTGCACTCGCTGGACGAAATCATCAAGTCCCGCCGGTTCCATCCATCGATCGAGAAGCGGCTCGCCGACGCGCAGGCGGTCGACGTTCCGCCCGAGGATTCGCCGGGGTGCAAAAGCCGCGAGGAATTTCGCGTAAAGCTCCGGAGGGCCGTGCTCGCGGTGATGGACGACAACAAGCTCGATGCGCTGGCATACCCAACGTGGAGCAACGTGCCGCGGCTCATCGGCGATCTCAACACGCCGGCCGGCGACAACAATCAACTCTTCTCGCCGAGCACGGGCTTCCCGGCGATCACCGTGCCGATGGGCTTCGTCCGCGGCGGCACGCTCCCAGCCGGACTGCAGCTGCTCGGCCGTCCGTGGCGCGAAGACAGGCTGATCACGCTCGCGTACGGGTACGAGCAGGCGACACACCACCGGCGGGCGCCGGCATCGACGCCGCCGCTCGCTCGTTAGGCGGAGCCCGCAGAGGCCGATCTCCTGGTCGGCCTCTGCGGTGATGTTGGCGCCGCCGGCGACGGCCTGGCTAGCGCGCGGCCAAAGCGATAACCTGTCGCCGACTCGGTGACTGGAGACTTCCAATGCGGATCGTCAGGATCGCTGGCCTGTTCGCCCTCGCGGCGTGCGCGAGCGCACCGTCCGGACAGAAGGCCGACCCACCCGCACCGGCTCCCGCGGCGAAGGGAGACACACCGGCGACCGCGGTCACCGGACCCGAGATGGTCGTGTCGACGCAGAGCAGCGTGTTCGGCAAGCAGATCTATTCCGAGACACGCAAGACGACGCGTGCGGTGGCAGTCCCCCTCGACCGCGCGTGGGGCGCGATGGCCGGCATCTTCAAGACGTTCGGCTTCGAGCTGTCGCGCTACGACACCGTCGGGCACGTGATCAGTGGCCAACGCGCGCGCTCGCGGTCGCCGATCGGCAACAAGCCGCTGACGTCGCTCCTGGATTGCGGCGAGATCGCCGGCATCCCGAACGTGACGCGCTACGACATCAACATCCAGCTGGTGGCTGAGCTGGTGCCGAGCGCCGCCGGCACGGAGGTCTCGACACACGTGACGGCGATCGCCAAGCCGATGGGCTTCGCCGGCGACCCGCAGCTCTGCACGACGACCATGACGATGGACGGCCAGCTGGCGAACGTGATCGCCGAGGCGATCCAGAAGGCGACCAGATAGTGAAGGCGCGGCGCGGGTCGTCGGGGTGCTTCTCGCGGGATCGGCGATGACCGGCGAGACCACGACGACGACGGCGGCGGGCATCGCCCCGCCGGGGTATCGGCTCCCCGCGGCGACGCGGCTCGGGCGCGTCGTCTTACAGGTCAGCGACCTGGCGCGCTCGCTCGACTACTACGAGCGCGTGCTCGGCTTCCGCACGCTCGAGCGCGATACCGTGCGCGCAACACTCGGCGCGCACGATGGCGGCGATGCCCCGCCGCTCGTCGAGCTGCGTGAGCGACGCGGCATCGCCGCGGTGCCGCGCCGCGGACTCCTCGGTCTCTTTCACTTCGCCGTTCTCCTCCCGGCCCGCGAGGATCTCGGGCGCTTTCTCGCGCACCTCGCCCAGCTCGGCACTCAGACCGGCATGTCCGATCACCTGGTGAGCGAAGCGATCTATCTCACTGATCCCGACGGCCTCGGTATCGAGGTGTATGCCGACCGGCCGCGGAGCGCCTGGCGCTACGAAGGCGGGCAGATCGCGATGACGACCATCGCGCTCGATGCGCGCGATCTCTTGCGCGCCGGCGGCGCGACGCCATGGAGCGGGATGCCGGCCGGGACGACGATCGGACACGTGCATCTCCACGTCGGCGATCTCGAGCGCGCGGAAGCCTTTTACCACGATGCGCTCGGCTTCGACAAGGTCGTGTGGGGCTACCCGGGCGCCCTCTTCCTCTCGGCCGGCGGCTATCACCACCACCTCGGCACCAACACGTGGGCGGCCGGCGCGCCGAGTGCGAGCGACGACGACGCACGGCTCGTCGAGTGGGAGATCGTGATGCCGAGCGAGGGCGATGCCGCCGCCGCGGCCGAAAGCCTCGCCGGCGCGGGCTACGCCGTCACGCCCGCCGGCGCGCAGTGGCTCGTCGCAGACCCATGGGGAACAACGGTGCGCATCCGCTGCGCCGCGTAGCGCCAAGCGCTCGTGCCGGCCTGCCGGCTTCGCGCTCGCCGGCCATCGTCGTCGCAACGCGCGTTCGTACCGCGCTCGCTATCGTTCCGGCATGACCGTACTGGTAGAAGCGTGCGTCGATTCGGTCGACTCGGCCCTCGCCGCTGAGCGCGGCGGCGCGGCGCGCATCGAGTTGTGCGACGCGCTGAGCGACGGTGGGACGACGCCGAGCGCGGGGATGATCGAGACCGTCAAACAGCGCGTCGGCGTCCCCGTCTTCGTGATCGTGCGACCGCGAGGCGGCGGCTTTCGCTACTCGGAGGCCGAGCTCGCGGTGATGATGCGCGACATCGCCATCGCCCGGTCATGCGGCGCCGACGGCATCGTCACCGGCGCGCTCGACGCGAGCGCGACCGTGCACGCCGCGCAGACGCGCGCGCTCGTCGCGGCGGCGGGGGATCGGCCGGTGACCTTCCACCGCGCGTTCGATCTGACGCGCGACCTGTCCGAAGCGCTCGACACGCTGATCGAGCTCGGCATCGAGCGGCTGCTGACGTCGGGCGGTGCGGCGACGGCGCTCGACGGCGTCGCAACGCTCCGCGCGCTCGTCGCGCGCGCGGCCGGCCGCATCGCGGTGATGGCCGGCGGCGGCATCCGTGAGGAGAGCGCACGCCAGGTCGTCGGCGCGAGCGGCGTTCGCGAGATCCACGTCCGCGGCACACGCCTCGCGCGCACGACGAGTTCGTTCACGAACGACCGCGTGCGTTTTCGGAAGCCGCTCCCCGATGACGAAGGCGCCTGGGACGAGACCGACGAAGGCCGCGTCCGCTCGATCGTCCTCACCGCGAATGGCGGCTGACTCCGGTAAATGCCCTGAAGCGAGCGATCAGTGGATGCTCACGGGACTTGCTCCGTCACCACCTGAACCCTCACCCCGGACGGATGCTGCGCTGACCGAAAGACGCGGTGAGTCGCGGCCCGAAAGTCGCTCGCCTTCGCCGTGAAGATGTTGGGGACGAACGTCTGTGGATTGCGGTCGATCACCGGGAACCAACTGCTCTGCACTTGGATCATGATGCGGTGCCCTTTCTTGAACCGGTACGCCTGCGTGTGCAGGTCGACCTTATACTCGGCGGTCTCGCCCGGCGTCACGGCCTTGGGCGATACGAAGCCGTCGCGGAACCGGCCGCGGAGCACGTCGTTGGCGACCATCAGCTCGTAGCC
>JBDUCS010000147.1:0-9205 GCA_040003335.1 Gemmatimonadaceae bacterium | reverse complement strand
CAGCGAGCCAAGCGCGGAAGTCGGTCGGTGACGCAAAGAAGGTCGGTTTCACCCGCCAAAGGTACGGTTGGTCGCGCCGGTCACCAGGCGCTGCTCTTGGCCGTAGGGATTCCTCAGCTCTGCGCGGCTGCCCGCCGCAAGAGCGTCTCGCACTCGGCGATCGCGCGCGCGATCGCGTCGTCGCCCGCCACGGCTTCGATCGGCAGCGGCGCCGGCGGATCGTCGACGCGCGGGGCGAGCGAGCGCGCGAGCCACACGACGTCTCGCCACGCGCCCATCTTGTAGCCGACGCCGCGGTAGATGCCGACCGGCTCGAATCCGAGCGCGCGGTGCATCCCCTCGCTCGCCGCGTTGGGGAGGGTGATGCCGGCGTACGCCGTGCGATAGCCCTGCATCGCCAGAATGGCAAAGAGCGCCGTGTACAGCGCGCGGCCGACGCCGCGTCGCTGCGCGTCGTCGCGCACGTAGGCCGACACGTCGACCGACCATTGATAGGCGAGCCGTTCGCGATGGGGAGATGCGTAGGCATACCCGATCACGCGACCGTCGCTCTCGCAGACGAGCCACGGATAGCGCTCGCGCAGCGCGCTCATCCGCCGCGCCATGTCGGCCGCGGTCGGCGCCACCAGCTCGAACGACGTCGTGCGCTCCGTCACCGCCGGGGCATAGATCTCGGCCAGCGCGGCCGCGTCGCTTTCGGCCGCGAATCGGATCACAGTGGACATTGCACTCCAGAAGCGAGCATTGGGCGCCGGGCGATGCATCGCGATCCGCACATGTCTACGTCGCCCGTGCGATGAGGTGTCCAGCGTCGCCGAGCACCTCGATCGCCGCCTCGAGCTCCGAGTCGCGGACCAGCAGGTAGTCGGTATCGTAGGTAGCGACCGGGAATATGGGGATGCCCGCGGCCGCCAGCGGCGCGGCGAGCGACGCGAACACGCCGACGAGGCCGAGCGATAGCGGCCCCTCGACGCGCAACGCGCGATAGCCGCGCGCCGCGTCGAGTCCCGCCGGCATCGCGCGCTCGTCGGCCACGATCGAGAGCTCCGTGTGCGTACGCGTCATCGAGAGAAAGGTCGTGGCGCCAGTCGTCCAATCGGGGAGCGCGGCATTCATCGCCAGGCGACAAATCGCCAGCGGCTCCATCAGCAGCGTGAGCCGGAGCGAATGATTGGGTGTCATGATCACACCTCTTTCCGTGAGCCGGTCCAGCCGGCGAGAGCGCGACAGACTAATATCGAGAGCGCCGGTGGGCGAGCAATTCCGACGTGCGTTCCCATTTGCGGCTCGGCGCTCGCCGTGAGATCATCGACGCCTCGTTCGACCTGACCCGTTCTACTCGGGATTTGCCGACATGCGCGGTCGAAGATCCCGCAACACGGCTTGACGGCGCGACTCGAAAAAACATTTTCTGTGGTGATGCTATGACCGTTCGATACGCCACGCTTGTAATCGCCGCCGCATCCCTCGCCGCCTGCCAGTCGGCCCCGCGCTCGGACGGCCCGTCGACGCTCGGCGCGCTGGCGCCCGCGGGCGCGTACGATCTGATCATCGAGCACGGCAAGATCGTCGATGGCAGCGGCAACGCATGGTTCTACGGCGATGTCGCGGTGCGCGGCGACCGGATCGTGCGTGTGACGCCGGCGGGAATGCTCGCCCGTGCATCGGCGGCGAAGCGCATCGACGCCACCAACCTCGTTGTCGCGCCGGGCTTCATCGACATCCAGAGTCATTCGCGCGACGCTTTTCTCACTGGCGACGGGCGCGTCGTGTCCAAGATCACCCAAGGCATCACGACCGAGATCATGGGCGAGGGGTGGACCAACGCGCCGGCGAACGCGCTGACGGTTGCATCGGAAGGGAGCGCCGACCCGGTGGCGGCGCGCGCCGTACCGGAATTTGGCGGCGAGCATGGATTCGCGAAGTGGATCGATGCGATGCAACGGCACGGTACGTCGGCGAACTTCGGCTCGTTCATCGGCGCGACCACGCTCCGCATGTACGCGAAAGGGATGGCCCAAGGGCCGGCGACGCCCGCCGAGTTGGACACGATGCGCGCCGCGGTGCGCAATGGAATGCGCGACGGCGCGTTCGGCGTGGCGAGCGCGCTCATCTATCCGCCCGGTACGTTTGCGTCGACCGAGGAGCTGATCGAGGAAGCGAAGGCGATGTCGCCGTACGGCGGCGTCTACATCAGCCACATGCGCTCGGAGGCCGATAGCTACCTCGAGGCGATCGACGAGCTGCTGCGCATCGGGCGCGAGGGACGCGTGGCCGTCGAGATCTATCACCTCAAGGCGGCGGGCGTACGCAACTGGCCCAAGGCGGCGCGCGCGATCGCCAAGATCGACTCGGCGCGTGCCGCGGGGCAGGACGTGAGCGCCGACATGTACGTCTGGACCGCCGGCGGCACCGGGCTCGCGGCCTGTCTTCCGCCGTGGGCATCGGCCGACGGGAAGCTCCTCACCAACCTGCGCGACGCCGCGACGCGCGCGAAGATCCGCGCCGAGGTGCTCACCGAGCGCACGGAGTGGGAGAACCTCTGCCAGCTCGCGACGCCGCAGGGCGTGATGATCGTCGGCTTCCAGACCCCCGCACTCGTCGCGTTCGAGGGCAAGCGGCTGGCGGAGATCGCGCAGGCGCAACAACGCGAGTGGGTCGACGTGCTGATCGAGCTCACGCTGGCCGAGCAGGGACGGTTGGGCGCGATGTACTTCCTCATGTCGGAGGACAACATCGAGCTGCAGATGAAGCAGCCGTGGATGAAGTTCGGCACGGACGCCGGCGGCATGGATCCCGACTCCACCAAAGCGATGGTCCATCCGCGCAGCTACGCGAACTATCCGCGCATCCTCGGCCACTACGTGCGCGACCGTCACGTGCTGCCGCTCGAGGACGCCGTGCGGAAGATGAGCGCCGCCGTCGCCGAACGGTTGTCGATCTCGGATCGCGGGCTGCTGCGCGAGGGGATGTACGCGGACATCGTGCTGTTCGACCCGGCGACCGTCGCCGACCGCTCGACGTATCAGCAGCCGCACCAGATCTCGGCGGGCATCCGCCGCGTGATCGTGAACGGCGTCGACGTCGTGATCGACGGCAAGCACACGGGCGCAAAGCCCGGCCGGGCGGTGCATGGCCCGGGCTATCAGCTGCCGTAGGCGACCCGAAAAACGCTCAGCCCAGAATCGATGTCTACGCGTTTGATAATGGTCACGGGAGTCTCCGGCTACGTCGGTGGGCGACTCGTGCGCGCGCTTCGGGGACGATCGCTGCGCTGCATGGCCAGGCACCCCGAGTCCGTTCGCGCGCGGATACCGAGTGAGATAGAGATCGTACCGGGTGACGTGCTCGACCGGGCCTCGCTCGACCGCGCGCTCACCGGTGTAGACGTCGCCTACTATCTCGTCCACTCCCTGGCGGCGGGCTCCGCCTTCGAAGCGCAAGATCGAGAGGGCGCGCTCAACTTCGCGGAGAGCGCCCGAGCTGCCGGCGTGCGCCGCATCGTGTACCTCGGTGGATTGGGTGAGCCTTCGGCCGCCCTGTCGTCTCATCTTCGAAGCCGTCAGGAAACAGGGGAGGCGTTGCGCTCCACCGGAGTGCCGGTGATCGAGTTTCGCGCCTCCGTCGTGATTGGTTCCGGAAGCCTGTCGTTCGAGCTGATTCGTGCATTGGTGGAGCGACTGCCGATCATGATCTGTCCGCGCTGGGTGTCGACACCTACGCAACCCATCGGGATCGATGACCTGATCGCGTACCTCGTCGCCGCCGCGGACATCGAGTGCGACGAGCACATCTTCGAAATCGGCGGCAGCGAGGTCTCGTCGTTCGGTGACATCATGCGCGAATATGCGCGGCAGCGGGGGCTGCGACGGTATCTGATCTCCGTGCCGCTGCTGACGCCACATCTCTCGAGCCTGTGGCTTGGACTGGTGACTCCCGTCTACGCGCGCGTTGGCAAGCCGCTCGTCGAGGGAATGCGGAATCCCACGATCGTGCGCGACTCAACGGCGCTCGCGCGCTTTGCGATCCGGCCGGTCGGTCTTGCCGAGATGATCGGTCGAGCGCTTCGCAGCGAGGATCGGGAAGCGGCCGAAACGCTCTGGACGGACGCGGTATGTTCGAGCGGAACGACAACGCCGTGGGGCGGCGGCCGATACGGCTCACGTCTCGTCGAGACGCACACGCGAGTGACGGCGAAGTCTCCCGCGCAGGCGTTCGAGCCGATTCGCCGCATCGGCGGCAAGGCCGGTTGGTACTACGCCAATATTCTGTGGCGCGTGCGTGGCCTGCTCGACATGTGGGTTGGAGGCCCAGGCCTGCGCCGCGGCCGCCGCCATCCCGAGCAACCCGAGGTCGGCGGTCACATCGATTGGTGGCGCGTCGAAGCGTTCGAGCCGGACCACCTGCTGCGTCTGCGGGCCGAGATGCGTTTGCCAGGGCGCGCGTGGCTCCAGTTCGAGGTGGAGCCGCAGGGGAGTGGGTCGATCATTCGGCAGACCGCGATCTTCGACCCTCTCGGTCTCGCGGGATTGGTCTATTGGTATGGCCTGTATCCGATACACCGGCTGATATTCGCGGGCATGTTGCGACGGATCGCCGCCGCATCCTAAGCGGCCGGCGGGAATTTGCGGTTGCTGTCCGCCTCGGACACGACGGCGTCGTCTATCCGTCGGTCCGATCGCGGCGCAGCTCGGCGAGCAATCCGGCGACGCTCGATTCCACCCGCGCATCCATCACCGAGAGGTCGTCGGCGAGGGACGCCGCACCGTTGCCGCCCACGATCAGCGTCACATCGGCGGGCAACCGCGCGCGCAACGCGCGGAGCTCGCCGAGCACGCGTTCGCGATCCTCGAAATAGACCACGCTGATCGCCACGATTCGCGCACCTACCGCCTTGGCAGCGTCGGCGATCTCGGCCGCGGGCAGATCGGCTCCGAGATACACCACGTGCCATCCGTCGACGGCGGCGGCCGCGCCGGCGAGCGCCGCGCCGATGACGTGGCGCTCGCCGACCAGCGTGGCCACGAGAATCTTCGGCGCACCGTGACGCGGTACGAAGGCGCGCATCGTTTCCGTGATGATGTCGTGGAGCACGGCCGAGACGAGGTGCTCTTGGGCCGGTGTGAGACGACCGGCATGCCACTCGTCGCCAACGCGGCGCAGCAGGGGCGTCACGATCGATTCGAGGAACGCCGGCATCCCCATTGCTGCGGCCGCGCGCCGCAGTGCCTCGTCGAGCGCCGCGCCGTCGAGCATTCGCGCGAGCGCGAGCGACATGCTCACCACGTCTCGCGCATCGGAGGCCGTCTCCTCCGCGGGGTCGCGCCGCTCGCGCGCCTGCGCGTCCTCGCCGACCAGCGCGGTAATGGCGTCGGTGGATAGCCGGGCGACCTGTCCGACGCTGCGGCCGGCGCGCGTCGCGGCCGACAGGAGCACGAGCCGCTCGACGTCGGCGTCGGAGTAGAGGCGCTGCCCGCCGGCGCCGCGCTTCGGCTGCACCGCGTGGTACCGCCGCTCCCACGCGCGCAGCACGTCCTGTGAGAGCCCGGTTCGTTCGGCCACTACGGCGATCGGGTGGCGGGGCGTCTGGGTCAGATCATCCGGAAGCGCTTTCATGGCATGATCTTAGTTGTCGGTCCACCACATGTCAAGAGATAAATTGGACAAATGCTTGACAAATGATGCCGACCAGGTAAGATTAGTTGGACAATCGCTGGACAGATCGGCTCAGGGGTCCGTCGCCAGCAAGTCCATAAACACTCAATTACCGGCGTAACCGGAGGATCCAATGAAGAAGCTCGACGTAGTTGCCGCGGTGCTCCTCGTGGTGGGTGGCGTGAACTGGGGGCTCGTCGGCGCGGCGCAGTTCGATCTCGTCGCGACGCTGTTCGGCGCGCTCTCGCCATTGAGCCGCACCGTCTATTTGCTCGTCGGTCTCGCGGCCCTCTATCAGGCGCTCCAGTGGCGCGGCATCCAGCGCCGCTGGGTCGCGCCGGCTCGCGCGGCCCGCGCCTGAACCACCGTACCCCTACACAACATTTGGAGCTCACGATGAAGATGACGCTCTATGCAGCAGCCGCGCTCGCGGCGCTGCTCACCGTGCCGGCGATCTCGTCGGCGCAAAACATGTCACGGGAAAAACCACCAATGAAAACGATCGCCCAAGTCGCCATCGAAGCAGGGAACTTCAACACGCTCGTGGCCGCCCTCAAGGCCGCCGGTCTGGTCGAAACGCTGCAGGGGGCGGGGCCGTTCACCGTGTTCGCTCCGACGGACGCCGCGTTTGCGAAGCTGCCGGCCGGTACCGTCGAGGCGCTGCTCGCCAACAAGGAAAAGCTCGCCTCCATCCTCACGTTTCACGTCGTCTCGGGCAAAGTGATGGCGGGCGACATCGTAAAGGCGAACGGGGCCCGGCCGACGACCGTCAACGGCCAGCCGCTCGACATCGTCGTGCGCGACGGCAAGGTCTACGTGAACAACGCGCAGGTCGTCACCGCGGACATCGCCGCCTCGAACGGCGTGATTCACGTGATCGACAGCGTGCTGTTGCCAGCAGCGGTGCCGGCGCACGCCGGTCACTGACCGACAGAGGCGTCGAGCGGCAGTTCGGCGCGTGGCGATCGGAACGCTCGGTCGCCACGCGCTTTTGTCGCTGCACCCACCCCATTTTCCTACCGAGCGCGCCCTCGCCCCGCTGATGACGAGGCTTCGCGACACCGTCACCCGCGATCGCGCGCGAGACCGCACACGAACATCGTGATGAGCGCCGCGGCGCCGACGTACCGACCACGATCATCCCGATGCCCGTCCCCGCCAAGTACAGCGCGCTCTGCGACAGGTGATCGAACGCCACCGCGGTGAACGCGGCGCTCACACACCCATGAAAATGGAGCGTCCAGGTGCATCCCGCGCCGCCGGTCTGCAACTTGTCCGGCCGGGCGCCCGTTCCATCGACACCTCCACCACCTCGACCGCCATGCCGACCGACAATGACATCGCTTTCCCGAAGCTGAGCGACCGCGACATCGCCGCGCTCCGGCCGCGTGGCACGCCGCGCCGCGTCGTCGTGGGCGAGCTGCTATTCAAGGAAGGCGATCCCGACTTCTCTTTTTACGTCGTCCTCGCGGGCGCGGTGGAGATCATCGACAGCTCGCACGACGAGCCGCGCGTCGTCGCGGTGCACGAGTGCGGCGATTTCACCGGCGACGTCGACATGTTGTCCGGACGGGTCGCTCTCGTGTCGGCGCGCGTCGCCAAGGACGGCGAGGTGCTCGTTCTCGAGCGGGCAGCGCTGCGACGCGTCGTGAGCGAGCTCCCCGAGCTCGGCGAGATTCTGCTCAAGGCATTCCTCATGCGGCGTACGATGCTGCTCGACCAGGGCTTCGAGGGCATCAAGATCATCGGCTCGCGCTACTCGCCCGACGCGCACGCGTTGATCGAGTTCGCCATGCGTAACGATGTGCCGCACACGTTCCTCGACCTGGAATCCGACCCGCAGGCCGAGTCGCTGCTGCGGACGATGGGCGTCGCGACATCGGCGACGCCGGTCGTGATCGGCCGCGACGGACGGTGGGTCAGCAATCCGACCGTCTCGCAGCTCGCGCGCTACGTCGGTGTCGAGCGTCGCATCGACACCGACGAAGTCTTTGACCTGATCATCGTCGGCGCCGGTCCGGCGGGACTCGCGGCCTCCGTCTACGGCGCATCGGAAGGGCTGCGCACGCTCGTGATCGACGGCGTCGCCGCGGGCGGCCAGGCCGGGACGAGCTCGCGCATCGAGAACTACGTCGGATTCCCGGCTGGTATCACCGGTGGCGAGCTGGCGCGCAACGCGGCGCTGCAGGCACAGAAGTTCGGCGCCGAGCTCTCGGTGCCGCGCACCGTGAAAGCGCTCGGCATCATGGGCGGCGATCGCGTCGTCACGCTCGATGATGGCACGAAGCTCCACGCGCGCGCGCTCCTGGTCGCCAGCGGCATCGAGTACAAGCGCCTCGACGTGCCACGGATGAGTGAGTTCGAGGGCGCTGGCGTCTATTATGCCGCGACCGACATGGAGGCGCGCATGTGCGCCGGCGAGGAGGCTGTCGTCGTCGGCGGCGGCAACTCGGCGGGCCAGGCCGCGGTGTATCTGGCGCGTCGTGCGCGGCGGGTACACGTCGTGATTCGCGGCAACGATCTCGGGAAGAGCATGTCGCGCTATCTCGTCGACCGCGTGGACGGGCTCGAGAACGTCACCGTGCACCGCGGGCGTGTGGTGTCGGGCCTCGAGGGTGAAAAGCACCGCATCACCGGCGTGCGGCTCTCGCGCGTCGACGCCGATAGCGGCGACGGCGGCGACGAGATCACCGTCGGCGCCCGCGCGCTCTTCATCTTCATCGGCGCCGTGCCGCACACCGGCTGGCTGCGCGGATGCGTCGCGCTCGACGACAAGGGATTCGTGCTCACCGGGCCAGCCATCGAGGCGTCGTCGCTCGTCGCCGAATCGTGGCGCCTCGTCAAGCGCGCACCCTATTTTCTCGAGACGAGCCTCCCCGGCGTCTTCGCCGCCGGCGATGCGCGCAGCGGGTCGGTGAAGCGCGTGGCGTCGGCCGTCGGCGAGGGAGCGATGGCGGTCAGCTTCGTGCACGCGCATCTCGGTACCACGGTGTAAGCCAACGGAGGACGGTCATGCGGACGGAATGCACCCATCTCGATCACGTACGCGACGTCACGCCCACGACGCCCAAGGGGTGCGCGGAGTGTCTCGCCGCGGGCGGCCGCTGGCTGCACCTGCGGCTCTGTCTCGAGTGCGGCCACGTCGGCTGCTGCGACAACTCGCCGGGCACGCACGCGGCGAAGCACTTCCACTCGTCGACGCATCCGATCATGAGGAGCTTCGAGCCCGGCGAGGACTGGGGCTGGTGCTACGTCGACGAGATGATGTTGGAGCCGGCGCCGCGGGTGTAAGCAGGCGCCTTCCTCGCTCCTTTCTTGACAGCATTTACAGGATTGACGGGACTTCTTGGTGCTAGGCCAGCGAGGGCGCCGATTGAACCGGTCAAGCCAAACCCAGCTCCAGCAATCCGGTAAAATCCTTTAAATCCTGTAAATCCTGTCAGACGAAGGCATCGTCGCGCTGAGCAGATCGCGCGGCGTCCTCGGCGGCTTTCGACAGGATTTACAGGATTTACAGGATTTACAGGATTTACAGGATTGACAGGATTTA
>JBDUCS010000146.1:0-9239 GCA_040003335.1 Gemmatimonadaceae bacterium | reverse complement strand
AGTGCTGCTCGTGGGCGCGGGGCTGTTCGTGCAGAGTCTGCGGAACGTGCGCGGTGTGCAGCGTGGCTTCGACGCGGACTCAGTACTCGTCGTCGAGCTCGAGGTGCGCGACGCGCGGCTCGACAGCGCGGCAACCGTCGCGCTCCGACTCCGTCTCCTCGAGGCAGCCAGAAGCGTTCCCGGCGTGTCGCACGCCACACTGCGAGAGTCGATCCCGTTTGGCGGGATGTCGTCCTATGCGCTCCGAGTGGCGGGTATCGATTCCCTGGGATCGCTCGGCGAGTTCCGCTTCAATTCGGTATCGCCCGAATACTTCGCCGTGATGGGAACGCGGATATTGCGTGGGCGCGGCTTCGAGACCGCGGACCGTGGAGAGACGCGTCCCGTTTTGGTCGTCGGCCAGTCCATGGCGAACGTGCTCTGGCCCGGGCAGGATCCGATCGGCCGATGCGTCAGGGTCGGCCTCGACTCCATGCCGCCCTGTCGATACGTGGTCGGGGTGGCCGAGGACATTCACTCGGCGTCGATCGAGCCGGAGTCGAAGCTTTTCTTCTACTACATGCCGGCACTCCAGTGGAAGCCACAGGAAGGTGGTCTCTTCGTCCGCACGCGTTCCGACCCGCGTGTGACTGCGGAGCCGCTTCGTCGCGCGCTTCAGCGCGAGATGCCGGGAACGGCGTTCGCCACGGTCACGCCACTGGCGAACAATGTCAACGCGAAGATGCGTTCCTGGATTGTTGGAGCAACGCTCTTCACGGCCTTCGGTGTGCTGGCACTCGTGCTCGCTGCCGTGGGCCTGTACAGCGTGATCGCCTACACCGTCACACAACGAAAGCACGAACTGGGCGTACGGATCGCACTCGGCGCCGGACGATTCGGAGTTGTGCGACTGGTCGTGATGGACAGCGTGCGCTTCGCAATGGCGGGCATCGCCATCGGCAGTGTCATCGCGCTCGCGGCGGGCAGGTGGATCGGTCCGTTGCTGTTCAATCAGTCTCCGCGCGACGCGGTGGTATTCGCGACGGTGGGCCTGGTGCTCGTCAGCGTAGCGATCGTAGCGAGTTTGGTCCCGGCACTGCGTGCGGCTGGGGTCGATCCTAAGACGGCGCTCGAGGCCGACTAAACGGTCGCGCTGGCCGTGGCTGTACACCAAAACGTCGAGCGCACGCATCACTCTACGTTGATCGGATCTGGACGCTGAGCTCCATGGTTGCACCGCGACGCCTCGAGTGGTTTGCGGGACTACACCGGAAGTGTTATGTACCCGCCTCAACTCAACTCGAGGGGCGAATGGCCAAGTACCTCATTCACGGCTCGTACACCGTCGAAGGCGTGAAGGGCTTGCTCAAGGATGGCGGCTCCAAGCGGCGGGCAGCGGTTCAGAGTCTGATTGAAAAGGCCGGCGGCCGTCTGGAGAGCTTTTACTTCGCATTCGGTAGCGACGATTTCTATTTGATCGCCGAGGCTCCAGACAACGCCACGGCGGCGGCGGTGAGCCTTGCGGTGGCTGCCAGTGGCGCGGCGAGAGCGCAGACGGTCATGCTCATGACTCCCGAAGAAGTCGATGGCGCCACGAAGAAGACAATCGAATACCGACCGCCTGGCGCGTAATCACCGGACGTTCCCGCCGCGGACGCCGGCTCGATTCTTCTCGTGCGCTCACCTCTTCTCGAGTACGGTCCGGTACCACCTCGCCATTGACCGCGCAACGCGCGCGCACCGATATCTCTCCTCTTGCTCGCGCAGACATTGACGCTAACCGGCTGTGGTATCGGCTCGGGACGCTGAACAATTGCGTGTCAACCCGCTTCGCCATCCGTTCCTGCCGGCCGGACCGACACGATTCACGAACTGCACTATCCGGGGCTCACGATCGTCGCGTACGCTCCCGCGACCGGTCCCGTGTTGCCGCCGCTGCAGCTCATGCTTAGGAAATCGACGTTCGACGACGTGCGGCGCGCGCCTGGAGTGCCGAAGAACATCGAACATCTTCCCGATGGCAGCTCGGGCTGGCGCTCCGACAGCGTCGAGGGCACGGCGTCGATCGTATTTCGAGTTCGAGCCGGAGCCGTCGATGAGGGTCAAGCGGGTAGAGTGGATGTTCGCGGTGGATTGACAATTCGCACAGCCGCGTGCCACGTTCGGTGACGCGCACGACATATCGCTGAATCGATCGGAGAGTGGAGGCACCGCTATGTCCGAGCCCGTCAGTCGCCGACAGTTTCTGGCCTGCGGCGCCGCGATCGCCGGCGCCACCGCGCTCTCACCACTTCGCCATCCCGCGTTCGCCGCGATGCGCGGTCCGACCGCGGATTTCGACGGCCTGCCGCGATCGCATGGCGACGGGAAGCGTGTCGCGATCATCGGCGCGGGGCTCGCGGGGCTCGTTGCCGCGTACGAGCTCGGCGCGGCGGGCTACGACGTGACCGTGTTCGAAGCGCGCACGCGCCCCGGCGGGCGCGTGTGGACGATTCGCGAGCCGTTCTCGGACGGATTGCACGCGGAGGCGGGCGCGATCTTTCTACCCGAGCATCACCCCTGGACGATGCATTACGCGAAGCTGTTCGAGCTTGCGCTGGTCCCTGTGACCAGCGCGCGCGATGCATTGGCCCGCACGTACGTCGTGCGCGGCAAGCGGCTCGTCTGGCGTTCGGGTGGTGAATCGCCGGATTGGCCGCTCGCGCTCACCGACGAAGAGCGTACGCTCGGCTTACGTGGCATGCGCGAGCGCTACGAGAGCGGCGATCTCGCCGCCGTGCAGGCCGCGGCACCAGGCCCCTCCGGCTCGCCGTGGCCGCCGGCCGAGCTCGAGCATCTCGACAAGATCACGCTCGCGCAGCTGTGGCGCTCGCACGGCGCGTCCAGCGGCGCGGTGTCGCTCATGCGACTCGGCTACAACGATCTGTGGGGCGACGGCGTGGAGACGTACAGCGCGCTCGCCGGCCTGCGCGATGGTGCGCTTCGTCTAGGCGGCCGGCAGAACTACACCGTGCGCGACGGGAACGACCGGCTGCCGCACGCGTTCGCTGCACGGCTGAAGGATCGCATTCATTACGGCGCCGAAGTCACCCGCATCGACCACGCGACCGACGGCGTGACCCTCACTGTGCGCGACGCGGCCGGCGCGCGCGCGATGCATCGCATCGCGGCAGATCATCTCGTATGCGCGATTCCGTTTTCGGTGTTGCGCCACATCGTCGTCGCGCCGGCGTTCTCGCCCGCCAAGGAGCGCGCAATCCGCGACATGCAGTACACGTCGGTAGCTCGCGTGTATCTCCAAGTACGCGAGCGTTATTGGGAAAAGGCCGGTTTGTCCGGTGACGCGACGACCGATCTCGACGTCGCCGGCTTCCAGCACGGCACCGCGTATCAACCTGGGCCGCGGGGCATCATCCAGAACTATGCGTGCGGGCCGGCGGCGCGGCGCATTACCGCCATGGCGCCTGAGCGGCGCGTCAGCTACGTACTCGAGCAAGCCGAGCGCGTGTTCCCGGGCATGCGCGAGCATTTCGAGGGCGGCACGTCGAAGTGCTGGGACGAAGATCCGTTCGCGCGTGGCGATTACGTTTGGTTCAAGCCTGGTCAGGTCGTCGGTCTGTGGCCGCACGTCGCGCCCGCAGAAGGGAACGTGCACTTCGCAGGCGAGCACGCGTCGGCGTGGCCCGGGTGGATGCAGGGCGCGCTCGATTCGGGACGGCGCGCGGCAGCGGAGATCGGCGCGACCCTCGCCAGCCCGTAACAGCCGCGATCGTCGCGCGGGACCGTCGGCCACGAGAATGCGGCGTCGCGGCCGGCACTCGGTCGGACGACATTGTCGCCGCGGTCGAAGCGGCGGCGCGAGGGATTGCCACGAGCTAGACGCGGCGGCGCAGATCGCCGCGACTGAGCCAGCGAACGACCACGCCCCACTCACTCGAGGATTGCCCGATGCGATTGGCCCCATCGCGCCGCGCGCTCACTATCGCAGCCATCGCTCCACTTCTGCTGCTCGCGCCGACCCGCGCACGCGCACAGCGCGCCGAAATTACGCTCGCGCCATCAGCCGCATCGGCACCCACGACCGGGCGCGTGTTCGTCTTCCTCTCGCGCACGAACGATCGCGAACCGCGAGTCCAAGCGGGGTCATATAGCGGCAGCGTTCCCTTCTTCGGTATGGACGTGAGCGCGCTCGCGCCAGGACGCGCCGTCACGATCGAAGCTGCGACCCTTGGGTTTCCGCTCAAGAGCATCACGGACATACCGCCTGGCGACTACTACGTGCAGGCCCTACTCAACGTGTATACGCAGTTTCACCGCGCCGATGGCCACGTGATTTGGGCGCACATGGATCAGTGGGAAGGACAGCACTTCAATCGGGCGCCTGGTAACCTCGTCAGCGACGTGCAACGCGTGCATGTAGACCGCAACGCAGTGATCGCGCTCTCCCTCACCCGCGCTTTGCCGCCCGTCGAGATTCCACCCGACACCAAATGGGTCAAGCGCGTCCGGATCCAGAGCAAACTGCTGAGCGCCTTCTGGGGCCGACCCATGTTCATCGGCGCCACCGTGCTCTTACCCGTCGGTTTCGATCAGGAACCCACACAGCTCTACCCCGCGATCTACATCCAGGGACACTTCGGACTCGAAGCGCCGTTCGGTTTTGATCCCGATACTATGAAGTCCGAGCCAGCCGACCGCCGCATGGCCCGGTTGGCGCGTACCTCCAGGGAGCCGGGATTCGAGTTCGCGCGAGCGTGGATGGGCAGCGGCTTTCCACGCATGGTCGCTATCACGTTCCAGCATCCAACACCGTATTACGACGACTCGTATGCGGTGAACTCGGCTAATAATGGGCCATACGCTGATGCGCTTTTGACCGAGCTCATCCCGTTGCTCGAGCAGAAGTACCGACTGATCGCGCAGCCATCGGCGCGATTGCTCACGGGCGGGTCGACGGGGGGATGGGAGTCCATTGCGCTCCAGATCCAGCACCCGGATTTCTTCGGCGGTACGTGGACGTTGTATCCGGATCCGGTCGACTTTCGCGATTACCAGATGACCAACGTCTACGAGGACACGAGCGCTTTCGTGCCCAACGTGAATGCAACCACGACATGGGTCGTTCCCGAACGATTCATGTCTCGCACTGAGGAGGGTCAGCCACTGTTGTCGATGCGCATGCTGAGCCAGCTCGAGGCCGTGCTCGGCTCGCATGAGCGAAGTGGCGAACAAATGAATGCGTGGGACGCGGCCTACGGACCCGTCGGCCCCGACGGCTACCCGAAACCGATGTGGGACAAGCGGACGGGACACATCAACAAGGACGTCGCGCTGTATATGCGCGACAGAGGCTATGACCTCACGTATTACCTCCAGCAAAACTGGCCCAAAGTCGGTCCATCACTCGTCGGCAAGATCCATGTTTATGTCGGCGACATGGATAACTACTATCTGAACCTTGCTGTGTACCGGATGGAGACGTTTTTGAAGGAGACAACGACGCCAAAGGCGGAAGCGGTGTTTGAGTACGGCCGCCCGATGAAGCCCCATGGGTGGCAGCCGTTCACGAATGCCGAGCTTGTCCGCATGATGGATACCGTCGTCAAGCGGGCCACAGCCAAAACGGCGACGAATTAGACGCGGCCGAGGCCTGGCGACTCGCGACGACTCGCGGCAACTCGCAGCGGTACGCGTTTGGAAATGCATCTCGGTTCGTCCTGAACGGGCATTTGCATTGAACCCCCACTCCAAGGGTCGAATATGTCTAGGTCCATCGCACCGCTCGCATTGGCGCTTGTCACGGTGCTCGCAGCCGGCCGGAGCAGTTCCGCGCAGGCGCGACCCCTCGGGCCGTCCGTCGCGGACTTCGTCGCCTTCAAGTCCGTCGTAGGCGCGGACGCTCCCGTCTGGCTCACCGATGGTCGCGTGGTCTACTTGAGCAATGAGGACGGCGCTCTCTGGGCGGTGCCAGCGAGGGGAGGAACGGCGGCGCGCATCAGCGGGGCGCTCGCGACGAACGATCCACAACCAGTATCGCGCGCCAACCTACAACTGAAGGCGTCTCCGGACGGACGACGCCTCTCCTACGTAAAGGGCGTGAGTGGGGGCAACGACATCTTCGTGCTGGATCCGGCTACGAAAGTGGAACGTCGGGTGTCGCGGATTGCCGGTCACGTGCGTTCCTACTCGTTCTCGCCAGACGGCAAGTGGATCGCACTGGCCAATGACCGGATGGGGAGCGAAGACATCTGGGTTGTGAACGTCGATGCGGGTGACGCGAAACGGATCACGACTGATCCGCGGTATGAGGTGTTCCCATCGTGGTCGCCAGATGGCAGCGAAATCATCTTTGTTCGCATGGACGACGACTGGATTGACCATGAAGTGCTCGCGGTACCACGGGCCGGCGGTCAACCGCGTCACGTGCTCACCGATCGGGACTACTTCGATTACCGCCAGGGTGCCTCGTTTGGATTCGCGCGCGTACTTCCCGACAACCAGCGAATCCTTTTCCGTTCGCAGCGCAGCGGCTGGGCCAACTACTGGCTTGCACCGCTGACCGGTGGGGAGCCTCATCCGCTCGCCGCGGAGCAGGCCGACCAAAGCGAGGCGCGCATCTCACCAGATGGCAAGCTGATCGCATTCCTTTCCATCGCGAACGGCACGCAAACGCTCAAGGTCGTGCCTGTCGGCGGTGGGGCCGCGCGAACGGTGGCGGGGACCACTTCCGGAATGGTGTCAAAGGCTGAGTGGTCGCCGGACGGTCGCCAGCTCTCCTACGTCTACGGCACGGCGACGACCCCCCCGGACTTGTTCGTGGTCTCGACACTAGGCGGAACAGCGACCCAATTGACGTGGTCCGACCGCGGCAAGCTCGCGTCGCAATTGATCACGCCGGAAAAGATCAGCTGGAACAGCGACGGTTTCACGATCAACGCCTATCTCTGGAAGCCCAAAGGCCTGCGCGTCGGCGAACGCGTGCCGGTGATCATGTATGTGCATGGCGGACCGACGAGCCAATTTGCCGACGCCTTCCAGCTCCAGCCGCAATTCTTCGCGAGCCGCGGCTACGCGGTGATCGCGCCGAATGTGCGCGGGAGTTCTGGTTACGGAAAAGACTTCGAGAATGCCAACAACCACGATTGGGGGCACGGCGACCTCCGGGACGTCGTCGCGGGCGTCGATTGGGCGAAGAGCCAACCCTACGTGAATTCTCACGAGATCGGGATTACCGGCATCAGTTACGGCGGCATTCTGACGATGTATGCGGTGTCGTTTGCGCCTGACGTGTTCCAAGCGGCGATTTCAGGCTCCGGCTATGGCGACGTGCGAGATTTTCACTCTAAAGTACCGGTACTGCAACACCGTAAACTGCTGGAGTACGAGCTGGGTCACTGGCCTTCGACCCCCGCGGTCGATTCGATCTACCGGCGGAGCTCCGCGATCCTCAAGGTTGGCGACGTGACGACACCGACGATGCTCATTCACGGGTCTGGGCTCGACGAGCTCGATACCTACTATCCGGCCTTCGAGTTCGCGCGTGCACTGGCCGGGCGCGCCAAGCTCGTCGAGTATCGCAATTACCCGCACGAGACCTATTACGTGTATCGCGCGGACAATACACGCGCCATGCTGAAGGACATGCTCGAGTTCTTCGATCGGTATTTGAAGGACGATGGGGCCGGAACAGCCACTGCCGTTGCGAACCACCAACATTGACATTATCGCTGGTAGCCGCCCTTCTCGTTCGGTAGGGCAAGCCCCGCCCGGCGCCCTTTCGCCGAGCGGGGTTTTTCGCTGTCGCTTCGACGCTCCGCGAGAACGCGCGAGTCACGGCCGGGTCACGGCGTCGCGATTCATTGTCTGCACCCCGTCGACCACGCCACCCACCACTCCGGAGAGACCGCATGCGCGCCCGACTCGTCTCGAGCATCGCCCTGATCGTCCTCGGCGCGTCGGTGGCGCGCGCCCAGATATCCGAGCGCGTGCGCCGGGAGCTGCACGTGGCCGATTCGTCGCAGGTGCAGGAGGTCGAGCTCGTCGACGGCTCGCGACTCATCGGCCGCTTCATCGCGGTGGGCGAAAGGTCGACCACATTTCGTGGATCAGCCGGCGACATTTTGCTCGACCCCAAGCTCATCGCTCGCGTCCATACCTATTCGCGCACGGCGATCCACGGGAATGAGCTCTGGTTCGCCGATCCCAACAGCTCGCGTCTCTTTCTTGCTCCGACCGGTCGCACGCTCGCCGCGGGCGATGGGTACTTCGCCGACCACGAGCTCTTCTTTCCGCAAGTTGCCTACGGTGTCACGGATCGCGTGATGGTCTCGGGCGGCATCTCGCTCTTTCCTTGCTCGGGTGCCTGTGCGGAAATCGGCTACTTCGCGCCGAAGGTGGCGCTCGTTCGCGACTCGACCTTCAATCTCGCGGCCGGGGCGTTGCTCGCGAAGGCGATCACGTCGAGCGGCGACGGCGGGAACGCGGGCACGGTCTACCTGGTTGGAACGAGCGGACATCCCGACGCGTCGGTCACCTATGGAGTCGCCGCCGGCTTCGTCGACGGGCATTGGTACGACCGCCCGTTCATCATGCTCGGAGGAAACCTCCGCGTCAGCCGGCGCATCGCCCTCATCACCGAGAATTACTTCGTACCGGGCGCGAAACATCAGGCAGTGTCGGGCGGCGTTCGCTTTCTTGGCGAAAAGATCAGCGTCGACCTCGCGCTCGCGAACGTGATCCCCGACGGATTTTTCCCGGGACTGCCGCTCGTCGGATTCGTCGTGAAGTTCTGAACCGTCGGGGTTCGCTTTCGAAGCTGTTTTTGTTTTCCGAGCTCACGCGATAGGGTTGCGAACATACCATTTACCCGCGTCCGGCGCGCACTCGCGTTCGTCGCCCTGACCGCGCTCCTGTTTGCGCCGCAGGCCTTTTCGATGTGGCTTCCCGCCGGTGGCCGAGCGCTTAGAGCCAGAACCGCACCCGTGGCGCTTGGCGTCCCTGCCATCAGAGCTTCAGAAGTGGTCCACTAGTGGACTCCATCTAAAATGTTGATAGCATCCGTCTTGCAGCGGCGACGTGCGAGTTTACCACGACGTTGGACCTCGCCTTTACGCGGACCGAGCGCGCCGAACTCGAGCATCTCGTGCGCGCCACTTCGGCCTCGGCCGAGTCTCCATTCCTCGAAAGGAGCACGCAGTGTCGAAGGTTGTCGCAATCATGTCCATGTCGCTCGACGGCTACGTCGCCGACCGCAACGATGG
>JBDUCS010000145.1:0-9242 GCA_040003335.1 Gemmatimonadaceae bacterium | reverse complement strand
GCAGTTCGGCTATCCGGTGCTCCTCAAGGCGGCGGCCGGCGGCGGCGGGAAGGGCATGCGCGTCGTGCGAGAAGAGTCCGAGCTCGAGCCGTCGCTCGATGGGGCCCGACGCGAGGCGAAGAACGCCTTCGGCGACGATGCGGTCTACGTCGAGAAATACATCACCGGCCCTCGTCACGTCGAGGTTCAGGTACTCGGCGACATGCACGGCACGATGCTGCACTTGGGTGAGCGCGAATGCTCGATTCAGCGCCGGCATCAAAAAATGATCGAAGAGGCGCCGAGCGTTGCCGTCTCGCCCGAGCTGCGGGCGCGCATGGGGGAGACGGCGGTGCGCGCCGCGCGAGCCGCGGGCTACGTGAACGCCGGCACGTGCGAGTTCCTCCTCGATGCCGACGGTCAGTTCTACTTTCTCGAGATGAACACGCGGCTCCAGGTGGAGCATCCGGTCACCGAGCTCGTGACGGGGATCGACATCGTGCAGTGGCAACTTCGGATCGCGGCGGGCGAACCGCTGCCGTTCGCGCAGGCGGAGATCGCCCCGCGGGGCTGGGCGATCGAGTGCCGCATCACGAGCGAAGATTTTGCGAACGACTTCCTTCCATCCACGGGCCGCATCTCGTACTTGCGGCTTCCCGGCGGCCCCGGTGTGCGTTGGGATGGGGGCATCGGGATCGGGAGCGAGGTGAGTCTCTTCTACGACCCGATGCTCGCCAAGCTGATTGTGTGGGCACCCACGCGCCCGCTCGCGATCGCGCGCATGCGCCGCGCGCTCCTCGAGCTGACGGTTGAAGGCGTGGAGACCGCGCGCGACTTTCATCTCCGCGTGATGGATGATGACGAGTACCAGCGCGGCGCCGTCGACATCCAGTGGCTCGAGCGCCGGCTCGCGTCGCTGCAGTCGGTGGCGCCGCCGGCGGCGGACGTAGACGTCGTCGCCATCACGGCAGCGCTGCTGGCCGACGACGAGCGTGTCCGCCGGCGCGGCACCTCGCGGGCGGGCGAGGGCGCGCCGACCGCGGCCGCGCGCGACCCGTGGCGCAGTGCGGCGCGTCTCGACGGACTGCGGGAGCGCTGATGCGCGACGCCGAAATCCGCATCGAGTCGATCGCCGCCGGTGGCGACGGTGTCGCGCGCGCGAATGGGCTCGTCGTCTTCGTGCCGCGCTCGGCGCCCGGTGACGTGGGGCGTGCCGAGCTCGTGCCGCGCGGCAGCTTCGCGCGTGCCGAATTCAGCGCGCTCATCACACCGTCGCCCGACCGCGTCGAGCCTGCGTGCGCGCACTACACCGCCGACAAGTGCGGCGGGTGCCAGCTGCAGCACATGAGTTACGAATCGCAGCTCGCCGCGAAGTCGCGCATCATTGCCGACAGCCTCCAGCGGATCGGGCGCCGGCCAGTGTCGCTCCCCCGCGTGATCGCGAGTCCCCTCGAGTGGCGCTATCGCCGCAAGCTTACGCTCGCGATGCGCAAAGGACCGAATGGGTGGCGCGCTGGCCTGCATCCATTCACTGACCCCGGCACCGTCTTCTCGCTCGCCGATTGCCCGATCACGCACGAGCGTGTGATCGAAGTGTGGCGCGACGTCCTGGACGCGGGCGGCGATCTGCCCGATGCGACGGCGCTGCGCGGTGCCGTGCGACTGGCCGGCGATGGCCTCTCGTGCGTGATCGAAGGCGGCAAAGCGTGGCCGCACAGCCAGGTCTTCTTTCAACGCGTACGATCGCTGTCGGCATTGTGGTGGATCGGCGAGGGAAAACCCCGTCGCTTGCTCCATCGCCGCGAGGGGACGCAGGCACCGGGCGCGTCGTTCTCGCAGGTGAACGCGGACGTCGCGTCGCTGCTCCGCCGTCACGTACTCGACGTCGCCATGGCGCACTCGCCGATGGACGCGATCGACGCGTACGCTGGACTCGGCGAGCTCGCCGTCGCACTGGCCGAGCGCGGCGTTCGCGTGACGGCAATCGAGCTCGATCCGGAGGCCGCCGCGTGGTGCGGACGGCGTCTCACGGGCCAGTCGCGCGTGATCGCCGGGCGCGCGGAGCTCGTGATGGCGCACGAGCTGCCGGCGGACGTCGTGATCCTCAACCCCCCGCGCGCCGGCGTCGATCCGGACCTCGCGTTGGCACTGCAGGACGCCGATCTCCCGCCGCGCGCGCTCATCTACGTGAGCTGTAACCCGGCGACACTCGCGCGCGACTTGTCTCGCATGCCGCGATACAAGATCGCATCGCTTGTCGCCTTCGACATGTTCCCGCAGACGGCGCACGTGGAGACCGTGTGCGAGCTCGTGCCGGAGGATGCATGAAGTACATCGTGAGCGTCGCCGGCCGTCGTGTGGACGTGGACGTGCAAGGAGAAATGGTCGAGGTGAACGGATCGCGCGATCGCGCGCGCGTTGACGAAGTCGAGGGGACCCCGGTGCGGCTCGTGACCGTCGGCGATCGCGTGTACCGCGTCGTAGTCCGGCGACGCGAGGGACGCGGGCACTACTCGCTGTGGATGGACGGCTTCACCCACGATGTCGAAGCGCTCGACGAGCGCGCGCGCGCCATTCGCGATCTCTCCGCCGCCTCCGCCAAGGCATCCGGGCCGGCGCCGCTCGTCGCCCCGATGCCGGGCCTGATCGTTCGGATCCGCGTCGCGGTCGGCGACCAAGTGTCCGCGGGCCAGGGCTTGGTCGTGATGGAAGCGATGAAGATGGAAAACGAGCTGCGCGCGTCGAGTGCGGGGGTCGTCAAGGCGGTCCGGGCGACGCCAGGGACGGCGGTGGAGAAGGGCGCACTCTTGATCGAGCTCGAATAGCGGAATTGTGGATGACGGATGGTGAAATGCGGAACCGCACCGTCCCCTTGTTTCCAGCTAACTCGTTATCTAGCTTGTATGTCTGTCATAAATCGCTGGCCGCGACCCATGGTCGCCGGCCCGCTTCACCGCGCAATTCACGACGCAGATGAAAACCTACACCGCCACGCCGAAGGACATCGAGCATAACTGGATCGTGGTCGATGCCGATGGCGTCGTCCTGGGGCGCCTCGCCACCGAGGTCGCGAGAATCATTCGCGGCAAGCACAAGCCGATGTACACGCCGCACATGGACACCGGCGACAACGTCATTGTGATCAATGCGTCGAAGGTCAAGCTGACCGGCCGCAAGGCCGAGCAGAAGCGCTACTTCCATCACACGGGCTACATGGGGCACGAGCGCTTCACGCCCATTGGCGACGTGCTGGCGAAGCATCCGGAGCGCGTGATCGAGAAGGCCGTACATGGCATGCTCCCGAAAACGGCGCTCGGCCGGCAGAAGCTGCGCATCAAGCTGCGCGTGTATCCCGGCGCCGAGCATCCACACCAGGCGCAGCAGCCAACGGTGCTGAACCTCAAGAAGAGCGAGTCCGAATAATGGCCGTCGACCCAAGCGTCATTCATACGATCGGCCGACGGAAGGAAGCGGTCTGTCGCCTCTACATACGACCGGGCTCGGGCAAGTGGGTCGTGAACGGGCGCACGCTCGGCGACTACTTTCCGCGTCCGTCGCTCGTGACGGCGATCCAGCAGCCGTTCACGGCGACGGACCAGCTCGGCAAGTTCGACGTGACGGCTACGCTCGAAGGCGGTGGTGTCAGTGGCCAAGCCGGAGCGCTGCGGCTCGCCGTCGCCCGCTCGATCGTAAAGATGGATGAGTCGCACCGTCCCAAGCTGCGCGGCCTCGGACTGCTCACGCGCGATGCCCGCGCGGTCGAGCGCAAGAAGCCGGGCCGCCCAAAGGCGCGCAAGAAGTTCCAGTTCTCGAAGCGCTAGCGCGCAACGGGCGTCGGGTGTCCTGAGTGGGTGTCGACACCCGACTGCGGCACCCGACACCCGACACATCTCACACGTCTCGCGAGCCGCTGCGGGTGCCGGATCGTTCCGGTCGCAAGCGACGATGACCGAGGCGGCGGACAACAACCCGAGTCAGGATCAGACACAGCATGGCACAACCCAGTCTAGAGCAACTGTTGGAAGCGGGCGTCCACTTCGGCCATCAGACGCGCCGGTGGAATCCCAAGATGCGCCGCTTCATTTTCGCCGAGCGGAACGGCATCCACATCATCGATCTGCAGAAGACGATGAAGCAGCTGGAGATCGCGCAGAAGCTGGTGCGAGAGACGATCATGCGGGGTGAAAACATCCTGTTCGTCTGCACCAAGCGGCAACTCAAGGCGATCGTGCAGGCCGAGGCAATCCGCAGCCAGGCTCTGTTCGTCACCGAGCGCTGGCTCGGCGGCATGATGACGAACTTCCAGACGGTGAAGAAGCAGGTGCGGCGTCTCAAGGAGCTTGAGGCAGGAAGCGAAGAGGGCGGCGACTTCTCGAACTACACGAAGAAGGAGCAGCTGCTCATGTCGCGCGAGCGCGACAAGCTGAGCAAGTACCTCGTCGGCATCAAGAACATGTCCCGCGTGCCCGGCCTGATGTTCGTGATCGACTCCAAGAAGGAGAAGATCGCGGTGACCGAGGCGAACAAGCTCGGCATTCCGATCGTCGCCATCGTCGACACGAACGCCGATCCCGACCTGATCACCGTGCCGATCGCCGGCAACGACGACGCGATCCGCTCGGTCGAGTTGATCACGCACGCGATCGCCGACACGATTCTCGAAGCGCGCCAGGCGGCCCCGCAGCGCCAGGAAGAGGACGAGCAGGAAGGCGCCACGACGTACTCGAGCGAGCGTGGTAGCGAGACGGCCGACGAAGGTGATAAGCGTCGCCGCCGCCGCCCGCGCCGCCGCCGTGCCAAGCCGGAAGCGATTGCCGCACGATTGAAGACGGGCGGTGAAGGCGAGCCGGGCGTCGAAGGTGCCGACGGTGCCGACGGTGCCGACGGCGCCGATGCCGGTGAGGTTGCCGACGCGGATGCTCCCGCAGAGGGTGACTGACGGCGATCCGGCGGTAGTGTTCGACGCGAGCCCTAAGTAGTTTTCGAGCGCCGCCGGCATCCCCGGCGGCGTTCTCGTGAGAGGACGTGACGAGTACGAGAACCTGACACCTGAGAGATCGACCGATGGCGATGACGATCAGTACGAAAGACATTTCCGAGCTCCGCCAGCGCACCGGCGCGGGGATCGCGGACTGCAAGAAGGCGCTCGAAGAGACCGCGGGCGACATGGATAAGGCGGTCGAAGAGCTCCGCAAGAAGGGGATCGCCAAGGCCGAGAAGCGCGCCGGCCGCGAGGCGAGCGAAGGGCAGATCGCGAGCTACATCCACCACAACGGCAAGGTGGGCGTACTGGTGGAAGTGAACTGCGAGACGGACTTCGTCGCGCGCACCGATGACTTCAAGCTTCTGGTCAAGGAGATCGCCCTGCACATCGCCAGCGCCGAGCCGGTCGCGGTGAACAAGGAGGACGTGCCGCAGGACATGGTCGACCGGGAGCGTCGGATCTACGAGGAGCAGACGCGCGCGAGCGGGAAGCCCGATGCGATGATCGGCAAGATCGTCGATGGCAAGGTCGAGGCGTTCTACAAGGAGCGCGTCCTCCTGTCGCAGGCGTGGATTCGCGACCCGAAGAAGACGATCGCCGACCTCGTGACCGAGGCGTCGTCGAAGACGGGCGAGAAGATCGTCGTCCGCCGCTTCGCGCGCTTCAAGATGGGCGAGGCGTAAGCGGTCGTGGCCGACGAGCCTGCCGAGGGACTCCGCTACCAGCGCGTACTTCTCAAGCTCTCCGGCGAGGCGCTCGCCGGCGAGCGAGGCATCGGCTTCGATTTCGATACCCTCGAGCGGTTGGCGGCCGAGATCAAGAGCATCGTCGAGATGGGCGTCTGCGTCGGGTTGGTCATCGGCGGCGGCAACATCGTGCGCGGCTCGCAACTCTCGAAGATGGGAATGGACCGCGTCGGCGCCGACTACATGGGCATGCTGGGCACCGTCATCAATGCGCTGGCGATGCAGGACTTTCTCGAGCGCTCCGGCGTGGAGACGCGCGTGATGACGGCGATTCGCATGGAAGAGCTCGCCGAGCCGTACATCCGGCGTCGCGCGCTGCGCCACTTCGAGCGCGGCATCACCGTAATCTTCGCCGCCGGCACGGGGAACCCGTACTTCTCGACCGACACGGCCGCGGCGCTGCGGGCCATCCAGATGAAGGCCGACGTCATCATCAAGGCGACGAGCGTCGACGGAGTGTATTCGGCAGACCCGAAGAAAGAGCCGAGTGCTACCCTCTACCAGACCATCACGTATCGTGACATGATGCTCGCGGGGCTGGCGGTGATGGACCAGACGGCGATCGCGCTCTGCTCCGAGAACAAGGTTCCGCTGATCGTCCTCAACATCAAACGCCCGGGAACGATCGCCCGCGCGATTCGCGGCGACCGGGAAGGAACGCTGGTTCAATGAGCCCGCCACCTACGCTGCAGCAGATCACGAAGGAATGTCGCGCCGCGATGGAGAAGGCGCTCGAGAGCTCGAAGAAGGAGTTCAGCTCCATTCGCAGCGGGAAGGCGAGCGCGTCGCTCCTCGATACCGTGCGCGTCGACGCGTACGGGCAGATGATGCCCGTGTCGCAGGTCGCCAACGTCGCGGCGCCCGAGGCGCGCATGCTCGTCGTCACGCCGTGGGACAAGGGGCTGACGCAGGCGATCGAGAAGGCGATTCGCGATTCCGACCTCGGCCTCAACCCGCAGAACCAGGGGGGCGTGATTCGCGTGCCGCTGCCGTCGCTCAACGAAGAGCGCCGCAAGGATCTCGTGAAGGTCCTGCACAAGCTCGCCGAGGAGGGACGCGTCGCGGTCCGCCACGCGCGCGCGCACGGACGCGATACTGCCAAGAAGCTCGACAAGGTTCCGGAGGACGACAAGAAGCACACCGAGAAGGACCTCCAGAAGCTGCACGACGACTTCATCGCAAAGATCGAAGAGATGTTGAAGCACAAGGAAGCGGAGATCATGGAGGTCTAGGTGCCCGGCACCCGGCACCTCGCACGTATGGATTCCTCCGAGAAGCTCGCCCGCATTCGCGTGTGCGGCGCCGTTCCGCGCCACGTCGCCATCATCATGGATGGCAACGGCCGCTGGGCGCGCGAGCGCCTCCTTCCGCGGCCATCCGGCCATCGCTCCGGCATGAAAGCCGTGCGCGAAGCGATCGAGGGCGCGATCGAAGCGGGGCTCGAGTACCTCTCCCTGTTTGCCTTCTCCAAGGAGAACTGGAACCGGCCCGCGATCGAGGTCAGCGCCCTCATGTCGCTCCTCCAGGAATACGTCGCCAGAGAAGGTGACGAGCTCGTCGAGCAAGGCGTCCAGGTGCGCGTCCTCGGCGATCTCACGCGGCTCAACGGTCCGGCCGCGCGCGCGGTCGATGAGATCAAGGCGCGCACCGCCGGCAACACGCGGCTCGTGCTCAACCTCTTCATCTCGTATGGCGGCCGGGACGAGCTCGTGCGCGCCGCACGGTCGATCGCCGAAGATGTCGCGGCGGGCCGGCTGTCGCCGGAGGACGTGGATGAGGAGACGCTGCAGGCGCGACTCTACACGGCCGACTGTCCCGACCCCGATCTGCTCATCCGCACGTCGGGCGAGCAGCGCATCTCCAACTTCCTGCTCTGGCAGCTCGCGTATACCGAGCTCGTCATTTCGCCCGTGCTGTGGCCGGATTTCAATCGCGGCACATTGTTCGACGGCATTCTCGCCTTCCAGAATCGCGACCGGCGCTTCGGCCGCGTCATCGCCTGAGTGAGGCGAGCGTAGTGCCGCGCTCCGAGCTGACGCTGCGCGTGCTATTCGCCGTTGCGGCGATCCCCGTCGTCGTCGCCGCGCTGTATTTCGGTGATTGGGCGCTCGCCGGACTCCTGTCGATCGCCGCCGCGCTCGCCGCATGGGAGCTGTTCGCGATTGCGCGGGCGGCGGGACACACACCGCTCGACACGCTCGGCGTCGGCGTCGCGGCGTTGGTGCCGCTCGCGCTCCATGCGCGCACGCTCGGCCTCGTGCGCATCGACGCGGTGTCCGCGGTGCTCGTAGTGCTCGCGTGCTGCGCCGTCGCCGTCTGGAACCGGCCCCCGGCCGCGCGTCCATTGGGCGCCGTGGCCATCACCGTCTTCGGCATCGTGTATTCGGGCGTGCTGCTCGGCTTCGGCTACGCGCTCCGCTATCACGAGTTCGTGCTCGGCTCGATCGATCGGGCGGCGGGATTCACGCTTCTCTTTTTCCCCGTGCTCCTCACTTGGACATCGGACACGGGCGCGTACTTCGTGGGCCGGGCGATCGGGAAACGAAAGCTCGCGCCCGCCGTGAGCCCGGGAAAAACGGTCGAGGGTGCGATCGGCGGCTTGGCGCTCTGCGTGGTCGTCGCCGTGGTCTACGCACGGTACGCCCTCGCGCCGCACGCGCATCTGCTGATGCTGCCGGGTACCGCGGCCGTGTTCGGCGCCGTCGTGAGCGTCGCGACGCAATGCGGCGACCTGTTCGAGTCGCTCGTCAAGCGCGAGTCCGGCGTGAAGGACAGCTCGCGCCTGATACCGGGACACGGTGGCGTGCTCGACCGGATCGACGGACTCTTGTTCGCGCTCCCCGTGGCGTACTGGCTCATCGGCATTCTCCCCGTGATGCCGGTGCCCGTCTGATGGCGTCGCCGCGCGGCGTCGCGATCCTCGGCTCGACCGGTTCCATCGGAACGACGGCGCTACGCGTGCTGGCGCGCCATCCCGACCACTTCCGCGTTGCCGCGCTGACCGCCTTCCAGAACGCATCGCTGCTGCAAGCGCAGGTTGCCGAATTTCGTCCAGGCTTCGTCGGGCTCGTCACCGAGGGCGCTAGCCCGAACGACCACTGGCGGTGCGGCCCCAGCTGTCTCGTCGACGCGGTCGAGCGCGACGACGTGTCGATCGTGCTGAACGCCGTCGTCGGCGCCGCGGGTCTCGACGCCACCCTCGCCGCCGTGCGTGCGGGGAAGCGCGTCGCGCTCGCGAACAAGGAGACGTTGGTGATGGCGGGCCACCTGGTCGCCGACGCCTGCGCAGCGGGCGGCGGCGAGATCGTTCCGGTCGACAGCGAGCACAGCGCGATCCTGCAGTGCCTCGCCGGCCGGCGGCCGGCCGACGTGCGCCGTCTCGTCCTCACCGCGTCGGGCGGCCCGTTCCGCGATTGGCCTTCCGAGCGCCTCGAGCGCGCCACGGTCGCCGACGCGCTGTCGCACCCGACGTGGCGCATGGGCCGCAAGATCACGATCGACTCCGCAACGCTGGCGAATAAGGCGCTCGAGGT